>CAMYVQ010000007.1 GCA_947302435.1 uncultured Prevotella sp. | reverse complement strand
AACCTTGCCAAGGTTGGGGTCGCGGGTCCGAGTCCCGTTTTCCGCTCTCTTTTTTGTTTTAGGAAAACATCATCATTCTTTTAAAAAATGAATCTATACTTACGGTATTTTGATAGAGAGGCTTTGGTCAATTCGGCTGACGAAGCGATTGCTTTTTTGAGTGAAATTGACGAAATCGAGATGTCTCCTGATCTGGAAAACGATATACGAGAATATGCCGCCAGCGATGTCTTCTATCCCAAAAGATATAAAATACGTCCCCGTGTCTATTTTATCATTATCAAGACAGAGGCTGCCAATATGCAGGACTTCAAGGAGAAACGTGCGGTGCGTACCGCTCCTAACACGGAGAAAGGGCGTGCGGCAACGACCATCATGAAGCTGAACGAGGAGCGCGATGGATGGTACGAAGGAACCATCGATTTCAAGCGGGTGCAGTTGGTGCCGGGAACAAGCAAGTTCCAGTATCGCGATACCCATTTCGTGGCAATTGTGCGTGCAATGTCGGGACTCGACTGCTACAACCGTATCGTGGATCATCTGCGTCAGCGTGTCGACGATCGAAGTCAGTTCCCGTCGGTAAAGGGCAAGAACTTCAAGTTCCGTTATATGGGCATGGCCAAAGAGTCGGTTTGACACTGAGGCACATGCTCATTTCTGTTTCATGAGGTGTGTCTTTTAGTGTGAGGAGGAGATAGGAAAAGATGAATAAGGTGATGCTGATAGGCAATGTAGGCCGTGATCCGGAAATACGCTATGTGGATCAGGGACAGGCTGTAGCCCGTCTGACCATGGCGACCACTGAGCGCGGATACACACTGCAGAATGGTACGCAAGTGCCCGACCGTACAGAGTGGCACAATGTGATTTTGTGGCGCAAACTGGCCGAGATTGTGGAACGCTATGTGCATAAGGGCGACAAAATCTACATTGAAGGACGCATCCATTACGCATCCTACGATGACAAACATGGAAAACGACAATATTACACGGAGATTTGGGCTGACAACATGGAGCTGCTGACACCACGGCAGACAACAGCGACGGGCAGTGTGCCTTCGGCGACTACGGTGCCCCATGCAACCGTTTCCACGACGGCGGCATCAGATCAGGAAGACGAGAAGCTGCCGTTCTGATATAATTACGACAAGAAAACCAAATGGACGACTATTTCCAACAAATATTCAGTGAAGTACAATTTCTGACTCCCTCGTTTGGAGCAGTCCTATCAATTATTCTTGCCGGACTTCTGCTCTTTGCATCCGGCTTCGCATCGGGTTCCGAAATCGCTTTCTTCTCACTTTCGCCCAACGATTTGAACGATTTGGATGAAGAGAAGAGAGAGACCGACGCAAAAATCAAGTTCCTTCGTGAAGATTCTGAGCGTACACTGGCCACCATTCTGATCACGAACAATCTGGTCAATGTCACCATCATCATGCTCTGCAACTATTTCTTTGCCCATGTGGTGAGCTTCGGCAATGCCTACTGGTTGGAGTTCGTGGTCATCACGGTGCTGTTGACCTTTCTGCTCTTGCTCTTTGGCGAGATTATGCCGAAGGTCTATTGTTCACAGCATGCGTTGAGCGTTTGCCGTACCTTTGCGGGCAGCATCATGTCGCTCCGTCAACTGTTCTATCCGTTGTCGTCGGTTCTCATTCGTTCGGGCGTGCTGGCCGAGAAAGTCATGCAGAAAGAAAACCACACGTTGAGTGTGGACGATCTGGAACAGGCCCTGGAACTCACCGACAAGGATGAACTGAAAGAAGAGAAGAACATGTTGGAAGGCATCGTGCGCTTTGGCGATGAGACTGCCAAGGAGGTGATGACCAGTCGTCAGGATATCGTGGCCCTCGATTTCCGTTCGCCGTTCCCCGAGGTGCTGAAGTGTATTGTGGAGAACAACTATTCGCGTATTCCCGTCTATCAGGAGTCGATGGACAATGTGCGCGGTATTCTTTATATCAAGGATTTGTTGCCCCATTTGTCAAAGCCCTCATCGTTCCGTTGGCAGTCGCTGATCCGTCCGCCTTACTTCGTGCCTGAGACAAAGAAGATTGACGACTTGTTGCGCGACTTCCAGGAGAATAAGGTGCATATTGCCATCGTTGTTGATGAGTTCGGCGGCACAAGCGGATTGGTGACACTTGAGGATATTCTGGAGGAAATCGTTGGCGAAATCAATGACGAATACGATGAGGAAGAGAAATCATACGTGCGCGTCAATGCCAATACATATATTTTTGAGGGAAAGACATTATTGGCTGATTTCTACAAGATTCTGAGCCTTGACGATGATGTGTTTGAAGAGGTGCAGGGCGATGCCGATACATTAGCTGGGCTGATGCTTGAGTTGAAAGGCGACTTCCCCAAAGCCCACGAAGTGTTGGAGTATCACAACTTTAAGTTCGAGATGATAGAAATGGACACGCATCGCATCTCGAAAATAAAAGTTGTCATTGGAAAGGCGTAAGATTCTTTTTGTCCTTTGGCTTACCATCCGAATTCGGATAGTCTGGCGGCGTGGTACCATGCCATGTTCTTGATGTCAGCATTGTAACCGTTCATTCTCACACCGTACAATGTGTAAGGGGCATACCATGCATCGGGACGGTTTTGCGGCACGAACATGCTGATGCCGCCGAATCGCTCGTCGTCCAACCATTTGAATACGGCACTGCTTACCTGTTGTCCTGTCAGCCAGCCTGCTTTTGAATATTTCTTGTACACAACGACATTGTCAAACGCTTCTTTCCATTGTGCGTAGGCCGACTGGTCTGCATACCGCAGAATGAAGTCGTTCATGTCGTACATTATGTTCTGTGCCTGATAATCCGTGTTGCCACGGTAGTAAATCAGTTTGCTCATGTTAGGATAAGCATTGTCGCTGAGTGGAAGGAACGAGTGGAGTGCAAGGTTGGTCATTTCTGCCAGCAAGGGAAGGTCGGCGGTACGTATCACAGAGAAAGGTGGGCGGAGATAGCCGTCGGGCAACTCCATATTTGGGTTGACCATATCGTCGAAATACTGTTCAAAATATCGGTCGACGATGGTCTGATAGAACGTTTCCGAATGCTCAAAAAGTCCGGCTGTTACGGTGTTATAAGGGGCTCCTTCGCCAGGCACTTCGGCAGGCGATCCGATAATGTAGTCGGTCACATCTTTCAACTCGTAGGCACTCTCGATACATTGGAACTGACAGCAGTCAGCAAAAATAAATTTCAGATGGTTCCATTGCCGAATCACGTTGCCCAAGGTGTTGATGTTCATCCATTTTCCAATCACTGATTGGTTGTTTTGTCCGTTGTCTATTCCGTAGGCGCGATGTTGGGAGGGAATGAAGGTAATTGAATCTGGATAATCGATATCGACTGAATCTTCTATCATCCAACCCGAACTATGCCCCCAAAGAACCAATCCGTATTCCTTGGCCGGATAGTAGGTTGAGGTGTGCTTGAGAATATAGCTCATGAGCTGTGGGTCAGAAGAGTAGGGGTCATTATATAATTTGACTGAATCGACAATTTCGCCCTCTTTGAACCAGAGCAGGTAGGGTGTGTACTCTTTGTCGGCATCATCGACAAAAACCACTAATGCATTGTTGCCAATACCTTTCGACCCTTCGCGCATCTCTTGCAGTTCATCTTCTATAATAGGGTTGAGATTGTTTTCTCCAGAAATATAAATAAGAACAGTGCGTTCAAATGGGCCTCTTACTTCAAATTGGGGAGAGAGGTCTTTCTCATCCGACGAATCGCTGTCATGGCTGCATGAAGCAAGTGTCAGAAACAGGCAGAGTAGACTGAGTATTTTCTTCATTTTGATAAATCAGTGGGCAAAGTTACGCAAAAACGAGAGAAAAGCCAAATTAATTTTACTTTTTCCGACTCGCAAGTAACTTCGGCATAGGGATGTGCCCCATGTCTTTTGATAATTTATATTAAAAAGGTTCATGCGTACCGATTTTTTATTAACTTTGTACCCAAATTATTGAGAACGAAACGAACTTGGACTGATTATAATCATTATTAATATGAATCTGAAACAAATCAAATTGGTGTGCCTGTTGGGCATTTTTGGGCTTGGAACGGCCAGTGCCCAATGGACGGACATTACTTCGGAGTTCCTGCAAAACAGCAGCTTCGAGAACAATAGCAAGGACGGTTGGACATGGACAAGCGATGCTGCCTCGCAGACTGCTGACTACAACTGTATGGAATTTTGGAACGGCACTTTCGATTTCTGGCAGAAAGTGAGCGGCTTGCCGCAGGGCACCTATCGTCTCAGCGTTCAGGGCTATTATCGTGAGGGCGATAACGATGTGACATACCAGTCGCATCTCAATGAAGAGGAGAATCTCATGGCTGAACTCTATGCTGGGGATTACTTCCAATCGTTGGTGAGTGTCTACAGCTATGAGTTCCCACAAGAGGTGAATGGCTGTTGGACTTATTCTTCGGGCGGTTGGTTCGGTGGTGAGCGCCATTATTTCCCAAACAACATGTATTCGGCATCGGTGGCTTTCGCTAATGGCGCCTATCAAAACTCCTTGGAGTTTGAAACGGATGGGGGTGACGTGCTGATTGGTGTGAAGAACGAGATTTGGAGCTATAGCAATTGGTGCATCTTTGACAACTTCAAATTAGAGTACAATGGCACTGTCGTCAAGGTGCAGTCAGTGACATTGGATATTGCCAAGACATCGCTCCTTGTAGGCGAGGTGATCCAATGTACCGCTACCGTTCTGCCTGACAATGCCCTTTTCAAAAGGCTTGTCTGGACATCTGATAATGAAGATGTGGCTACTGTCGACCAGACTGGACTCGTTTCCGCCACAGGCGTAGGCTCTGCCACAATCTCGGCTGCTACTGTTGACGGTTCAAACATTGTGAAGACCCTCACAGTCGAAGTGAAGGACAGCGAAGTGACATCGTTGGCCATCAACGAGATCATGGTCTCTAATGTCGATGAATACGTGAGTCCCGCCTATAACTTCGACGGATGGGTGGAGTTCTATAATCCGACAGACAGAAGCATATCGTTGGCCGGACTCTATCTGAGTGATGATGCCAACAATCTGACGATGTGGCGCATTCCGGCAAAGGCAGGTCTGGTTCCCGTTCGCGGATACAAAGTGGTCTGGTTCGATAGCAATGATATCATCGCAAGCAATGCCCCCTTCAAACTGAAGGTCGATGGCGGTTCGCTCTATCTGAGCAACAGCAAGGGCACACTGCTGGCCAGTCTGACCTATCCGGCAGGCAAGGAGCGCATCAGCTATGCCCGTATCAAGGATGGCGATGGGGCGTGGGCTTTCACGGGTCAACCCACACCGGGCGTGTCGAACAATTCCAGTGTCTTTGCCGCTTCGCAGCTCGACGAACCGCTGATTGATACGCCTTCAAAACTCTTTGAAAGCTCCTTCACGGCCACCGTCACCATTCCTGCTGGGGCCATGCTGCGCTATACCCTCGACGGTTCGCTGCCCACTTTGCACAACGGTATGACCTCGACCGACGGTATTTTCCAGATTTCGGAGACCACAAATCTGCGTCTGCGTCTCTTTGCCGACGACAAGCTTCCTTCGCGTGTCACCACCCGTTCCTATATCTTGAAGACCCACGATTTCTTCTTGCCCATTGTCTCAGTGGTGGGCAACAACGATCATTTCTATAGCGACGAGATGGGTGTGCTGGTAAAAGGTACCAATGGCATCCCCGGTCATGGCGAGTCCACACCTTGGAACACCTTCATGAACTGGCAGCGCCCGGTCAATTTCTCCTATATGATCGACGGCGACATGGTTTTCAATCAGGATGTGAACCTTGAGACGTGTGGTGGATGGAGCCGTAAGTGGATGCCCAGAGCCTTCAAGTTGAAGGGCAACAAAGAGCTGGGCGGCGACAAGGATTTGCTTTATCCTTTCTTTACGCAGAAGCCCTACGTGCGCAACAAGACCTTGCAGATCCGCAATGGCGGCAACGATAACAATTGCCGTTTCCGTGATCCCGCCTTGCAGTATATCGTTCAGTCTACAGGCATCAATCTCGACTGCCAGAGCTATCAGCCCGTACATGAGTTCGTGAACGGTGAATATATGGGCGTGCTCAACATGCGTGAGCCTAACAACAAAGACTTTGTCTATTCAAACTACGGATGGGATGACGACGAGATTGACCTCTTCGAGATGGATCCCGACTCTGGCTATGTGCAGAAATGTGGAACGCCCGACAGCTTCAACGAGCTAATCGACCTTTCGGAAGATGCTGCCAACAGCGAGACTTACAAGGAAATCTGCCAGTTGCTCGATATCGATGCCTACGCCAACTATATGGGTCTTCAGTTCTATCTGCGTAACTGGGACTGGCCGCAGAACAACGTGAAGGGCTTCCGTTATCAGGATGGCGGCAAGTTTCGTTTTGTCCTCTTCGACCTCGACGGCGTGTTCAGTGTCAGCAATGCCATCAACCAGTTTATCGGGAAAGAGTGGTATCAGTTCGACCAGCTCTATCCCACATCGTTGGGCCGTCGTTCTGACTACATCCGTTTTGTCACGCTGTTCAAGAACCTTTCCCAAAATCCCGACTTCTGCCGCAAGTTTGTCGATGCCTACTGTATGATGGGTGGCAGCGTCTACACGGAGCAGCGTTCCACGGACATCATCAACGAATTGGCTGGTTTCGTCTATCCCGCCATGCAGATTCAGCGGTGGGAGTCGCCTTGGAACACGGCCAACCAGCTCATTCAGAACTTGGCGAACCGTCCGGGTAGCATGCTTTCCGATCTTTTGAGCTATTCCCCTCTCGGATTAGATGCCTCTGATGCTCAGTATGTGACACTGAACAGCGATACCGATGGTGCCCAGATTCTGGTCAACGGCATGAAAGTGCCTACCGGACAATTCAGCGGCTATCTCTTTGCCCCAGCCACGCTGAAGGCTGTCGCCCCTGCAGGCTATGTATTCCAGGGATGGGGTACGACTGCGTCTGTAAGTGGGAAGACACTGATGGCAAACGAATCCGTGTGGAGCTACTATGACCAAGGTTCACTCGATGGTCAGAACTGGACCGCCGTCGCCTACGACGAGCAGGGATGGCTGCAAGGGCAGGCCCCGTTGGGCTATAATAATCCCAATGTGTATGAGAATACGGTGGTCGACTATCAGACACAGAAGTACACCTTCTACTTCCGCACTTCCGTTCAGCTCGACAAGGCACCAGCCAATACCGACGAGTTCTGGCTCGACTATCAGGCCGATGATGGCTTCGTGGTCTATGTGAATGGGGTGGAGGCAGGCCGCTACAACATGCCGACAGGAACTGTCTCGTACTACAGCTTCGCCAATCACTATGCACATGGCAATCCTGATACGGGCTCGCTGCAGTTGCCCTCTAATCTGTTCAGAAAAGGCAACAATGTCATTGCTGTTGAGGTACATAACGAGTCGCTGAATTCATCGGACATCCTTTGGGAGGCCAGTCTGCGCATGAATTCAGAAGGTGTCGTAAACAGCATCTACTCTACCGATGCTGAAATCAGTCTGCCTGAAGGTTCTGTCTCGCTGACTGCCACCTATCGTGCCATGACACCGGCCGAGCGTGCTGAAGTACAGCTGACACCTGTGCGGATCAATGAGTTGAGCGCATCGAACAGCATCCACATCAATGAGTACGGTAAGAAAAACGACTGGGTGGAGCTTTATAACACGACTGATGAAGAAATCGACGTGGAAGGCATGTACCTTACTGACAATGTCGAAAAGCCCACTAAGTATCAGATTACCAAGGGCAGCACGAATGCTTCGACCAAGATTCCGGCTCATGGCTATCTGCTCGTATGGTGCGACAAGTTGGCCACTACCGATCAGGCTCTGCACGCTTCCTTTAAGTTAAGCGGTGACGGTGGTTATGTGATGCTTTCGGCTGCTGATCGCAGTTGGACCGACAAAATGGTTTACAGTACACACGACGGTAGCAGTAGCGTAGGACGTTATCCTGATGGCGGTTCGGCTGTCTATTCCTTCAATATTCCTACGATTGCCAGTGCGAATATGTTCACCAGCTATGTCACTGAGGAACAGCAGCATGAGGTCATGCCCAGTGGAGTGGGACGCATGATTGCTTCTTCCGGCAATTTCCGCATTCGCTACGGTTCCGAAGTGCTGTTCGTGAAGAGTGAGGAAATCCAACAGGTAACGGTCGACATCTTTACTACTGATGGTCGTCAGGTCGACCAGATGGCCGCTTCGGTCAAGGGTGGCACAGCCCGTGTCAGCGTGGCCCATCTGCCTGCTGGTTTCTATGTCGCTCGTGCCACCGATGAGCAGGGCAACCGCGTGTCCTGTAAGTTCATGAAGTAACTTTGCTTCCATCGTTTTACAAACTCGTCGACTTTGTGAAACAAAATCGACGAGTTTGTGTCACAAAGTCGACGAGTTTGTAAACTCATTCAACGAGAGTGGTGAAACGGAACATTTGCGATGAATGCAAAAAAAGAAAAAAGCCACAAACTTATTGTGGCTTTTTCTTGATGGGCTTCTGATTCGTTTATTCTATTGACACTTTCTCCACTTCCCATGTGCCGGCCTTTGCGGCGGTGCTGGTGTAGCGGAAGGCGATCTGAACGTTGCTCTCACCGGCGAAGGCCGACATGTCAGCAGTGGTGTCGACGAATGTCCAGCCCAGGGAGGAAGGCCACGACGAGAGCGTTAGCTCTGTCCAGTTTGTTCCGTCTGTAGATGCCATGACAGCCAATTCTTCTTTGGCCTTATCGACACTGGCGAAGAAGTTGATGGCGTGACGTAGCTTCAGCGTAGCGGTGGTGTGCCCCGTAAGGTCGAATGCTGGTGAAATGAGCCATGACTCACTGTCATAGTTGGTGGCATTGCTATAGGCAGTAGCCTTCATGCCGTATCTTGTATCGTGTACCCAGATGGCACTGATTTCGGCAGGCTTGTTCTTGTCCGTAATCGTCCAGTTGCCAATACCGGCCTTGAAGTCGATGCTCAGTGTAGCATTGTCAGAACTGCTTTCAGTCTTTCCGTTCAGCGAGTAGAGGTAGCCCTCACCTTGAGCTGTTTCGATGAGACCATTGTAATTGGTAAGCTTGGCGCAGACAATGACGGCATCCCCTTCTTTAATAGCTTCATTGCCTTCGGCAAATTTTTTGTTGCCTAAATAGAGTATCCGGTAGCAATATAAGGCATTTTCGTTGGTGCCGTCTTCAGAAATATAGAAAGAGGCATTGCCATACGTGGCGGAGAATACTTGATTTACTTGGGAGACGATTCCCTTGATATACATGTAGTCGTCGGCTGTCTCGCCAACGTTCAGCTTATTACCGAAGTTGATGGCGGCAATGGCATTGAACGGGTTCTCTAATGATCCGTCGCCAGTACCGCCTGGAATGGAGGCATCAGTCCGTCCGTTCACGCTATAGATGATGCTGCCTTTGATGAATTGTGGGGATGTGCCCTTGTAGTTGATCAGATCACCGCAGACAATCACTTCGTCGCCCTCCTGCAGCCAATTGCCAGTGTTGAAGAGGGTACCATCGATGTAGTAGCCAGAGTACACATAGAAACGGTTGGTGATGTTCTTGTCGTCGGAGAGGTAGTAGCTCATTTGTCTGTTGTTATTGGATGTACTTGTCCTTACTACATAGCCCTTCACATAGACGTTGTGCAGAACCATCGTTTCCTCTATGTCTTGCTCTTCGGGTAGTGGTGTCAGCTGGTAGGCCGCTTTCAGAATGCCTGCAACGTTGAAAGGCGACTCCAGAGTGCCGTCGCCTGCGGCTCCAAACTGTTCGTCGATGAAGACAATGCTGTCGGTTGTGGCCACATTGAAGATGGAATGACCGCCTGATTTTGTGAATACGTGCATGGAGGTTTGTGCGTTCACGGTGAGAGCGGAGAATGCAAGGAGTATACTCCAGAATCTTTTTGTCATCATAATTTTTTGAATTAGGTTAGAATTTTGTGCTGCAAAGGTAAACAAAATAAGAAAAAGCCACAAAGATTTGTGGCTTTTTCTTGATGGGTTTCTGATTTGTTTATTCTATTGATACTTTCTCCACTTCCCATGTGCCGGCCTTTGCAGCGGTGCTGGTGTAGCGGAAGGCAATCTGAACGTTGCTCTCACCGGCGAAGGCTGACATGTCGGCAGTGGCATCGACGAATGTCCAGCTCAGTGAGGAAGGCCAGTTGGAAAGTGGAACCTCTTCCCACTGTCCGCTGCCGATGCGTGCCATGACAGTCGCTTCTTCCTTAGCTTTGTCGACACTGGCGAAGAAGTTGATGGCGTGGTGTACCTTCAGTGTGGCAGTGGTGTAGTTTGAGAGGTCAATCGCTGGCGATACGAGCCACGACTCGCTGTCGTAGTTCTGCTTCGTGCTGTTCACGTAAGCTGTGGCCTTCATGCCGTATTTTGCATCGTGTACCCAGATGGCACTGATTTCGGCAGGCTTGTTCTTGTCGTCGATCGTCCAGTTGCCAATACCGGCCTTGAAGTCTACATTCAGTGCAGTGTCGCCGGAAGGTTCAGGAGTGCTGCCTCCACCAGGATTGTTTCCAATCTCGGTACCCTCTAATATGGCGTATGTGACACTCTTGATACCAACCTGTCCGAAGTAGTTCTCGATGTTGCCATAGAGAATCACTTCCTTCTTGAGGTTGCTGGGGTTGGCACTTAGGTTCAGTTTGGTACGAATGTCACCAGTGGGCAGCTGAACAGCCATGCAGTTGGCTGTCTGTGTCTCGTCGGCACTTGCTGCGATGAGGATGTTGGTCTCTGAGGCACCGTCAGCGGTGAAGATGGCTGAAGAAATAGTCTTGTCGGGAGCATTACCCACGATGTAGCCCTTCACGTAGGCACCCGTCTTCGATGCGGCTGCAATGGCTGCGGTTACATTGTAGGGAGAATCCTTTGTGCCGTCGCCCTCTCCGCCGACGACGGGAGTATCGGGAGTGTCACTGCTTTCGGTCACGCCGTTCAGTGAATAGATGTAGCCTGTTCTGGCAGCCGTTTCAGGGGTGTTGCCCTTGAAGTTGACCACCTTGCCGCAGACAATCACTTCGTCGCCCAGCTTGATTTGTGTCTCAGTGCCTGTGTACTTCTTGTTGCCGAGATGGTAGACTTGGTATGCCTTGAACCAGTTGCTGGTGCCTTCGTCAGAGATGTTGAAGGTGGCGTTGCCGTACTGTGTGCCGAACTCTTCTTCCACCTTGCTGATTTTACCCTTGACGTAAACCACGTTGTCGGATGTCTTGTCGCCCAGCGTGTTGATAAAGGCCAGTACGCCGGCCACATTGTAGGGATTGGCCTGTGTGCCGTCGCCGGCAGCCTCGCCCTGATTATCGCCTTGATCCTCAGAGGGCAGGATCTCGCCGCCACGGTTCTCGCCGTTCAGCTCGTAGACGAATCCCTCGCCTTGATTGGTCTCAATGGTGCCGTTGTAGTTGGTGATCTTGGCACAGATAATGACATCGTCACCCAGTTTGACGGGTGTGTCGCTCTTGGCGTACTTCTTGTTGCCGAGATAGTTCACGCGATAGACATAGAACTCGTTGCCGTGGCCGCCGTCGTTGGAAATGTAGAATGTTCCGTTGCCGTAGGAGTTTGACTCAAAGGCGGATTCAATCTTCGATACTTTTCCTTTGATATACATGTAGTCTTTCGACACCTGTCCGGTTTCCAGTTTTTTGCCGAAGTTGAGGGCGGCAATCGCATTGAAAGGCGTTTCAAAAGTTCCTTCTCCTACGCCACCGGGAATCTCAATGGCACCGGGAACGTTGGAGCCCGTGCCGGGAACGTCGTAAGGATTTGGCACGTCCTCGCAGGCTGTGAATGTAACGGCTGCCAGAGCCAGGAACATCAATTTGCTAAATAGTTTTTTCATATAGCTTTGATTTTTTGTTATTTGTTTTCAGTTTTTTTATTGTCATTTTTCAATTTTCAAGAATCTCAATGTCGCTCTCCTTGCGGATCATGATCTGCCAGGTGTCCCTGCTGCCGCTCACATATCGGTTGGCGATGCCTGTGATATTGCACTTGATGGGCTTCAGTGTCTCGGCCTCGATGGGCAGTTTTCTGGCTGCGAACTTGGCGTAGGTGCTGGTTCGGATGACCACGTCGCTGGCCGAATATTCGTTCAGGGCACGGTTAACGCAGCCGCCGACAATGGTCACCGTATTGTCGACAGTACTGTCGGGGGCGAAGGTTCCTAAACCGGCTACGATGGCGAACGACACGTTTTTCAGGGTGACCAGCTTGCCACAGTGCTCGTTCTTGTCCATGTCGACATCGAAGTCGATGGGCTTGATGACGCTGGGGTCGGGCGTTCCCACATATTTGAAATGCTGTTGAAACAGGTCTTTGTTCATGCGTCCAATCGAGGTGCCGTTGTAGGGCTGTCCGATTTCAGGCTGTTTGTGGTAGCCGCCGATGTAGAGGTCTTTCAGGGCAATGACAATTTCCTGACCTTCGGCCAAGAATCCGTGCATACCGCTCTGGTTCACGGCGATGATGATGGCTCCCGTCTCGTCCTGCAGGGCAAACTGCTTGTAGAGGTTCGAGCCGATGTCGTTGCCAGTGACACGTCCCTTGATCTTGATGTCTTCTTCAATCTTCACGTTCTTATCGGTCTCTTCGAAGACATTGGGGTATTTCGCTTTCAGCTCGGCAATGGTGATGATGTTCTCATCGTTGATGCTACTGTTGCCGTATGGCACATTATTGGGGTCGTCCCAGTCGCCTTGGCAGGCGGCGAGCACGGCAGTGATGAAGCATGCAATAATGGTTTTTATGTTCTTTGTAATCATAATTCCCAATTTTTATAATTTAATAGATTAGAAGTAGTAGTTGATCATCAGCATGCCATTGATGCCGTTAGCATAGTACTTGTAGGGGCTGTTCCCGAACGAGTAGGTGCGGATGGATTCACCGCTCTCATCGATGTCGGTTCGGCTCTGCTCGCGTCCGCCAGTCACAATCTTCGTGTTGTTCAGAATGTTTGTGAGCATCAGGTTAAAACCGATGCGGCGGCCATGGCTCAGGAAGAAGTTCTTGCCGATAGAGGCGTCGAGCATGAAGCCGCCCTTGCCCTTGGCTTGGTCGGGCAGGTTGTAGATAACCTCGTTGCCGTCGTTGTCGTACGATTTCTGCTGGTGGCTCTCGTAGCGGGTCACAGGCGTATAATAGAGGTAGATGCGGTCGTAGTAGTTGCCGATGAGGTCGATGAACCAGCCGTTGGTATGGATGCTCAGGTCGATGCTGGCAGCGGTGAGGGGTGTGCAGCCCTCGCGCATGCCGCTGTTGAGCACTTTGTCGTCGTAGGTCTTTCCGTCTTCCGAGAGCATGTAACGCACGTCGGCATCGTTCACATAAATAGCATCGCTGATGGTGCCTAAGGTCTTGATGTTCAGCCAGTCGGTCAGCTTGAAGTTCATGCCTAACTCCAGTCCGTAGTATTCTTTCTCGATGCCGGTGAGTGAGACGTAGGTGAACGAACGGCGGTCGTCCATGTAGTACATCGACTGCTCGGTAACATCTTCAAGATGGCTGTAGAAAGCGTTGATGTTGGCATGCAACCATGAAGTCTGCAAACGGTAGCCCAATTCAGCCGAGAAAATCTTCTCTTGCTTCAGGTCTTTCACGAAGTCGTTGTTCACCTGTGCGGCTTGGAAAGCCGTGCGGGCAGCAGGCGTTTTCAGCTCGTAGCCCATACCGATGAGCATGGCACTGCCATGGCCCATGTTGACATGGGCGCCAACCTTGGCACCGCCGTCGAGGAACTTGGCTGTACCGCTCTTGCCGAAAGAGTTCTCGGGAGCCAGACCGTTACGCATCTTGCCGTCGCGCTGCATGGTGGTGGCGGCAATACGGCCATTGGCAAACAGATGGGCCACATCGACATCGGAAGAAATGCCTGCCCATACTTGGGCCTTGTTGACGAAGATGTTGTAGTCGTAGCCGAAACGGTCGCCCTTGCCAATGCTCTGATTGGGGTTGTTCAGGTCGTATTGGGACTCTTGGCTGCCCTCACCGTAGTTCTTGATGACGTAGGTGTTCGTGTTGTGGAAACTGGTGGCACCCAGCAAGTCGTCCATGGTCTGATAGTGCATGCCCTTGTTGGTGGAAAGCTGCACGCCAGCATGCAGGGTTGTCAGCTGCGAGAGTGATTTCTGGAGGTAGGAGGCCAGACTGAACGACAGTTGGTCATCGTGATAGCGTTGCAGGTAATACATGGCATCGCTGCCCTGCAGGCTTGCCATGCGGTTGGCATAGTAGATGCGGTCCCAGTTGATTTGCCGGTTTTCCTTCGATGCGCTCAGGTAGTCGTAGGCGGTCTGCCAGCTGGCCATGGCCGTCTCGTTGCGGTCGCCGTCGTAGGGGGCATAGACATCGAAGAAATAGCTGGGCATGTTTGAATAGTAGTCGGGAGCCGGATTAGTGGAGTTGTTATAGTTCAGGCGGCTTGAACTATACATGGCATACTTGCCCAAGAAAGTGGTGGTCAGCTTGGTCTGGTCGTCGATGGTCCAGTCCCAAGTGAGCAGGGCTGCAGGGGCAAAGTCTTTCACGATGCGCGAGTTGCGCTTCTTGCCGTCCTGATAGCCCCAAGCCGAGTTGTACTGACGGTCGTTGGCTATCCAGTACATCTCGTCGGTCGAGGCCGCCTGTGTGCCGCGCTCGGTGGGGTTGCCCCAAGTGACGAGTGACAGCGAGTGATGGTCGTTGAGAAGTTTCTCGATGCCAAAGAAGTAGCTCAGCGAGTTGTACGAGGTTCCTTCCACGAAGCCTGTGCCGTTACCCCAACGGTAGGTGAGGCTGCCTGTGAAGGCCCATCCCTTTTCAGTGACACCTGTATTATAGGTGTACATGGCGCGAGTGTTGTAGTTGCGGTTGGCACCTGCCAGCGAGGCGCGTTGGCCTGTGGCAAAGCTGGAGGGACGGAAGTTGTAGTTGCCGGCACCGGCCATGCCAGCCATCATGTAGTTGTTGTCTTCGAACGGCAATGTCGTCTCGTTGGCTCGGGTCTGGTTGTTCAAACCGCCCACGAACGAATAGCGGAACTCGCCGCGCTCGGCATCGTTCACAGGGTTGCCGTTGATGTACATGTCGTTGTACTTGGAGTTGAATGCACGATACTTGAATCTTGCCGGACTGAACCGGTAGCCCACTTCGCTGGCATAGACATTGCGATTCGAAGAAATGACGGTGACGTTCTGCGTCACATCGTCGTCTTCGCCCAACTGTGCCTCGGTGAAGGTGAATGCCTGCTCGCTCTGATTGTCCAGTGCCAGTGAGTCCACTTCCTGAGCCATCAAAGCGGGCGAAAGGCTTAAAGCCATCACCACAAGTTTCAGCTTTTTGTTCATAGATTTGAATAATATTTACGGTTAATATTTGTTTATTGGCGCAAAGATAATCAAAAAAGCATGAATAGCCAAATAAAACAGTATTTAATTTCAATGATGTACAACAAATGTGAACGAAAACTTCAGAAGGCGGTTAGTACCTTCTGAAGTGGAGGCGGTATTGCCCGTTGCTGAGAATCATGTCATCGCCGTCGAGTTGGTCGATGTGTAAAAGGGCTTCAACCTTGTGGTCGGCATTGAACGTCGCCATGACTCCGTATTGAGCCAGTGTCGAGGGGGAACTAATGATACTGTCGGAACGGCCTCCCAAATTGGCAACGGGATCCTTGAGTTGAACGGTCTGGGAATCTCGGCTGAAATGAAACAAGACACTCCTGTCGGGATATGTCAGATTGTTGATTTCCAATAGTTTTGCCTGGACAGACCAGAAGACTCTTGATTCGCGCACGTCGCCGCTCCTTCCCGTACTCAGTGTGTCTATCTGGCAAAATTGCCAATATCCGTCGAAATCACCATTGTTGGAAGTGTGTAGCTCGCATGCACTCATGAAACTGATGCAGGCGAGAAGCATTGCATAGATAGTTCTTCTCATGGCTATTTAATGTCTATTTGTTTGCTGATCGTGATTTGAACACCGGTGTTGTTTCCGAGAATCTTGCCGTAGTCGGCTCCCAATGCAGTCTTGACGGCCCATCCCTGCAGACGACTCCCGGTGGGAAAGTGGTAGTCGGCTTCGGCCAGCAGACTCATGTTCCGCTCTGGCGAAAGGAATGGGAGCATGTAGCTTCCCCAGCTGCGTTGCCAGGTGACTAACAGCCGGTAGTGGAGATTGTCGGAAGGAGTGCCGCCAAGGCCGATATGCCATGCCCAGAACCGATTGCTCCGTACATGGATTTCATGGTCGTCGTTGTAGAGCGGCGAACGGTAGAGCGGGTTGCCCATCACCTGTCCCCAGTGCTGCCAACCATTCTGCATGTAATTGTTATAGTATTCGTCGCGACCGGCAACATGGTCGGACATGAAATAGGAACGGTCGTGATAAATCGGGCCGCTCTGGTATTTCGTGTACAGGTATTCTATGACAATATTGTTCAACCATCGTTGGTTTTTCAGTCTCACTTCGGCTCCGAGCATGATGTCCTTCAGGTCGTAGATAAACCAGCGGTTGTGTTTCCATTCGTTGAACTCGCTGCCTTCACCGTAGCCGTCGTAGTCGATGAAGAACATCTGTGAATGGTCTTCAAAGAAATGGTCGGCATAAAGCCCGAGATACCATTGGTCAAAATCCATGTTGAGGCGTATGAGATAGCTGCCCAAATGGTTTCCAGACATGTTGCTGTAGATACCTTCATTGGTATCGCCGCCGCCGGGGATGAAAGCGTCTATCATGCCTTTGATGCCGTCTTTGTTTTCAATGACGATATAGTCTGTGGATCTTAGTGCGGCCTCTTTATAGGTCTTCCCACCATACTGACAGGCCATTTCCAAGCCCAACTCCAAGCTGACGGGCTTCCCCTCTTTGCCAATACGCAGGTAGCCGGCTTTGGTGTGGATTTTGGCGTGCTCAGTGCGTTTGTGGGGCGCGGTGGTAAATTCACGCTGCCACTGGTCGTCGGTCTGCATGCCGTAGGCAATGTGGCCTTTCACGCCAAGCCATCCCCGGGTATAGGGGACGATCCAGTAGTCGGGCAGTGACAACCGCACAGAGGGTACGGGACGGGCGTTAATGCCAAGTGTCTGTGGACCGCTGCTCAGTTCCTGATTCTTCAGTTCCATGGGCTGCTCCTTGCTTCCCACAGTGAGAAGGCCCTTCAGCCATCTCACATCGGCGTATGCCTGCTGTACAACCACTGTGCTGGTAAACCCTTTGGCAATGGCCACGTCGGCACCATAGCCAATGGCCCAGCGGCGTAGGGAGTCGCATTCCATTGAACGGAATAAGCCTGCCCGTAAGTAGCCGTTGGCCTTTTCGAGCGAACTCAGACCGTATTTGTTGGCATTGAGCCAAAGTGGTGTGTTCTTTCCCGTGGAGGCTGTCATCTGTCCTTCAGCTTTGGCAAATGTCTGGGCATGAAGGGCGGTGCCTGTCAGGAGTAAAAGACAACAGAGGAAACATAATTTCTTCGAATATGTCATAAGATAAGTCGGGTGTAACTGTTGATGAACTTCTTGAAAATGGGAATGCGCATCAGTACGCCTTCGAACAGTGCAACACCGACGAGTGCCGTGACGATGCCTAAGAGTACGTCGATGATGTAGTGGTGGCAACTATAGACGGCTGTCCACCAAATGCCTATGGTAATGATGCAACAAAGTCCAATGAGCCATCGTGACTGTCGGCTCAATATGGCGTAAACGGTAGCTACCAGCATATAGGCAGAATGGAGTGAAGGTACGGCGGCAAAGATGTTGGAGTTGTTGACGTAAATGCTCGAAAACACGGGTATGCCAACCAGTTTGTCGAAACGTGCCAGACCGGCCACATTGCCGGGAGTTGTGAAGTCGGGCTCGAACCCGTAGTTGATGGCATACCAAGGGGGAGCAGCCGGATGGACATAATAGCCAATGAATCCGATGATGTTGACAAAGAGGAAAGCCCATGTGAAACGGACAGCAAAATTGCGTTCGCCCTTGAAAAAGAGCCAGAGGGACAGGGCAATAGGGCCCGGTACCCAACACAGATAGAAAATGCCTGCCATCAGGTCGGCTATGGCGTTGTTGTGCAGGTTGAAATATTCGCCAGGAAGAAGCCTCGTGTTCTCAGATGCAATGCCGAAAAGAGCCATCTCCGCTTCGTAGATACCCTGAATGTCAATGGGATTCACACGGTAGTTCGGGTAGAGCCGCATCCAGTCGTAACTCATTTCAAATAGTACGAAGGGCAGCAGCATCAGAGCCAGCTTGCGGCTGACTGGATGGGAAAAGAAAAACAGGTTGAAGAGGAACACCATCAGTACCTGTGCCGGAATGAGTCCCACCACAAGCCATTGGAACAGCAGAAAAGCCACGCTTCCTGTCAGTACAATGGTCGTCTCTCGTTTTGAAACTTCAATTTTCAATTTTCTGTTCTCAATTTGCGATAGCAGTGTGCAATGCGCCAGAAGGCGGTGATATTGGCTAATATGGCAATCAGGATCATGCCGCCTGCCAGCCACAAGGGTTCGCATGTAAGACCGGTGACGATGGCGCAGACAGCAGTGACAACGACACGCTCGGGGCGTTGCATGAAACCCACTTTGCACTCGATGCCGAGTCCTTCGGCACGGGCACGGACATAGCTGACCATGACCGATCCCACCATGGCGGCAAAGGTGGCCACACATGCCCAGAACATGTCGGCTTCAATAAAAATGAGACAGATGCCAAAGAGGGTTACCAGTTCACTGTAGCGGTCGAGGGTTGAGTCCCAAAGTGCCCCAAAGGTTGACGACATGTTACCCATTCGGGCCAGTCGGCCGTCCATCATATCAAACAGGCCTGCAGTTAAGATGATGAATCCGCCCCAGCCGATGAGCACGTAGGAGTCGCCCGTCCCGTTCTTCCAGCGCAAGGCTGCATCGATAAAGAACCAAAGGGCCAGCAGATTGCCTACGAAGCCTGCCGCCGTAATGCCATTGGGCGTGATGCCCATCCTGATCATCAGACTGATAATGGGGTCTATGACATGATAGATTGTTTTTTGCAGAAATTCACGATAGTTTGCCATGATGATATATGCTTACATTGTTGATGATTTCCTTGAAGTGAGTTTCCTTATAGACAAAGGAACGTTGCAGTTGGTAGTTCCAGAAAACGGCAACGCAGACGGCAATGACAGCCTTGGCAAAGATGAAATGCTGTTGTGACAGTTCTGTCAGTACATAGGTGCCGAAAGTGTTCAGTGCGATGCTGCCCATCCATACAAGGATGTATTTTGTCGCCACATTCTTCTTTTTCAGCCCTTCCGGGTGGAACACCCAGCGGTAGTTCATGGAACAGTTGACCATGCCGCCCATGATTGCACCTGACAATGAAGCCCATATATACCAGAGATTCGTAACTTCGGCAAGGAACAAAGAAACACCGAAGTCGACCAGTGTGGCGACGAGTGCCGTCATCTGTGCCTTGCTGAAGGTCCAAAGCTCGTGTCTTATTTTTCCCATATATATATAATAAGGTGTAAAACCATGCCGGCATAGATGCCTGCCAGCAGATCGTCGGCCATCACCCAAAAGGCTCCTTGCCGGCGGTCGAGACTACGAATGCCGAGTGGTTTCAGAATGTCAAAGAACCTGAACAACAACAGCGCCATCAAAGCCTCTTGCCAGTTGGAAGCGATGAGCAGGGGTGTCCAGACACCTACCATCTCGTCGACGACCACACGATGTGGGTCCTCGCCCCAGAAAGGCTGTAGCCGGGCTGTGGCCCATGTACCCAATGCCGTGAAAACAATGATGGAAAGGAGGGTGGTGACGAAAAGGAGGGTGGGAGAGAGCAGTAGCCCTGCCGCTATCCACATCAGAGTGGCGAGCGCAGCTCCTGCCGTTCCAGGTCCCCATGGCCAGAATCCAGAACCGAATCCAGTGCCAATGATGATGGGAATGATGGGCGTTCGTTGTTGCATTGCACTGCAAAAGTAGTCATTTTTCTTTTAAGACAGTATTTTATGTGTCATAAAATTTAGTCCATATATCTCAAATAATGACCTAAAAGAATAATTTACGTCAAAAGGTTTTCTAAAATGGACTTTATTTGGCAACAATTCCGTAACTTTGCTGACCGTTTCATAAAGCAAATTATTGTAACATTGAAAAGACTGCTGTTTGTATATCTCCTGTTTGTTTGTCTGGTTCAGGTGGCCGTAGCGCAAATCACGGGTCAGATTATTGATGCTGCCGACGGTGGACCTGTTCCATACGCCAGTGCCGTCTATCGGGGTAACAAGCAGGCTGTGTCGAGCGATGCCAATGGACGATTTGCGATTGAGCGTCATAATGGCTGGCGGCTGACCATTAGTAGTGTTGGCTATATTCCGCAGGTTATCAATATCAATTCCAATACGCCATCTCATTTGATTGTCCGCCTGAAGGCTGACACCCGTCGGCTCGATGAGGTGAAGGTGGAATCGAAGCAAAAGACCCGATACAGTCGTAAGGACAATCCGGCTGTTGAACTGATGCGCAAGGTGATTGCCGCCAAAAAGCGGACTCACCTTTCGAATCACGACTATTACAGATACAACAACTATCAGAAGATTATGCTCGGCTTGAACGAGCTGACACCTGTTGAGCTGGATAGCAACCTGTTCAAGAAGCATCCTTGGCTGCTCAATCAGGTCGAGGTGTGCCAGTACAACAACAAGCTGATTCTCCCCCTCTCGGTCGAAGAACAGGTGGTACAGAAGTTGTACCGAAAAAAGCCGCATGCAGAGAAGAGCATTATCCAAGGTGAGTCTTCCACTGGTGTGAATGACCTGTTTCAGACGGGCGACATCCTGAATGCCGTGATGAAGGACGTGTTCAGCGATGTTGACATCTACGAGGATCGTGTGCGCTTGTTCCAATATCCGTTCATCAGCCCGATAGGCAAGGAAGCCATCCAATTCTACCGCTTTTATATTACCGACACTGTCTATGTGGGGGCTGACAAGTGCATTCAGCTTGATTTCACCCCTAACAACCAGCAGGATTTCGGCTTCCGTGGGCAAATCTTCATTTTGGCCGATTCCACTTGTCAGGTACGCCGTTGCGAGCTGACTATTCCGAAAACGAGCGATGTGAACTGGGTGGACCACATGGAGTGCATTCAGGAGTTTACCCAATTGCCCAATGGTGAATGGCAGTTGTCGCTCGATGATATGTTCGTGGAGCTGAGTGTCGTAAAATTCTTGGCAAAGTTTATTGTAGTCCGTACCACACGGCGTACTGATTTTGCCTTCAACGAGATTCCCACCATGCTGTTGCGCGGTAGAAAACCTGTGTTGAAAGATCCGTATGCCGAGATGCGCGATGATGCCTTCTGGGCACAGTATCGGCAAGTGGAGCTGACGAAGAGCGAGAGTTCTATGGACATCTTCGTAAAGCATCTGCAAGAGATGAGGGGGGTCAAGTATATTATTTTCGGACTGAAAGCCCTTATAGAGAATTTCGTCGAGACTGCACCGGACAGCAAGATTGACATTGGGCCGGTGAATACTATCATTTCGCAGAATTTTTACGACAAATGGCGCCTGCGTGCCAGCGGACAAACCACGGCCAACCTGAATCCCCATTGGTTTTTCAAGGGCTATGTGGCACGGGGCATGGTGTCGAAACAGAACTACTATTCGGGTGAGGTGATCTATACCTTCAACAAGCCAGGCTATCTGCCCCGTGAGTTTCCGAAACAGGCCATCACCTTCCAGTCGATGCGTGACGTGGCCTTGCCCAGTGACAAGTTCATCCAGACCGACAAGGACAATATGTTTACTTCGCTCAAGGTGACCGAGATAGACAAAATGTTTCTATACAACCGCCAGTCGCTCTCTATCGACTATGAACAGGAGTGGGGATTCAAGATTTTTGGCGAGGCCAAGACCGAACGGGTCAGTCCTGTGGGCAATATTGAGTTTGATCCACTCGGCTCGCAGTCCGAACCTTTGGATCACATCCGCTATACTGAAGCTACTTTTGGCCTGCGCTATGCACCGGGCGAGACTTTCATCAACACCAAGCAGCACCGCTGGCCGCTCAACCTCGATGCACCTGTGTTCCGCTTGCAGCACACCATGGGATTTAAGGGCGTTTTGGGAGGACAGTACAATTATAACTTCACTGAAGGCGAAATCTACAAGCGAGTGTGGATGCCGATGAGTTGGGGAAAGGTGGACATGCGCCTGAAGTTTGGCGCTCAGTGGAATCGAGTGCCTTATCCGCTGCTCATCATGCCGGTGGCCAACTTAGGCTATATTATCGAAGACCAGACTTTCAACCTGATTAATAATATGGAGTTCCTCAACGACCGCTATGCCTCGCTGATGATCGACTGGGACTTCAACGGAAAAATCTTCAACCGCATACCACTTCTTCATCGTCTGAAATGGCGAGAATGGATCGGGGTGAAATGCCTCTGGGGCAAGCTTACGGATAAGAACAACCCATATCTGACCGAGAATCAGACCAGTGATATACTGATGGCCTTTCCGGAAGGGTGTTATGTCATGGATGGAAAACATCCCTATTGGGAACTGTCACTCGGCATACACAATATTTTCAAACTCCTTCACGTTGACTATGTTAGGCGGCTCAGTTATCTGGACCTTCCTACAGCCAACAAGCAGGGCGTGAGGTTTATGATACGGACTACCTTTTAATGCAATAATCAAAATGAAACAGACAAATGTGAAACCCGCTTCGGGTAAGTTAGGAATCATGGTCGTAGGCAACGGTGCCGTGGCAACGACTTTCATGACAGGTGTATTAATGGCGCGGAAGGGCTTTGCCAAGCCTGTAGGCTCAATGACTCAGTACGACAAGATCCGTGTTGGCCGCGGTGCTGACAAGCAGTACTTGAAGTATGCCGACATCGTGCCCATTGCCAGTTTGAATGACATCGTCTTTGGCACGTGGGATGTCTATCCCCAGAATGCCTATCAGTCGGCCATGTATGCCGAGGTGCTGAAGCCTCAGGACATTGAGCCGGTGCGCGATGAACTGGAGAAGATCGTGCCCATGAAGGCTGCTTTCGATAAAAACTATGCCAAGCGTCTGGATGGCGACAATGTGAAACAGTGTGCTACGCGTTGGGACATGGTGGAGCAGTTGCGCCAGGATATTCGCGACTTCAAGGAGAAAAACGGCTGCGCCCGTATCGTAGTGCTCTGGGCCGCTTCTACTGAGATCTATATCCCTGTCTACGAGCCGGTTCATAACCGCCTCTCCGACCTCGAAGCAGCCATGAAGGCCGACGACCGTGAGCATGTGGCTCCCTCCATGTGCTATGCTTATGCCGCACTGAAAGAGGGCGCTCCCTTCGTCATGGGCGCTCCTAACACCACGGTCGACATTCCTGCCATGTGGGAACTGGCCGAGCAAACCAAGATGCCTATTGCCGGTAAGGACTTCAAGACAGGGCAGACACTCGTCAAGAGCGGATTCGCTCCCATCATCGGCACCCGCTGCCTGGGACTCGATGGCTGGTTCTCGACCAACATTCTCGGCAACCGCGACGGCCTCGTGCTCGACGAGCCGCAGAACTTCCGCACCAAGGAGGTGTCGAAACTCTCCACGCTGGAGACCATCCTGAAGGCCGAAGACCAGCCCGACCTCTACACCGACTATTACCACAAGGTGCGCATCAACTACTATCCGCCGCGCAACGACAATAAGGAGTCGTGGGACAATATCGACATCTTCGGCTGGATGGGCTATCCCATGCAGATCAAGATCAACTTCCTCTGCCGCGACAGCATCCTTGCCGCTCCCGTCTGCCTCGACCTCTGTCTGCTCATCGACCTGGCTGCACGCGCCGGGCTTTATGGCACACAGCGCTTCCTGTCCTTCTTCCTGAAGTCACCCATGCACGACTATACACAGGGCGAGGAGGCCGTCAACCACCTCTACCGTCAGCACACCATGCTGAAGAATGCCATCCGTGAGATGGGCGGCTATGAGGCCGATGAGGAAATAGACTAAAAAAGAGAACGCTTTGGAGACGGTACTGCAAGTGAGTACCGGCTTCAGACTGTTTGCCGTTGAATACTTTCTGAACCAAAAGAAAGCATTCAACGGCTTCTCATTTGTGCCGATCACCCTTCCCGTTTGTGCTGCCTGCTTTTGAATTTATGCGTAAATTCATCCAATTTATGCATAAATTGAACGGATTTACGCAAAAATTCGTAATTTTGCAATGATTTTCAAAGCGTAACTGACGATGACGAACACTGTCACTATACGATATTTGCTCTGCTGCATGCTATTGTTTGCGGCAGCAGTGACGCATGCCCAGATCCGTGGCGTGGTCATCGACGATGCCGACGGCTATCCGGTGCCCTACGCCAGCGTCATGTATAAGGGAAACGATATTGCCACGAAGTGCGACGGTGAGGGGCGTTTCACCATCAGCCGTCACAACGGTTGGCGACTGACGTTCAGTGCTGTGGGCTATCAGACACAAGTGGTCAATGTAGGACCGGCAACGCCTGCTGTGATGACCATTCGCCTTAAACAGGAACAGCAGACGATACAAGAGGTGACGGTGAAGTCGAAGCGGAAGACACGCTATCGCAGAAAGGACAACCCTGCCGTGGAACTGATGCGCAAGGTGATTGCCCACAAGAAGCAGAACGACCTGAAACAGCACGATTTCTATCATTACACCAATTATCAGAAAATAGGCTTCGGACTGAACGATGTTAATCCTGCCAAGCTCGATCAGGGTGTTTTCAAGAAATATCCGTGGTTAGCCAGTCAGGTGGAGGTGAGCCAGTACAACGAGAAGTTGGTGCTGCCGCTGACTGTCGACGAGACTGTGACGGAGCATTATTATCGCAAAGACCCGAAAAAGGAGAAGACCGTCACCATCGGTCAGAAGTCTTCTGGCGTGAATGATCTTTTCCAGACGGGAAACATCGTGACGACGGTGATGCGCGACGTGTTTTCCGATGTCAACATCTACGATGACTACATTCTTCTTTTGCGCCATCGGTTCAGTAGTCCCATCGGGCGCGATGCCATCCTGTTCTACCGCTTTTATATTGCCGATACTGTCTATGTGGGGCATGACCGATGCATCCATCTCGACTTTGTGCCTAACAATCAGCAGGACTTCGGTTTCCGTGGACAGATTTTCATCGTGGACGATTCCACCTATCAGGTGAAACGCTGTGAGCTGTCGCTGCCTAAGTCGACCGACGTGAACTGGGTGGAAGGCTTTCAGTGTATGCAGGAGTTCACCCAGCAACCTGATGGCGACTGGTTGCTCACGGTCGACGATATGATTGTGGAACTGATGGTGACCGATTTCATCACCCGTGCCATTATCACCCGAACCACGCGACGCAGCGATTTTGACTTCTCCCCTTTGTCGAAGGACCTGTTGCGGGGAGGCGAGGAAGAGGTGGCCGTTGGCTCCACCCATCGTGACGATGCTTTCTGGGAAAAGCACCGATTGGTGGAGTTCACCCGAAGTGAGCGGCAGATGGGCAGTTTCCTCGATCATATCGAACAGCTGAAAGGGTTCAAATATGTCATCTTTGCATTGAAAGCTTTGTTTGAGAACTATTTGGAGACAGGTTCGCGTGAGCGTCCCAGCAAATTTGATGTTGGTCCCATCAACACCATGATTTCGCAGAATTTCTACGACGGCTTGCGACTGCGCGTGAGCGGACAGACGACGGCCAACCTGAATCCGCACCTCTTTCTGAAAGGCTACTATGCCCACGGCATGCGTCACAACGAGAACTACTACAATGCCGAACTGACCTATTCGTTGCGCCCCTGTCAGTATTTGCCGCAGGAGTTCCCCTTGCGCAACATTACCTTTTCATCGAAGCGCGATGTGGCATTGCCGAGCGACAAGTATGCGGTTAGCGACAAGGATAATGTGTTTAAATCCTTCAAGGTGCATGATATCGACAAGATGTTCATGTACAACACACAGCATCTGACGTTTGACTATGAGACATCGAGCCATCTGCGATTCTCGCTTGGCTTAAAGATGGAGAATATGGATCCTATAGGCAATATCGCGTTTGAAACGCTTGATTTCGCATCGTTGGATCATATCCGCACCACTGAACTGACGATGGGGCTTCGTTTGGCTCCGAAGGAGAAGTTCATCAACACCAAGCAACGTCGGCGCACCGTGAACAAGGATGCCTGGTTCGTCAGTTTGCAGCATACCATGGGCATGAACCACTTCTTAGGTGGGCAGTACAAGTCTAATTTTACGGAACTGGAGTGCTACCGCCGTACTTGGTTGCCGATGAGCTGGGGGCGCATCGACTTCCGGCTAAAGGCCGGGGCACAGTGGAACCAAGTGCCTTATCCACTGCTCGTCATGCCACAGGCCAACCTTTCATATATACTCGACTATACGGCTTTCAGCATGATGAATAACATGGAGTTCCTGAACGACCGTTATGCCTCGCTGATGCTGACTTGGGAGATGGGGGGTAAACTGCTGAACCGCATACCGCTACTGCGCAAGCTAAAATGGCGCGAAGTGGCCGAGTTCAAGACTTTGTGGGGAAATCTGTCCGACAAGAACAATCCTTTCCTGCAGCAGAATACCGGCAGTTCGGTGCTGATGCACTTTCCCGATGGCAGTACCACGATGGATGGCAAGCGGCCCTATATGGAGTATGGCATTGGTGTGCAGAATATCTTTAACCTGATTCAGATAGAGTATGTGCGTCGTCTGAACTATTTGGATTTGCCTACGGCACAGAAGCACGGCATTCGTATTGTCATCAATCCCACATTCTGAACATAAAAAAACCAGGAATGTCGTCACGACAGCCCTGGTCTCACTTTTCTAACTAACTTATTATCAACTATTCATTACTCTTTTTTCAGTGTTTGCGCTGCAAAGTTATATATTAATTGATATATATCAAAAGAATAATTGTAAAAAAGTCACGTAATCGTTTGCGTAAATTGATGTTTTTACGTAATTTTGCAATGTAAAAGCTTAAAACTATCCATTATGGCAAGACATCGAGTATCGCTCAAAGACCTGGCCCAAGAGTTGGGTGTGAGCATTGCCACCGTGAGCCGTGCCCTGCACAACAGCCCCGAGATAGGGCTTGAGATGCAAGCAAAGGTGAAAGAATTAGCCCGTAAGCTGAACTATCGTCCTAATCCATTCGCGCAAAGTCTGCGTTATGAGGCTCCCAGAGTGATCGGTGTCGTGGTGCCAAATCTGGTGACCCATTATTTTGCCTCTGTTTTGGATGGTATAGAATTGGAGGCACGCACTGAGGGATATAGTGTGATTAGTGCCAATAGCCATGAGCGTTTGGAAGACGAAGCCCGGGCTATCGATCATTTCAACAACCTCCATGTGGAGGGGAGTATTGCCTGTCGGACCCAGGAATCGACCGTCTATAGCCATTTTGAGGAAATTGCAAAGATGGGCATCCCATTGGTGTTCTTTGGCCGCACCTGTCTGAGTGACCGTTTTTCGTGTGTCACTGCCAATGGTGATGAGGCTGCCCAGCAAGCCACACAGCATTTGATCGATACAGGGTCGCGCCGTATTGCCTTTGTGGGTGGGCCTAATCATCTCGACATGGTGCAGCGGCGCAAGCACGGCTATTTGGAGGCATTGCGCGAGAACCGTATTCCGATAGACCGTACATTGGTGGCTTGCAACCGCATCGACTATGAGGTGGCACTGCAGGAAACGCTTCGTTTGCTGACGATGCCAGACAAACCCGATGCCATTCTCGCTTTCAATGATATTGTGACCTTTGCGGCTTTCACGGCCATCAAGCAGTTGGGCTTCCGTATTCCCGACGATGTGGCGCTCATTGGGTTCACTGATGATGATCATGCCCGTTATGTCACGCCCCAGCTATCAGCCATCGAAGACCAGTCGCAACTGATGGGGCAGAAGGCTTGTCGTTTGCTTCTGAACCAGATTAAGGGCGACGAAAAGGTGTATCGGGAGGTCGTGCCGCAAAAAATTGTGATCAGGGAGACTTCCGCCAAACGACATTAATCATCTGATGTAATTCTATCCACGTTTTCCTTGATATGAGATGAATTTACAAAGTCGTCGACTTTGTAAGACAAACTCGTCGACTTTGTCTTACAAAATCGACGAGTTTGTGAAACGGTTGAATAGAAGAGCTTGAGCGATGTTTTATCGACGGCCACCTTCGGAACGGTTTCCTGCACCACGGTTAACACTTGCATTGCGGTGCGTGCCTGTGCTGTGACCGACACTTGCACTGCGGTTGACGTGAGTGCTGCGATTGATGCCAGCACTACGGTTGGGAGCACTTGTACTACGGTTAACACGATCGCCAACATTGCGGTTTGCGGTATTGCCTATGTGGCGGTTGGCCGTTGTACGGGTGGAAGAAACTGTGGAGGCACTACGGCTTCCCATGTTGCTTGCGCCACTGACAGGAGCTGTGATTTGGTGGTTGCTACGACCGCCATTGTCACGATTTCCATTGCCACGACCACTATTCTCATGATTTCCGTCGTTTCTACGGTTTGTTACGTTGTCGTGGGTTCTGCCGCTGTGGCTGTTTTCATGACGTTGGCCGTTGTTGTAGTTTCCGTTACTACGTCCGTGATTGTTGTTATGGTGGTTGCCGTTGCGGTCATAGTTGTTGTGACGGTAGTCGCCGCGGTCCCAACCGTCGCGCATGCCGTGGTGATGGTTGCGCTCAATGTGTGGGCGATAGTGGTCGTGATGATGCTCGTAGTAGCTGCGACCGCCGTTCATTCGCCAGCTATGGCCTCCACGGTATGTGACGTAGAAGCGGGGACGGCCATAGTAGAGGTAGTTGCGATGGGGGTAGCGGGCGTAGACACCGAAGTGCCAGTAGCCGGCGTTCCAATAGAGCGGACGGAAAAAATAGGAAGCGGCACAGAAGGCATCCCACTGCCAACTGTAGAGAATATAGCGGATGTCGGCATTGCGACGCTCCCAGTAAGAGCCAAACACGTCGTGCTGACTGGTGACTCCCATCAGATAGTCGAGGTTAATCTCGTAAGCGGCCTCATACTGTGCATCGGTCAGATTTAGCTCGTATGCCATCTTGTCGGTCAGGAACAGTGCTTCGTTGCGGGCCTGTTCATAGCTCATGGCTCTTGCCTGTGTCGCTATCGCGAGCAGGGCTATCAGTGAAAGTATCATCTTTTTCATAATCGTATGTTTTGTTTAAATTGTTCAACTGTCAAGGGACTCTTGTCTCTTTGTGATGGCAAAGGTAGTTGAAAAAGATGAATAGAAAAAGGGATTTTCCCTAAACTGATAGAGGAAAATCCCTAAATGAAATTCTGAGGTGTATTTATTCTCTCCCGAATTTTAGTTGTCGAGCACACTGTAGACAGAGTTGTTGCTCTTGTATTCGGGCACAATCTCCTTCATGACTTTCACGGTCTTCATGTTGTCGTACTCCTTACAGACGGTCAGAAGTTGGGCGATGGCCGAGCTGGCTTCCTCATAGTCGTATTCACGGACAGAGGCAATGCGTATCTTCTCGTGGAATGAAGGTTTGGTGGACTCCTTTTCGTTGAGCACCTCTTCATAGAGCTTTTCGCCCGGACGCAGACCTGTGTATTCGATCTTAATGTTCTTCATGCCGCTCAACTGAATCATTCGTTTGGCCAAATCGGAAATCTTCACAGGTTCGCCCATGTCGAAGACGAAAATCTCGCCTCCATTACCTTTCGTGCCAGCCTCGAGCACCAGTTTACAGGCTTCTGGAATCAACATGAAGTAACGGATGATGTTGGGATCGGTGACGGTGATGGGGCCGCCATTCTTGATTTGTTCCTTAAACAGGGGAATCACAGAGCCATTGGAACCCAATACGTTTCCGAAACGAGTGGTCACGAACTGGCAGTAGTCTTCCTTCTTCTTGGCTTCGCTCGACAACTTCTTGTTGAGTGACTGCACGTAGATTTCGCAAATACGCTTCGAGCAGCCCATGACATTGGTCGGATTGACCGCCTTGTCTGTTGAAATCATAACGAACTTCTTTACGCCGTATTTCACTGATAGGTCGGCAATCACCATGGTTCCCAGAATATTGTTGGTCACACTCTCTGAGGGGTTGTCCTCCATCATAGGCACATGCTTGTAGGCAGCGGCATGGAACACATATTGGGGACGGTGCTTCTTGAACAGGTACTCCATGTGCTCCTGTTCGCAGATGCTGCAAACAACAATCTCGGCTTCGATGTCGGGCCATTCGTTCTGCATCATCAGGAGAATGTCGTGTTGTGGGGTTTCGGCCTGGTCGATCAGCACAAGCTTCGATGGCTTGTAGATGGCTATCTGGCGCACCATCTCGCTGCCGATACTGCCAGCCGAGCCTGTCACCATGATGCAGTTGCCCTTCAGCAGTTTGCCCACCGAGTCCATGTCAACCAGAATCTCGTCGCGGGGCAACAGATCCTCAATGCTGATTTCCTTCACTTGGGTCGTCTGTGCATCTTCACTCCATTCTTTCTCCTCCTGCGTCATGAAAATCTTGATGCCTGCCTCAATGAGCTGGTTCTGGAAAGCGGTGTTTTTGCGGAATGCACGCAGACGGAAAGGCGAAACGATAATGGCCTGAATGCCCTTTGCCTTCATTTCATCCACCAATGTCTCGGTCAGCTTATGCACCTTGACACCCATCAGGATGTAGTTCTTGTAGTTGGGATCGTCAGAGATGAAACCCTTCAGTCGGAAACGGGTGGGTTTCTCGTTCCTGATGTGCTTGGCTATTCCAATACCTCCGTTCTGCACACCATAGATATATGTACGCTGGGAGTGGACATTGGCGAAAGAAACATCGTAGATGGTCTTCACAAACATACGGATTCCCCACATCAGCAGCGTTCCGATGGCGGCACCGGAAATAATCTCGCGTCCACGCAGATGCGAGAAGAGCTCACTGGATGGGAAAAGGTAATGGAGAAGGTAGGCGACAATCGATCCAAAGACGATGGCATAGCCCACACGCTGCAAGTCAACGAATGATGAATAGCGGAAAATGCCCGAATAGGTACGCAACATGCGGAACCCTATCATGTAGAAGATGATATAGATGAAGGCATTCAGCGAGAGCGGACCAAAATCATGAAACAATGCTCTTGCATCCCGGAATAGGAAAAATGCAAAAAGAAAAGATGCGTATAGTGTAAAAACATCTAACAACAAAATGCACCAATAAGGCAGTGCTTTTTTGGTAAAGTACCAATTCGCAAGTCTGTCAGAAAACCCCATGCTTATATTATCTTACGACATTTTCATTAATATGCTATTCTCCAGTTTTCTCTATAACAACCAGAATTCAGCTGCAAAGTTAAAAAAAAAAAACAAAATAAACTATATTTGATTAATCTTTTTTTCCACGAATGGGAGAAAAACTTGATTATTTGATAATAATTAAACCTTTTTGCAAAAAATCAGACCAAAAAGTAATCCATGTAATTCGTGTGGAACTTGTAGTGACTATTCATTCTTATCGCTTCGTATATAAACAAGCTGTCCGTTCCGGCGGATGCCCACATTGATAAGTTGGTCAATGATGAGCCATATCACAATGTCGACCGCCACGATGGCCGTCGACGAGAAGATGCCATTTAGCAGAAGATTCAGTCCGATATAGAATAGTGCCATGGTCAGTATACATACAAGGGTTCGCCGTTGGCTGAGACCTGCTCGCATTAGCTTGTGATGAAGGTGGTTCTTGTCGGCCTGGAATATTGGGGCATTGTGTATGATGCGGACTAAAGAGACTCGCACCACATCATAGACCGGCACTACGATAAAAGTGTAGGAGAGTAGTAAACAGTCTGTTTGCCAGAATTTTACGTTCAGATTATCCATGGAATACTTTACTGAAAGGAAACCCAAGATGAAACCCAATGAAAGACTGCCTGAATCACCCATGAAGATCTTTCGGTTCTTTCTCGGATTACCAAAAAGATTGTAATACATGAAAGATACCAGTACGCCCTGCAAACTGGCAATAAGTAGGGCATAGAGCAATATGTCTTCATTCATGAAGCAAATGAGGAATCCTGTCAGGGCAATGAAGGAAAGGCCCGAAGCCAGTCCGTCGATACCATCGATAAGATTGATGGCGTTATTGATGAAGACAATGACAAACACGGTCAATGGAGCACCGATGTAGTAGGGGATTTCCTCCACTCCGAGGAATCCATAAAGATTGTTGAGATAGAGACCTGACAAGGGAAGTAGAGTTGCTGCAATGATTTGTACAAGAAACTTCACTTTCGCTCCTAATCCTGCAATGTCGTCTACCAGTCCCACACCGTAGATAAGAATAAGGCTGATGAAGAAATAGAGCGACCAAAGACTGAAGGTGACCTCACTTACTTCGGTGAATCGGTTATAGGTAAGTGTCGTGGCCAGGAAGGCAACAAGCATGCTGGGCAGAAAACTGATGCCGCCCAGTCGGGGAATGCCGGTCTTATGGATTTTTCTTTCGTCGGGAACATCGTAAAGCCTTTTCTCCTTGCAGAAGTTCAGAATCACCGGGATGAAGATGAATCCGCAAAGAACACTGGCAAGGAATGCTGTTGTAATGAATATGGAGTCTTTCATAAAGATAACGCTCAGGAATTGTCGGAGGCTAATCATCCAGTGCAGCCAGATAGCGGTCGTACTGCTCAATGATTATCTCTACCCGGAATTTTTCTTTCATTATTTGACGGCTTACTATGCCCATCTTCAGCCTTTCTTCTCGGGGCAAATTAATGATCTGCTCCAAGGCATTCGTCAACGATGTTGTGTCTTTGGCCTTGCACAGGAATCCGTTTTCCCCCTGCCGTACCAGTTCGCGACAGCCTGGCACGTCGGTGGCCACAAGAGGCAGGCCTGTGGAGGCGGCTTCCATAAGCGAACAGGACATTCCTTCGCGATAGGAGGGAAGAACCATGCAGTCGGCATCGTGCAGGAATGGGCGCACATCATCTGTGTAGTCGTCGTAAATGAGACTGCCGCTTTTGATCCATTCCTGCATGGTCTTTGGCTTGATCGCGCTGGGATTGTCTTTCCAGTAGCTTCCCACGATGTGGAACTCTATATTCGGATACCGGGACTTTAAGCTTTTTGCGGCCTCTGCAAATTCACCCAATCCTTTGTCATAAAGCAAGCGCCCCACGTATAAGAATTTCAGCGTTTCACGATGCCGGTCACTGCGATCGTAGAAATCAAAATGTTCTGTATCGACCCCCTCGCTGTTCAGTTGATGGATTTTCTCGTCATCAATGAGTTTCATGTTGCGGAAGGTCTGCATGTCATTATTGTTCAGAAACCATACTTGTTGTGCCTTGGCAAAGGCGATGCGATAGAGGTGTTTGGCTATCTTGGAAGTGAGGTTGTTGGTCAGGAAAACATATCCGAGTCCCGTAGTAATGGGCAGATGCCTGATGTGGCACAATTGTGCTGCCAAGCTGCCGTAGATGTTTGGCTTAATGGTGTATGTAATGCTGACTAAAGGATTGATTTGTTTGAGTAGTTTGCGATATTTTGCGAAGAGAAGGATTTCTTTCAGCGGATTCGTTCCTTTTGCATTCAAGTCGATGGCAATAGTATGGCATCCGATCTCTTCCAATTTCTGAAAATATATCTCATCAAAAGGTGCTGAGACATATACTTCATAGCCTTCTGCCACAAGATGTTCCAGCAACCTGTGACGGAAGTTATACATGCCCCATGCCGTGTTTCCTGATAGTATGATTCTGTTGTTTCTTTTCATTCTTATATCAGTAACGGACTAATTCCCTCTTTTATTGTTTTTGTACGATGCAGTTTTATGCGTATAGCATCTTCTTCCATGCGTAAAGATTTTTTTTAAATGAAAATTTGGATTCCCACACCATATAGGCATTGTGGCTGTATGTCTTCCACATCTCGATGTTTGCAAGTGTGATGATAGCTTCAGTCCAAAGTGTCGGCTGATTGACGGGAATCAGTCGGCCGCATGAGGAATCGATGACTTGGTTGTTGAACCCGATGTCGGTGCCTATACAGGGAAGGCCTACAGACAGGTATTGAATCAGTTTGAATCCCCCTTTTCCGCGAGCTATTTCGCAATCCGTCAATGGCATGATGCCAATATGGGCACCCAACATTCCTGAAATGGCCTTTTCCCTTGTCCAGGTTATGTTTTCAACGATTAAGTGCCGGCAATGATGCACCAATGGTTGATTACAAATCACTTGTAGCGTTAGTTTCTTTCCATGGAGCCGATGAACAGTTTGGGCTGCAAGATCCAGTTGAGTAATAACCGATTCAAGGAAGGGCAGATTGCTGGAGGTGGCAACCCAAACCAGTGTAATGCCTGTGTTGAGGGTCTGTAACCGACGACAATTCACTTCTTTTTCCTTGTATAAATGGAACATGTCACCATCGGTTGTCGGAAGAATCGTCACCTTGTCCCGATTGGAGCCTATGACAAGCGATGCAAGATGTTCATGGGTTACAACGATGTGGTGGGAATAGTCTGACAATAGCTTAAAGTCGTGGGAAGTGCATTCTCCTAAGCTGACGATATCGTCATCGAAGTCCCAAATAATCCGTGTAGTGCCTTTTCGGTGTATGTACCTGATTAATTGCCATACAGGAAAAAGAGCACGTGGTGGCATGATGCGGCGATTGATGACAATCACATCAGGTGTAAGGATGGCATCTTTCAGCAATGAAAGAATGGTCCGGCAATACACAAGTAGGAACAATAAGACAACAATAACAATGTGATGATTACGTATGGGCACATATTTGTGGTATAGCTTGGCAGGCAGCATCTCATGGAACTCTGTGCGTAGGCCTTCGCCTTCAAGACGATAAAGATACTGATGTATTCGGTAATAGTCGGGCGTGTTCTTGTCGCCTTTGACATAGGCCGATACTTTAAAATGTGTGTTGTGTTTCATACTTTCCCGATGATGATTCTGATTTTGAGGAAGAAGTTGTCTCTGAAGTTGCTCATACGCATACCTTTGGCCTCTGGAAGAATGCCGAAAAGCCAGCCAATACGATAGCGCAGACACTGGCGATAGGTTGCCAGAATGGTGAGCAGGTGCCGGTCTTCCGTACTGAGTAAGGAACCGTATGCTTGAAGCAGCTCCTTTGCTTCCTCTTCGCGAAAATGCTGCCTGCCAAGTGTCTTAAACGATTTGAACTTGCTGCGAAGTCTTTGGAAAAAGGTGGTCTTGGAGCCGATGGCATTGTTTCCGTGTTGCCTGTACAGGATATAAGCTTTTGGATCGTAATGGATTTTCCCTAAGAACATGCAGGTGTGAAAGATCCATAGGTCGTGTACGGCCAAATGTTCTACCTGATAGGAAGTGGCAAGGGTTAGGAGTTTGCGGTTGAAGACCATTGTGCAGCCAGTGGCAAAGCTTTCGACGAGTGATTGGGCTTTGTTCTCAACTTCGGGAAGGGCGGTTCGCATGCTCCCGGTTATGTTCAGATTAGCATCAGTGGTTGTCAGGTTTGAGCAATATAGCAGAGGTGTTTCTGAGGAGGCTTGGTTCTTTTTCAGATAGTCGACAGCGACGGCAATTTTGTCTTGCAGCCAATAATCGTCTTGATCGCAAAGTGCATAATAGGAATAGTCCTTCCCTTTTGTCTTGGCATACTCAAAAAGTTTCCAGAAACTCTGGGCACAGCCAAGGTTCTCGCCCGTGATTACAGTGATGTTGTCATACTTCTTTTTATAATCAGCAAGAATCATATTGGTATGGTCTGTGGAACCATCATCTCTGATGACAATATCAATGCCTTGATAGCTTTGATGAAGTATGCTGTCAAGTTGCTGTCCTATGAATGTTTCGCCATTGTATGCCGATAATAGGACTAAGACATCTGATTGCGGATGGTCTTGCATATTGTTAATAATGTCCTTTTTTGATGCGACGTTTATATTTCAACTTGTAATAAATATATTTCAGGACAGATCCATAGTTCAGTGATTTCAGCATTTTGTAGTAGGCTTTGCTGATGCGGTACATTTTACGGAAATTGCTGATCCTGTAAAGTAATCCAATGGTGGCGGAATCAGCACTTCCTGCTCCCAGACAGTTGTCTGTATGCTGGCGATAGTAGGTCAAGGGTTGTTGGATGCCATGAAGTGTCCCCTTGTTCTTTAGGGCGCATAGACAAATCCAAGAATCGTGCATTACGGCATTGGGGGCAGGATAGATACAACAGGCTTTAACGGCATGATTGATCAGCATGGTGCTGCCAGTGACGGCAGCTGTAGCGCCGCAGTCGTTGAAATTCCGGATGTATTGCGGGTAGATGCCAGAATAGGCCCACATGGATTGGTTGATAATGTTGAGGTTTTCATCAACAATATATAGATCGGAACAGACAATCAATGGATTTTCAGGAAATTCCGCTTCCAGCTTATAGAAGGTGGAAGTGGTTATTTCCAACTTGTTCGGAAGCCACACATCGTCTTGGTCGCAGAACATATAATAGGGAGCCTCCACAGTCATGAGCATACTGAGGAAATTGTCTCGTGCGCCACCTTGTGAGGAATAGTATAATAAGGTGATCTTGTCACTGTGTTGTTCTGCATAGCTGTTAAGTATGGCTTTCGTTCCGTCTGTTGAGCCGTCGTCATGAACATACAGGTGCCAATTCTGGCAGGTCTGTGCCAGAATGGAGTCAATCTGTTCTTTGAGATACCGCTCTCCATTATAGGTTGCCATCAGAATGGCGACTTCTTTTCCTGTCATGTGCTATGAAATATTTGATGATACTTCCACATGTTGGCTATAAGCCCAGGTATGTTGACGATGCACATGACAAGAACAAGACTTGTCACGGTGCCGAACTGTTCGCATACCAGACATGCTATAGGCAAAAAGACGACTGTGGCTGTGATGGTGAACACCATTTGTATGCGTAAGACATTGATGCCATTCAGAATATACGAATAGCGCAGGCTGACACACAGAATGAATATATATAACGCCACAGTGACAGACAGATGCATGGGAATCTCTATGCCTTGTCCAATCCAAACCCTGTAAACAAAATTAGAAACGGCAACCATGAGGATAAGGCCAAAGCCTATTGCCATAACCAACAGATTCAGTTTGTGTGACGCTTTCAGAATCCATGCATTGTCTCCCCGTGTATAGGCATCGGTCGTCGCATTCCAAAAAGGCATACAAATAGTGTTGAAAACAACAAGCATGATGCTGAAATAGCGATAAGCGATTTGATATGGGGTCACTTCTGAAGGTGAGAATATTCGGCTGATGATGATGTTCGTCGAGGTGAACAGGATGACAGCGCATATTTGTAATACAAAAAACTGAACCCCTTTGATGCATAAAAAACGTGCCATTTGCATGCTGACACATTTTGGCGAAGGGCGGTATTGGGGATATTTTATATAGAATGTATAGGGGAAACTGAGCAGCCAGACAATGAGTGGGGCACTGGTGTTGACAACGACAACTGCCAATAGCGACCGACTCCCCAATAAATAGAGACCCCAAGTGAACAGAAGCGCCAATGTCTGTCCTAAACAGACAATCAGGTTGTTAATGGCGGGTAGTTGCAATCCCATGTAGAAATTGCCGACAGACTTTAGAATGAAGGTGCTGCATGCCAATGTTACTGCTACAACAAGTATCGTGTCCAAATTGGAAATGAGTTGCTTGTCCACACCAAGTGCCGCATTTATGTCAAGCAAGTATATGGCTGCATAAAGCATGCAGATAATTGGAATCGTGATGGCAACAAGCATGAAAAACGTGGATGATACGGCCTCGCGTACTTTTTCTGTGTTGCCCGTGGCAATATTGTTGGCTACTACGTTGCGAAGACCATTTCCCAATCCAATATCCATGAAATCAATCCACATAAGGATGCCGCTTATTGTCATCCATACACCATTGTTGTAGCTGCCAAGCATATTCAGGGTAATGGGAACGATGAGTAGCACAACAACGGCAGACCATCCTTTTACCAAGAACGATGCAATCACATTCTTGGCAAGCAGGTTTGAGCGGCTGTCATTGAATATCTTCAACATATAGTGAATTTCCTGTTTTTATTTCACTTCTCGTGTGTTCTTGTCGTCAGCAATGACGTTAATGGCCTCATCGTGGGCAATCGGCCTGAACGCTACATCGGCATCCTCGTCAAGGATGCATGTGTATGGATAGAAGAACTCGTAGAAATAGGTGTTCGTTGATTTATAGTGGGCAAAATATAATAACATCAGAATAAAACAGATGCCTGTTACTGTGCCGAGTCTAATAATAAAATGTTTCTTTATCCGGAACAGCATATAGACGAAGTCTGCCAGCATAATCAGATAAAAGATCTGGACATAGTTGTAAAAGCGTGCAAAACCGGCAAACGAACTGGCCATTACTGCTAAAATGACCATGAAAGATGCTATCTTCTCCTTGCGTTTGCGCATTTCATCGTCGGTTTCCCATAGAATGGATGAATAGATTGTGATGAATGGGAAAACGAGATAGGTAAGAACAGCGCGTAAATAGCCGAAGATGGGAGTGGCTTGAATAGCGTAGATCATCAGTTTGTTGGCAAAGGCTCCTTCCTCTCCAATCAATCTGACGATTACTTTGCTGATAAGGACATCGCTAACGAGCCAAAATATGAAAGTGGCTATGCCCAAGAAATATAACAGCTTCCATGACAGCTTGATTTTGGCGAAAGGAAACAGAATGGCAATAATGGCAGACAAATGGATTGACACTGCGATGGGGAGCATGATAAAAAACAGCCATTTTTTACCGCTTAGCCATCCGTCAAATCCCAATAGGATGAATGATAAAGCAAGGGCTTCACGCATCACTTCGGTGTTGAACACAAAATATTGGAGCGTAAAAAAATAGATGAGCAAGAACAAAAAATACCGATGTGTGTATTTCGAGACCAAATAGCAGACAACCGTATTGATTGCAATACTTTCCAAAAACTGTATGACATAGAAAGAGTCAAAATACACCTTGCAAACAGCATTGATAATCGTCCATAAGGGCATTTCCCCTTTGAAGATCATGTTCAGTTGGATATAGTCTCCCAATTCGGACAGACTGTTCGGGTATTCTTCAAATTCATCCATATAGATGAATTTGTCGGCTCCCAATCCGTAGCTGAATCCTGACAAACAGATGAGATATATACACATAAGCCATAATCGGTGTTGCTTATGTGAGTCATATTCTTCGATTCCGTCATAACGAAACGAATAGTATGCTGTCAGTAGAATGAAGATCAGGTAAAAGATGCTCATCTGCGAGAATATCTACTTATGCAGGGTGCTGCGTAGTTGACCGCAGTGTCAGAACCACTCTTTCAGTTCCTTCTTACACAAATGTATGATGGTGCCGATGGTTGCCAAGAACAGCATGGCCGCTACAAAGATGACACGCTTGGGACCAGCAGGCTTTATGGGAACGGTCGCATTGGTCAGGGTGGTGAAAACGGGAGTGTTTTCCTGAACCTTGGCCATTGCTTCCTCCAGTCGGTTGTTCAGGGCAGTATAGACGCTGTAACGCAGTTGCATCTCGTTTTCCAACTCGTCCACACGCGACTTCACACTTTGCAGAATGACATCGCCATTGGCATCGGCGTATGATGCATATTCGTGTCGGGCTTTGTCGTAAGACTCCTTGGCTTCCTGGGTCAGTTTCTTGTAGTGTTCGTAGTCGACACGCGATTTCTTGGTGCGGTAGTCGGTTATGAACACCTGCAAGTGTTCTTTGATGCTGTCTGCCATCAATGCACACACTAACGGATCCTGGTCAGTGACCGAGATGGTCACCACATCGGTTGTCCTACTATACGAGCATTTCACATTCCCCTTTAGTCTATCCAGAATGTCCGTTGTCTTCTTCGTTAATTGGAAGGGGTCAAAACGCTTACCGTCCTTACCCGTCATAGGAGACTCTTTTTCGGTAAAAAACGACTTGATCCAACCCATGAGCATGTCTAACGGCAGCAACAGCCAATTCCGCTTCTGATGTTCCTTCAGGTAAGTATAGTAATCGGTGTTCACCTCGCCATCCTTCGTTCTGATCGTGACATCAAACAGGCTGACCAGAAAGTCGGTCGATTTGAACAAATCGGGATAGAGTTGTGGATAGATGGCATCCGTAGAACCATTGCCGATGTTCATGCCAAAGCTTGATGCCAACGAGGCCAGGCTTCCTCCTCCCTGATTGCTGGCTGATTCTGGTGCAATAGACACTTCAGTCGTGTAGAAACGCGGTTGGGGAAAAATCCATAGGCATGAAAGGACAAAGGTGATGCCCCACACTTTCAGGAACAGTTTTTTCTTATGAAGCAGCGTATGCAGAATCTGCATAATGTCCAGCTTCTGTTCTTCTTTCGGATGTTCGTTCATAATGCTATTACGATTTGTTGTAATTGCTGATTGTCATGATCTATAATAGCTATTTCAGAATGTTTGCCAGTGTGGCCAGCATGGTGGCAATCGATGCTATGCTGGTACCCAGAGCTGCGGTCTCGGCTATTGTCATCTTGTTGAATGCCTTCTGCGGAACAACAATCTCACAGCCCGGACGGATCTCTGAACTACTCTTCACCTTGGTCACATCACCGTTCATGTAGATGATGTATGCCTTGCGCTTCTTGGCTTTTGAGTTGTAGCCACCGGCCTGGTTGATGTAATACTTCGCTTTCTTGCCCGAAACGTAGCCCACGGTGTTGGGGTAGAGCACCTCACCGCTGATTTTCACAGTTCCCGGATGCTGGGGGATAATCAGACGGTCGCCTTCACGGAGCACAATGTCTGCGTCGCTGCCCGGATAGGCAAGAGCCCTGTCGAGTTCAATACCTACTTGATAGGTTTCTGGAATAGCCAGTTTCTCTGCCATCGACGATTGCATGGTGGAACTGATGTCGCCTACGGAGCGTCCGCTCTTGATGATTTGTTCCAGCATCACGGCCTCGTCCTGTTTCCGCTGTGTCTTGGCCGATTCTTCATAGCGCATGCGCTCGGCTTCGTTCAGTCGGCGTTCCAGTCGGGCACCTTCCACGTAGGCAATGTCCGTCACGCCGCCAGCTTTCATCACAAGGTCGCTGAGTCGCTCGTTCTGTTTGGTCAGTGAGTAGGACCCGGCAAACTGTATTTCACCTTCGATAGAAACATTTTGCTGCTTCTTGTAGCCAGGGCTCTTGCGAACAAAAACCTCGTCGAACGGCTCCAGGTGGAAACCTGCTTCACCGTCAATAACAAAACCATCCTTGAGCGTGAAGGTGAACGACTTACTGATAATGGAGTCTGCTATGGTGGCTTTAGGGTTCACAATGCGTCGCGACACAAATACATTGACCATTGAGGCCGCCTCTTTCAGACCGCCAGCTTGCAGCACAAAGTCCTCCAGCGTTTCATTATGGGCATATTTGTAGACACCGGGATACTGCACTTCACCGTGAATGGTGATGGTCTGCTCGGCTTGAAGCTCCTCTTTCGATGGAATGAACAACACGTCTTCGTTGCGAAGCATGATGTCGGCTGCCGTTCCGTTCAAGATGCCTTCGACATCTACCGACAGCACCTCAAGTGTGCGGTCTGTTCTCATGCGATGCATCACAGCGTGAGGGGTGAACGCTTCTTCAGTGACACCCTCGGCCTGCTCCAGCAGGGTTTTCACACTATTGACCAGTCCACCCAATTGATACATGCCGGGACGGAAGACGGCACCTTTGATCTCCACCATATTAGAGAAGCGGGGTATGACGGAGTCGATGCTCACAGAGTCCTTGTCGGCCATGTGGAACGCTGCCATGTCGAATTCTCCAACAGTATGGACAGAGTACTGGGTTCCCTCTTTGCGGATGACGCGGACAGACTTGCGATAGGCATCTCCGGCAAATCCTCCGGCGTATTCTATCAGTGACTTCATGCTCTCGTTGCTCTTCATCTCGTAGATCATCGGGCGTTTCACCTTACCGGTGACATGTACCAGACAGTCGTAGGAACCCACAGTGATCACGTCGTTGTCGGCCAGACGGACATTTCCAGACAGCTTTCCGTTCAGGATGTAGTCGTAGATGTCGACGGTGGAAATCAACCGGTTGTTACGGTAGACCTTGATGTTGCGGAGCGTACCGATGTCGTTGGGGCCGCCAGCCATGTAAAGGGCATGGAACACGGTGGACAGCGACGACAGGGTGTAGGAGCCAGGCGTTTTCACCTCACCCATGATGTTAACGGTGATGGAACGGGTCTGACCAAGGGTGAGTCGTATGTCGGAACTGCTGAATCGCGTGCCCAATTGCGCCTTTACGCGGCGGTTGGCCTCTTCGACCGTCAGACCGCCCACTTGCACGGGGCCAAAATCTTCAACAACCACGTATCCGTCGGGCGACACGGTTTCTTCTATCGTCTTCTGTGCAGCTCCATAAATGTCGATGAACACTTTGTCGCCACCGCCAAGAACATAGTTCGTCGGCGTGGCAATGTTCATGGCAGGCTCAAAAGTCAAATCCTCATTTTTGAACAGGTCATGACCGAAAATCTTGCTTTTCTGGCTCTTTTCCCTTTCTTCCTTGGCTTTCAGGTAATCTTTAATGATTTGCCTTTCGTAAATGCCGAAAGAGTCGGGCATAAACTCGTCAAGATTATCCTTGATGGTGATTGCGTCGTCTTCATCATCAAATTGGCTGTTAGCTCCCTTCTTGTTCCGAATGTCTCTCAGTTTGCCAGACGACTTGTTGCTTTCATCGCGCTTATTATTCTTATTGGTACGCGTGCGACCCTCCTCTTCGTCAACGCCAAGGGTTTTCTTGACAACCGTTCCCAAACCTTGGTCCTTCTTCAGTCGCTCGGCTTTCTTTTGGACACGCTTAATCTGGTCGGGGGTGACTCCTCGTTGTACTAGCTTTACAGCAATTTCCTGTTGGGTAGAACCTGCTTTTTGCTCTTTTAAAACAAACCTGATGACTTGTTCATCGGTCATGGACGATTGTGCCATAACTGTCGAAAAACATGTCATGAGCAAACAGATGAATACCAGATATCTTTTCATTTTATGACGATTCAGATGGTTTTACTTGATAGAATAATACAAAAACAGTGAAATTTTTTGCAAAGGTAAGCATTTTTTTCAGAAAGATATGGTTAATTTGAAAAAAAAACATAACTTTGCACCGCTTATCGTTCATTTGTAAGGAAATGAAGGTTATACGCTGTAATGGGGTTGACTGGATTTGACGGCGAGATGAAATGGTACGTAAGCACGCGGAGCTGGGCTATGGGAGGCTCCTTAATCTCTTCTGTAGGAAAATTAATTGGCAACAATGAGTATGCTCTCGCTGCTTAATCGAAGCACAGTAGATTATGAGCTTAATTCCTTTACAAGGTAGAGGAACGAGACGTCGCTCCAAGGATGTGGTTCCGAATCCGAAGATCAAGCGGCGCAGGTTAAATCGGAAATAGTTCGTCAAGGCCTCGATTGGCGAATGAAGTTTTAGGGGATAAGGTAGCGATTGGTGGTCCAGGTCTTGTCGCTGCACGAAAACGAAGGCTGGAATAAGCGTGTAGAAAGCGTATGGTTTCCTTGTGCGGACGAGGGTTCGACTCCCTCCAGCTCCACAGACCATTCTTCTGTTTAGGACTCTCACATTTTGCGAGGGTCCTCTTTTTTGTAAAAACGAGGAAAATAATATAACAAATTCAGAAAACATCCGTTATGTTTTTTGATGATACCCAAACTTAAATCGTATGAAAACAAACAATTGTTCGTTGATTCTATTGTTGGCAGTGATGGGAGCAGCCATGCTTTCGTCTTGTGAAAAAGCAATTCTTGAAGAGGAAAAGGCGGAAAAGACCCCTGATGAGGGTAACGTCATTCTGCGCATTGCAGGCTTCAGGCAGGTTCCCTTTGATACTCCTGCCACGAAGGCGGTGGTTGATCTCGCCACCTATTGCACACGTCTGAACTTTGTCGTTTATAAAGATGGAACGAAGGTGGAAAGTGTCAGTCAGAAGAAAGAAGATAGCAATTTTGGCGAAGTAACGATGTCTCTTAGTCCGGGAACCTATAAGATTCTGGCATTAGCTCATAGTAGCACTGGAGGCAATCCCACACTTTCGGATCCCGAAAAAATACAGTTTACCAATGCATTAGGCTATTCGGACACCTTCTCTTATTATGGAGATATTGAGGTGGGGAACGAACGGAAGGCCCACGACGTGTTGTTGAATCGGAATGTGTCGTGCCTGCGGTTCACAGTCAGTGATCCGGCACCGGCTGATGCTGAATGGATGCATTTCCACTATACGGGTGGCAGCGGGGTGCTGAATGCAGTGACGGGAATGGGAGGAACTGTCAATTCCAAGCAGGAGAAATGGGTGAACCTGAAAGATTATCCAACTCCGCTCACGTTCAACCTATACACTTTTCTTCAGCAAGAAACGGCTAACTTGCAAGTCACGGTGAAGGCTCTTGCTGCCGACAAGGAAAGCGTCCTTTTGGAGCGCACCTTTACGGATGTTCCTATGAAACACCAGATGGTGACCGAATACTCTGGCAGTTTCTTCGATAGCGGCTATGGATTCGGCTTGAAGGCTGAGACAGACTGGGGTGAGCCTTATTACCAGACTGAATACTGATAATGGATGGTCTGCTCTTTTTGATTCACTTTTTGGTTCAAGTCAAATGAATTTACAAAGTCGTCGAGTTTGTGACACAAAGTCGTCGACTTTGTAAGACAAACTCGACGACTTTGTAAAATGGTTCCATTTCAATGGTTTTCCGACTACTATTTTATGAAAACCTTTTTCTTGTTGGCTATATAGATACCTTTGGCCAAATTGTGGGTCGCATCCATATTGACCTTACGGCCATCAAGGGTATAGATGATTTTTTCCCTGTTTTGGCCAAACTGTGTGATACCATTGACCGATTCTGTTGCGCCAAGCTGTTCACAAAGCTGATTGTAGTTCCGGGTATAGTAATCCTTTACGATTTCCAATTCTTCTTCGATGTTCTCTTTGAGGGGGGCCGATTCGTCTTGCCACCTTTCCACCTCTCTTTTCCATGCCCCAGAAATGGTAAACAGATGGGCATAGTCTTGTAAGCGTTTGGTGATGTTGCTGATTGAGAAGATAGTGTCTTGAAACTCATGCCATTTGGATGCCAGCAAATCATTGAAGCCATCCAGATTTTTGGCTGTCAATCGGTTGAAGGGTGCCCTTTCGTTATATCTGTTAATGTTTGCCAGCCACGATCTGTGGTCTTCACTGATATAGCTTCCGTCGTAAAAGGCACCAAATGAAGCATCCATGTCCCATGGGGAAATCATAAACTTGTGCCCTTCTGTGATGTCGACCGTCGACAGGAATGTGTTTTTGTAGAGATTGTCGTCTACAGAAAGGGCAAGGGTGAACAGGACGTAGTCGGCAAAATTGTCCCGATAGATATAGTCTTGGTAGGATTGAATGAAATCCTCGTCGGAAGTTGCGTCTGAGAAGAAATCGATTAGATTCATCAACGGTTGCCAGATCGTGCTGGAAATATAGTCGTTTGGGTATTGCTGTTCCCATGAGTTCCACATATCGCTTTCCTCGTCAACCTCGGTGTAGGAACGCAAGTAGATGTCTGTGTAGTCATTCCATGCGTCCCCTTTGTATAGCAAGCCTTTCAATTCGATGTTCCCTTCTATGTCCTCTTGCAATTTCTTCAGACCTAAAAGTTTCCTGTTGATCTTGTCTGTCAGACAGTACAGTCCGTGATAGCTGCCGTTGATGAAGACTTCGACAAACACGCCTTCAGTACCATTCCTGTTTTCATGTTTTGTCTCGTATGGGGTGTGGCTCATTTCGTTCCAAATGTCGAAACACACGCGGTTTCTCATTCGAATGTTATCGTTGGCCATTGCATCGAGAATCCAGCTGTCTTCTTTTCTGATACCAAACAGGTTCGCATTTAGTTTTACGTTAGGTTGGCTAATCAGCTTGACAGCGTATGATTTCTTTTTATAGGCTAAAGTGGAACCTCCTCTATATTTGATTTGGCATGAATATTTTGTGGAGATCGTATCGGGGTCTGTCCTTCTTTGGTAGTCTACGATTTCGATTTCGCCAGGGATGTAAAATTTCTTGTTGACCCTTAAAGGGCTGATCCTTAAATTGACCAGAGGAAGAGAATTTTCGTTCAGCGATTTCTTCATCTGCTCAAATTCGGTTTCTTGGGCAATGGCAGAGACTGCCCAGAGAATAACGATGATGGATAGTAGCGCTTTTTTCATGTTTTTGTGCCAGAAGAAGGTGTGGTGGTACTTGTTAAGGGTGGATTCTTAACCAGTGTTGATAGACGAATCTTCGCAGTGAATTGGGCAATATTCTGACGATGTAGCGTTGGGAGACGTCTCTGATAAGATTAAAGGAAGATATATACCCTGTCTTTTGCAGCTTTTTCAGGAATGCGATTTCATGAAATGCGTATGACAGTCCGCCTCTTCGCTGAATCATCTCAGGCGATCTTCGGAACAGGAGTAGGGATTGCTGCAGGTTATGAAAATGATAGCCCTTCACCAGCATCCTACCCCAAAGATAGTAGTCTTCAAAGAGATAACAGGGCTGATAGCTTCCCACATCGAGTACGGCTTTCTTGCGAAACATGACCACAGGGTGGTTCATGGGGTTGCGTAGTTTGCCAAAATTGTAGATTTCTTTGTGCTCTTCGGGCAGGCATCGTATGGCAACCGCATTCGAAGGCTCGTACTCAAATTCTGTAATCCATGCCCCTAAAACGTCAATGTCGGGATGGGCTTGCATGTAATTGATTTGGATTTCAAACCTTTTTGGCAGACAAATGTCGTCGGTGTCCATTCGGGCTACGATGTCATGTGTGCAGGCTTCCAGTCCTTTCCGCAGTGATACGCCTAAACCCTGGTTTTTTTCCAGTACCACTCGCTTCATGCATGGAAAACGTTTCTCTTCCTTTTCGAGAACCTTGTATAGTTCGGAGGTCAGTGGCCCGTCTTCTACAAGAACAATCTCTGTAGGTAAAACAGTTTGGCTATATATGCTGTCAAAGCATGTAACCACATAGTCGGGATTCTCATGCTTGTAGATAGACATTAATAGAGAGAAATCGTTCATGAGTGCAAAGGTAAGAAAAATCCTAAAAATAAACAAAATCCAACACCTTTTTTATATATGAATTATGTTAATTCATCTTTTATACTTAACTTTGCCACATGATTAGTGTTTGTATGGCCACTTTTAATGGTGGGAAATATATCAGGGAACAGGTTGCTTCTATTTTGGAGCAGATTTCCGGGAACGACGAAATTGTCGTGTCAGACGATGGCTCGACAGACGATACGCTTGAGGTGCTGAATAGTTTTCATGATGCAAGAATAAGAATCTGCAAGGGACCCCGTAAGGGAATACCCTATAATTTTGAGAATGCCATCAGTCATGCGAAGGGCGAATACATTTTTATTTCCGATCAGGATGACGTATGGGCACCGAACAAGGTGGAGCGTATGGTTGAAGCCTTGCAGAATGTCGATCTGGTGGTCAGTGATGCCTGGGTATCGGATAAGTTTTGCAAAAGCACGGGCGTATCGCTCTACGACATGTATCCTCCTCATAAAGGATTCTGGCCAACCATCTATCACACTAATTATATAGGATGCTGTATGGCCTTCAAACGGACAGTTCTCAAAAAGGTGCTCCCCTTTCCGCCACATATCATTGGGCATGACTATTGGATAGGCCAGATTGCGGATTTGTATTACGACACCTGTTTTATTCCCGACAAATTGTTGTACTATCGCCGTCATGGGGACAATGCCTCTACCTTTACGACAGGCAAAAGTCCGCTGCCGTTGTGGAAGAAGCTCCGTTTCCGCTTTTGGATTGTATTCTATACGTTAAGGAGATGCTTCTCATGATGCCTGAACGGGCGATGCCACGATTTGTCGGTAGATGCTGTTCCTGAGTTCGGCTAACACTTCAGGGGAATAGGCTTTGACGAACAGTTGATTGGCATTGGTTCCCATCTGTTTGCAAAGTGTCGTGTCAGACGAAAGTCGCTCGATGGCCTTGGCAAAGTCTTCTGGAGAGTCTGCAATGAGGCACGATTCGCCGTGTTTGAGCGGAATGCCCTCGACGCCGACTGTTGTTGTGACGATGGGCATACTCATGGCCATTGCCTCTAAGATCTTCATTCGCATGCCACTCCCCGTGAGGATGGGTACAATCATGATGGAACCATGAACGGTCGAAGCCAGTTCTTGCACAAAACCTTTCAGGCAGACTCCTTTCTCGTGGTTGTCGTATTTTGCGGGCCAACCGGTGCCGATAATATCCAATTGAATCTTTGTCTTGAAGCATGGCGTGACTTTGTCAACGAACCAGTCTATGGCTTCCATATTGGGCCAGTGGCCATAGCCGCCGACAAAAGAGAGACGACCGTTCCATGGCTTGAAGGGTAGGATGGGGGTGTTGATCGTGATGGGTGAGGATTCTACGTATGTGTTGACACCTGCCGCTTTCAGATAGTCGGCATCGGTCTTGGTCACGGTCAGTACGGCATCGTATTTGTTGAGCGTTTCGATTTCTTCCCGTTTCAGTTCCTCTAACCATTTTTCTTCTCTTGGAGTCAGTTCGAGGTTCTGCTTCAGCCGTTCGTTCCTCATGAACCTGATTTCGTGGTGAATGAAAATCTTCTTCGCGTCTTTGGGAAGGTAGTTCACCATTTTGATGTAGGGGAACAGCTCCACCTGAATGATGTCCGGGCGTTTTTCCCGAATGGTCTTTCTGATAAAATGCAGGAAGTCGAAAGAATAGTATATGCCGTATGGCTTGAAGACACGCTCTACCTTGAACCGCATGTTGTCAGGAATGAAGTGGAGCTTGGCTGCACGTATGCTCTTTTCTTTGAGAAACTTGGGCGAGAGCATCTGGCGGTATATCGGGTAAGGGCGAATATCTACGTCCGGCCATATTTCCTGAAGTTCCCTTGCATTGCTCATGAGGTTGAATCTGTCTTCGGGGAAAATCATGGTGATATGGTGCTTCTTCCTTTGCTGGTTCACCAAGTTGAAGATTGCCTGGGCACCGCCGGAATTAAGTTGCCAGGGAAGAACCGCAGTGATGATAATGATGTTCATAGTTAGATAATGTTTTCTTGGATGAGGATGTCGTGAAGTCTCTCTATGCCAGTCTCAACGGAAAAAGTGTCTTTATAGGCACGATAGACCTTTTCAGGAGACAAATCGGCTGTAACCATCTGACGAAGTGAGGTGCTGAATGTCGTTTCGTCATTATATGCAAACAGACAGCCTTTTTCCATGATGCCCTCGTATCCTGCCGTGGAAACACGATGGCAAATAATGGGCAGTCCTTGTTTCAGACCATCCCAGATGCGGAGTTTCAGTCCACTGCCTGCATATATGGGGCAGACGTAGTAGTTGCCTTGTTGGACGATTGTCGCAATGTCTGTGGGATTTGGAATGATGCTGATGCTCTTGACAGAGCTGCATGCTTCTTGCAATTGCTTCGAAGGGTTGCGTCCGGCAACCAATAGCCTGGCTTGGGGATAGGCTTGCAGGACGATGGGCCAGTAGCGCTGGATAAAATCCATGATGGGCTGGAGCGACTGTACGAAGCATAAGGAGCCCGTGACAACGAAAGTAAGGCTTTTTTCTTTTGCCTCAAAGGTTTTCTCAGGTATGGACTGATATTCAAAGATTCCCCAGTTGTGTAGGTGCGGATTCGGGTACCATGAACGGAATGTCTCGGCGTCTTTCTTTGTCACGGTCAGGTTCACATCGCTGTACTGGAGACAGTCTCTTTCAGCCTTCTTGGAATAATAGACAAGGGGATAGCGGTAGGAGAGGGGGCGCTCCTTGCTGTTGTCGCGCAGGTAGTCGCGCTCCACATTGTGATGGATGGTGATGAGTTTGGCACCTGTCGACTTGATGTATTTGCAGAGACCGGCTCCCGTGAAGGAATGGTCGATGACGACAATGTCATATTGGTGGGTCTTGAGATGTTCCTTGACATAACAGTGGACATAGTTGAGTACGCCCCGATACATGTCAAACAGCTTGCGAATCTTCATCCGGTCATCGTGCATGGGGAAGAGCCTGACATTGGCAGGGATATACGGCTCTGTCCTTTCTATTTCATGAAAAATAAGGGAAAGGTCATTGAATATCGATGCGAAACACCGTGCAAAACCCTTCGAGGCATTCGATCCGCCATTGTTGTCGTCGAGCTTATGGGAGGTAATGAAGAGCACTTTCTTATTCATAGGCATTGATGAAAGTGCAGTGGTACTTGTTGATGTATAGGAGCTTCTGCATGGGGCGTGTGTGCTAAAAGATTGAGCGGAGGTAGCACCTCAGAAAGAAGGACTTGGGAAAACCGAACACCTTGAGGTTCTTGTACCAGTAAGGCAGACGGAAGGGATTGCCGTGCAGGTCGTCAATGCAGTTTTGGGCAATGTTCTTGTAGCGATTCTTGCTGATACTCATGATGGTCTTGTAATAATTGCGGTCCACATCGTTGAGCTTCTTTTCATCTAAGCCGTGCAAGTAATTCATAAACCATTCGTATTCTTTCAGGGTGGCTTGCATCTTGATGCGTGCTTTCTTCGAGCTGGTAATGGTCAGACTGTTCTGCCGGTACTGAAAGCAGAACTTCTGCGTGTTTGCAATACCGTGGCGCATGGCTGCCCTGACGGCAGTTATCTCGTCTGATCCCCAGGCTAAAGGCAGTTTGTAGTAGCCTCCTTTTTCTATCAGGTTTTGTGTCTTGAAACAAAAGTCACCGATGAACTGGTGTTTGCGGCTGTTCCATCGGTTCCAGATGAGCGAAAGGGCTGATTCCCATTCGGTGCGGGGCTGTTGGATAGCTATCAGGGAACCGTTCTCGTCGATAATCTCCGTCCAGGCGTGAAGAACGGTGACCAAAGGGTATTTCGAGATGAGTGTCGCGTACTCTTCCAAACAGCAGGGGAGCAGACGGTCGTCATCGCCCATGCAGATGACATAGTCGCCCGTGCAATACGAAAGACATATATTCCAGTTGTCTACCACGTCAACGGCTCCGCAGTTCTTTTTGTTACGATGGTAGCTGATCCGGCTGTCCGTAAGATAGGGCTTGACTATGGAAACAATGTCTTCGGGCGAACAATCGTCTACAATGATGAGTTCCCAGTCAGAATAGGACTGACTGATAACACTCTTGATGGCTTCGTCCAAAAAGCGTGACTTGTAGGCCGGTATGGTGACAGAGAATTTCATGTTTTTGGTATTGTCTGTCTTTTTTGTTCCTTTTTGCAAAGGTAGTGTTTTTTGTCTGAATAGCCAACAATAGACTATAAATAATCAGCTTATTTAAGTTTAAATAGCAACAAGTCACCAGCTTCGAGGCTATAGCTGTTTTTCATCTTTTTCTCTTGAAGGTCTTTGGTGATATGGCGGGGAACATTGTTCTTGCACAAAATCTGAACAGTCAACTTCTCTTCGTAACTCTTGTTGACAATGGCCATATAATGATGTCCGTCCTTTTCAAACTGGGAAACGATAGCACCTTTATGCCCCTTGATTTTCAGCAGGAGCAAATTTGTAGGAGTCGTGTTTAATTGGGTTGTACCCTCTGGGATGGCTCCCAAATGATGGACAGAAAGGATCTTGGCTCCATAGAAAAGCTTCGCCACCGTTTCCAGTTCACGGTTCATTTGCTGAACCAATTTGTAGGTCTTGGTCTTTTTCCCGTCAAGCCCAATCGGTGCATCATGAAAATCAAAATCATCCGTAGGTCTCGGTGTCCAATAAGTGAAATATTGAATACCCTGGGCACCGTATGCCAAATTAGAATATACTTGCAGACGCAGACTTCCGATGGTCGGTTTGGGGTAGACACTATGAGGAACCGAAAGGGCGAATCCCCAGAACGGTTTGTTGGTAGATTGGCTCTCTTTGCGGATTAATTCCAGGTTATAGTACCAGAAACCGCGCATTCCTTCGGTCGTGATGGGATAATAGTCAAATGAGATTTGCTGGCAGGATGTAGCTGAGGCCGCTTTGACGTAGGCTTGATAATTGTCCACTTTGGCACTGTTAAGGAACCAGTCTTGTCTGTAATAGGGCAGAAGATTGATATAAAACAGATGAAGACTGTCTATGGCGTTGATGGTTTCAATATCCTTCTGTAGCTGCCCTATCTCGGGCAAGGAAGGTTCATCATGGATCATATATCCCAAAAAGCCCTTCTCTTGTCTGAGTTGACGAATTGATTTTTCAGGTGAGTCGTAAATCTCCGGGCATGTTCCAATAATCTTGACCCCATACTTCTCGGCAATTCTACATGCCTTGACAAGCAGTTCCTGTGAATGATAGGGATAGAGACTGACGGTAAAACCGCACTCGCTGAAGTCCTGGAAACACCGTTCATACGTCATGGTATCAGGAACCCCCCAATAGGCAATGATGGGCATTTCGTCTTCAGCAGCAGAACTGGTGGAAAAACTGCAAAGAAACAGTAGAAGTATGAAATAGAAAACAATATGTCTCTCTTTGTAATCCATGATACGTTTTTCAGTAAATTCACGTTTGTGTGTTATTCATTTTGCTGACAGGAGAGGTCTTATAGGTGTAAGGAGGTCAACAGCTGTAGTGCAACTTTGTTTTTCAGAATGAGGATTTCGGTAACGGAAGTATATAGAACCGTGAGAATTGCTAAAGAGCAGATGATGGTATAGTCATTATCTAAATGGTTGAAGGTGAATTGTAGGACGGCTAAGAGGGGAACGTATGCTACACAATAGGCAAGGAATCTCTTGACGGGTAATACATAGGCAAACTTCTTGTGAATTATATAGATGGAAAGTCCCATGATAACACATTCAGTGATTAACCAAACTACGGAAGAACCAACGGCTCCCATCGTTGACGTTAAGAGAATGTTGAAAAGAATGGCAACGCAGGCACCAATAAGCGAGTTTCTCAAAACAATATTGTCGCAATGCATGGTCATAAGGATCTGGATTACAAGAATCTGCTCAATACCAATGATTAGTACCAGAGGCGTAATGATTCGTAAGGGAAGGAATGCTCCTTCAAAACCTTCGCCAACAACGAGGAACAATAGTTTGGGGCCACCGATGAGTAGGAAACATATTGTAGGAAAAGAGAATAGAAAAATTGCGTCAAAGGAGATGTTGATTTTCTGCCAGAATTCTTTCATGTTTCCTTCAGCTACCAGATTGGAAACGCGAGGGAAAAGAATGCTGGTGAAGGACAACAGAAAAGCCATGATAATGTTATGGAGTTTCGTGGCTGTCGTGAAATATCCCACCTCGTCGGTGTCAGTGACGAAACCTAACCATACAGGATTTAAGGAAGTGTAGACATTGGTCAGCAAGACATAGACACCCATAATCAAAAAAGCATGATAAAAGGGGCGCATGTCAACTGTACGGAAGGAGAACTTGACAAATCGCCGACTATAGAACAGGTTAATCAATGCATTGATGACGACCATGAGGACGGACAAAACGTAATATATCTTGTAATGGGTAGCCTCTTTGACAAATAGGAAAACGCCCAGCACATACATGCATTTCAAAAAGATGGAACGGTTGGTGATATATTTGAAGTCTTCCATTCCCATAAAGAACCATTCTATGAGGAACAGATTGAACACGAGTTTGATGATGCCGACGTACAGCAAATCCTGATAGGGAATTAGCATCGGAACTGTGTACATGGCTATCCATAGTACCGTGATGGCAATCAATGTGGTAATGCCAGTTAGTACTAATAATGAAGAGAAGGTCTTGGAAAGCTTATGGGCATTGTTCCTGACTGCGGCAATCTCACGCACTCCAACTGTTGTTATGCCCATCATTGATATATATACAAAGTAGTTGACAAAATTATCAACAAAATTGACAATACCGATGTTTGACAGGCCTAAAGTTCTCGATACGTATGGGTAGACCAACAATGGAAACAAATAGGTCGACACTGTCAGAATACTATTATATATGAAATTACTTTTCAGGCTCATCGTGCAGAGGGTTTAGTGGAAATATCCCATATACATGAAGTTGTAAAGAAATTTGTATATGCCGACTAAAGCGACTACCGATCTTGCAACGTAATTTGGAGACAACAGATAAAAGCAATAGGTGAACACTATGCCGTCGATGATTCCGAACAGGTCGCTTATGCGAGATGCCAGCACCGGTATCGTATTGAAGGCCAGTATGAAAAAGACACTGATAAAGAAAAAACAAAGCACCAGCTGGGCTAATTGATTCTTCTTGACAAGATAGTCATAGTAATACAGGCAGACATACATCATGGCACATTTGGCCATGTAGAAACCGTCACGGTGCAAGCCCGTGATAGTTCCATTGTTCATATTCTTATAGAAAGCGATTTTTCCCCACATGAGCGAATCTGGAATGAAGGAAGACAAGTCTACGCTCTTCCAATACATCAGAAAGAAAACCGGAAAGAGGCAGGCAATGGCGATTCTTAGGGATTTGCCAAGTTTGTAGTTGCCTATCAATATCATGGGTAGAAACACGGCGGCAGAATAATGGAACAGAATGCCGACAACCATCAGCAATAATGCGCCTAAATAGTTTTTTTTCGACAAAGGCAATATGGAAGCAATGGCAAAAGCACCTGCCACAGCGGCCCTTATCTGAATCATGTCGTGCAACTCATAATAGGTTGGGATATAAATGACCAAGGATGTTAATACGTAGGGAGTCGCCTTGGAAAAAACATAGAGCTTTAGGGGAATCGATAAGAGGGCATAGATAAGAAAAACACTAACGATGGTGCCACCGAGAGTGATAACAACTTTGCTGATAAAAACAAAAGTAGGCTCTGTCGAAATCTTTACAAGGGGCGTGTCATAGTTATAAAACATGTCTTCATAGACAACTGCATCGGCTATATGCTGTTTGTCTTTTGTAGCCGTTACTAAAATCATGAAGAACGCAAAGCAGGCAAGAATAACTTTTTTTTGGTTGCTTGTCAGTGAGTCTTCCATGAAGGAGAAGACCAATGAAGATAGAAATATGAGTACAAGAAAATAGAATGTGAGCATGCAAGTCCTTGTTCTTTCTTCACTTTATTGACAGTTGTTTTTCTTTTAAGAGGACGATCAAAGACTTTATGACAAAAGCCACGATGGTCATGGCCAGAGCAAAATACAACCTTTTCGGGCCTGCAGGCTTCACAGGTACAGATGCACTCTCTATCACGGTGAAAGCGGGGGTGGCTTCCTGTAGTTTTGCAGCTGCGATTTGTTTCTGCATTTCCATTGCGTTATAGATGTTGTGCTTCATCTGCATGTCATTTTGAAGCGCATCTTTTTTACCCATGGAATTTTGGAGCGCGATTCGGTTGTGGGAGTCAACATACGAGGCGAAGACGCGGCTGGCTTCTTCGTAATCAGCCTTGCCCTTTTCGCAAAGCTCTTGATAGTAGTTGAAATCAACGCGGGCTTTGCTTGTTCGGTAGTCGATGATGAATTTCTGTAGCATCATGCAGGTCGAGTCGGCCAAGATGGCACAAGCCAACGGGTCTTGGTCGGTTACGGTGATGAAAATGAGGTCGTTGCTCCTGTCAATTTCACAGGCAACATTGCCTTGCGCTGCTACAAAAATATCATTCTGTTGTTTTGTCAGGTTGAAAGAAGAGAGAGATTCACTGCCGTTATATGTGTCTTTTGAATTGGAACTGAAGAGATCGGCGATGGCTCCTATGACGGTACTCCACCATGGAGATTTCTGGTGGTCGCGCAGGTAGGTGTAATAGTTGCAGCTCAATGTGCTGTCCTTTGTCGTGACCTGAACGGTCAGCAGCTTGGCTGTGAAATTCTTCGACTTGACGACTTTCGGGTAGATGTATGAGGTGATGGCATCGTTGTTTCCTAATTTCGCCAATGATTTGTCCAGTCCGAATGATGACGCAAGGGTGTTCATCGAAGCTGGCATGTTCGTATTCTCAGGTGCCAGGCATATCGTACACTGATAGTATCTGGGGATGCATGCCACGAACAGGTAGGCGATAATCAGGACTGCCGGTAGGAGTTTGTAGTACTCCTTCCTGTGATTCCATAGTTTTTTTACTATTTCAAGAAAGTTTATGGGTTTAAAGTCTTTTTCTTCCATAAATAATTGTGGTCACTTCGTTTTATTTTGTCAAACTGGCAATGGCTGCAATCATGGTGCCGATGGAGGCTGATGTGGTGCCAATGGTCAATATCTCAGACAGAGTGGTACTACGTCCTCTCTTCTTCGTGGGTACCACAATCTGGCAACCGGGCATGGGCTTGTTCTTGCGGTTTGCCTTGGCTACCATACCGTTCATATAGATGATGATGGTCTTGCTCTTCTTCGCATTCGACGAATAGCCGCCAGCCTGCTTGATATAGTATTTTGAGTTCTTTCCTTCCTTATAGCGCACGGTGTTAGGATAGATGACTTCACCGTTCACACTGACCGAACTGGTTAGGCGTGGAATAATAATGCGGTCGCCCTCACGAAGAATGGGGTCTTCGTCAGTACCCGGATTTTTCAAAGCCTGGTCTAACTCGAAACCGATGGGGTAGTTGGCTTGCAACATCAGTTTGCTAATGTCGATGGAGTCTTTGCCTGAATTTCGCTGTGCCGTGCGCAGCACGCTTTCTGCCACCATACGTTCTTCCTCGGTCATCTGGCGCAACAGTTTTGCACCTTTAAGATAAGCGTATTTCGTGGTTCCACCAGCCCTCTTGATCACTTCGCTGAGGCGTTGGGTCTTATTGGTCAAGGCGTAAGTTCCTTCAAATTCCACTTCGCCTTCGACGATGACGTTCTGTTGCACATTGTAGTTCGGACTACGACGGACATAGACCTGATCGTATGGCTCTAAAGCAAACTTCATGTCTCCCTCAACCGTGAAGTCGGGATTGAGCTTGAAGCTGAATATTTTTGTAATGCTGTCGCTCGAAATGGTGGCATTCGGGTCTGAAATGCGACGAGCCACGTCAATCTTGACATGAGAGGCGGCTTCTGTAGGACCTCCGGCCTGAATGATAAGGTCTTCTATGCTTTCGTCTTCGGCATACTGATAGGTACCCGGTGCAAACACCTCACCGAAAATCGATACCGTTTTCAGATTCTCGCGTACCTCGGTGCTGCCCACATAGAGAATGTCTTCGTTCTGCAAAGGAATATCGGTAGCTGTACCGTCTAAGATTCCTTTGATGTTGACACTGAGAACTTTCAGGGTGCGGTCTTCTTTCATGCGGTGCATGATGGCATGCTGGGCTATGGCACCTTCGGTAAGTCCGGCGGCAGCCTCTACCAGTGCTTTTACGCTGTTGATGCTGCCACTGATTTGGTACATGCCAGGGCGGAACACTGCTCCTCTGATCTCAACCATGTTCTGATAGCGGTTCAGCGTGGCATCAATGTTAATGCTGTCCTCGTCCATCAGTTTGAACTGGCTCATGTCAAATTCACCAATGCTGAAAACAGATAGCTGAGGCTCAGTTTTACGATTGACTCGGATTGCCTTGGTGTAGGCATCGCCTGTGAATCCTCCTGCATACTGTATCAGAGTGGCTGCGGTTTCCCCTTTCTTCATCTCATAATACATGGGACGCTTCACCTTTCCAGTGATGCAGACGAGTGCCTCGTAGGGACTTACGGTGATGATGTCATTGTCTTGTAGGCGCACGTCGCCGCTGAGCTTGCCGTTGAGCAGAAAATCATAAACGTCAACGTTTGTGACAAGCCTGCCGTTGCGATATACTTTTACATTGCGCAGTGTACCAATCTCGTTAGGACCTCCTGCCATGTAAAGTGCATTGTAAACAGTCGAAAATGCAGAAATTGTGTATGTTCCCGGCATTTTCACTTCACCCATTACACTAACGGTGATAGAACGTGTCTGTCCTAAAGTGACATCAATCTCTGAATCCTCAAAGCGTGCCCCCAGTTCTCTGCGCAGTTTTGCTTTTGCCTTTTCAATGGTAAGACCGCTCAATTCTATGACACCGATACCATTCACTGTGATGGTTCCGTCGGGTGAGATGTATTCAGTGATGCTTGTTTGGGAGGAACCCCATATTTCAATGTTGACTGCATCGCCAGGCCCTAATTTGTAATTCTGTGGGGTGGCGAGGTTCATGGAACTTTCGAAAGTGAGATATTTGTTGTTGAATACGTTATGGCCAAAAATGACACGCTTGCTTCTATGGACTGATGGCAGGGCGTTAGCATCGTTGGCAGCGTTATTATCCTGATTCTCAATGTCTAATGAGGCATCTCTTTTGTCGCCATTCGGTACTCGCAATTTCTGGGTAGACTCAAGATTGGCTTCTCCGAATGAGATGCTGCTGTTCTGTGACTGATACTTCTTCTGAACACGTTGTAGTTGTTCTTTAGTGACTCCCCGTTCTAAAAGCTGGGCTGCAATCTGTTGGCGGGAGACACCTTGTTTGTTTTGTTCCACCACATAATCAATAATATCGTCATCAGACATTGAAGACTGTGCCCAGACAGAGATTGAGGACAAGAAAAAATATAACGCGATTATATAGAAACGTTTCATTTCTGTTATAGTTTTTTATATATAACGACTTTTGTAAGATTTTATGACATGAATTGAGCTGCAAAATTACTTTTTTTTTTTGAAATAGAGTCAGTATTTCTTATAATATTGTAATTTGTTAGGGAAAAAGAGTATAAAAGACCGTTATTTTGAGTGATTAATTAGTCATTATGGGGAATGAATTGTGGTAAGGATTAATATTTTCTGCCTGCGAGATACACATGTTCAACGACGGGCGATGTGTAGGCGTATGGCAAGAAACTGATACTTTTCATCGGTTGGGTGATGAAGAAGTTGGCAACCTTTCCTTTTGCGATAGAGCCGTATTGGTTGCTGATACCCATGGCGGCTGCCGTGTTGAGCGTTGCGGCATTGAAAGCCTCTTCGGGCAGCAGTCGCATCTTGATACAGGCCAGCGACACCACAAACTTCATGTCGCCCGACGGCGTAGAGCCAGGATTGTAGTCGCTGGCGATAGCTAATGGTAGACCTGCTTCGATGATCTTTCGGGCAGGCGCAAACGGCATGTTCAGGAAGAACGAAGTGCCAGGAAGTGCCGTGGGGATGGTCGTCGGACTCTTTTTCAACAACTCGATATCGTGCTCAGTCATGCTTTCCAAGTGATCCACACTCAAGGCATGATGTCTTACGGCAACCTCCACGCCGCCTGAATCGGCCAGTTCCTGACCGTGGATTTTCGGGCGCATACCCCATTTGGCTCCAGCTTCCAGCATGCGGCCCGTCTCTTCGGGGGTGAAAAAGCCCTCGTCGCAGAACACGTCAATGAAGTCGGCCAGTCCTTGTCGTCCCACTTCGGGAATCATCTCATTGACGACCAAGTCTACATAGTCGGACTGCCGGCCTGTGTACGCTCGTCCTACGGCGTGTGCTCCAAGGAAAGTCGACACCACTTTCAGCGGTGCTGTCTCTTTAATGTGTCGGATGACGCGAAGCATCTTCAGTTCGTCTTCGGTGTTCAGACCGTAGCCGCTCTTGATTTCTACAGCTCCTGTGCCTTTGCGGATGATTTCGTCAACACGTGACATGGATCTATGGAAAAGCTCGTCTTCGCTCATGTCGTGAAGTCGGTCGGCTGAGTTCAAGATGCCTCCTCCACGCTTGGCAATCTCGGTATAGCTGAGTCCCCGGATCTTGTCGACAAACTCGTCTTCACGGCTCTCGGCATAGACCAGATGGGTGTGGGAGTCGCAGAACGACGGCAACACGATGCCACCTTGCGCATCTATCGTCTCGCAGCCGGGTAGGAGGGCAGGTTCGTCGTGAGTGCCCCATTCCTTGAACTTCCCGTCCTCTATCAATAGCCATGCGTGCTGAAGCGTTTCTACGCTGCCCATTTCCTTACCGCAAAGATATTCTTTGCCGCAGGTGTCAACGGCAAGTGTGCCGATGTTCTTGATGAATAGTTGTTCCATTGTGGATCAGATTTAAGGAAATAGGCTCATTTCTGGCTTGAAAAAGCTTCAGAATGAGCCCAAGATGTGGTTTTCTTAGATGACCTCGATACCCAGCTTCTTGCAGAGATCCAGACTCATCTCCTTCAGTTTGAACTTCTGTATCTTGCCGCTTCCCGTCAGGGGGAACTGGTCGATGAAGAACACGTACTTTGGTATCTTGTAACGGGCAATTTTGCCTCGGCAGAAGTCCTGCACTTCTTCGGGGGTCATTTTCACGCCCTCTTCCAAAATGATAAAGGCGCCTACGGCCTCACCGTATTTCTTGGATGGCACAGCGGCCACCTGCACATCGCGGATGCCCGGCATGTGATAGAGGAACTCCTCAATCTCGCGTGGGTAGATGTTCTCGCCGCCACGGATAATCATGTCCTTGATGCGGCCTGTAATCTTGTAGAAACCCTGTTCGTCCTTCACGCCCAAGTCACCAGAGTGCAAGAATCCGTTCTTGTCGATGACCTCCGCTGTTGCCGTCGGGTTCTTGTAGTAGCCCTTCATCACGTTGAAGCCACGGCAGCACATCTCTCCCTGAACACCCGGCGGACATTCCTCGCCTGTCTCTGGATTCAACACTTTCACCTCTACGAAGGGGAAGTCGCGGCCCACGGTGGTGCAACGCTGCTCGAACGTGTCGTTCAGGCAGGTCTGCGTCATGCCAGGCGACGATTCCGTGAGTCCGTAGACACTGGTGATGGTCATGTACATCTTTTCCGATACCTGCTTCATCAGCTCCACAGGGCAGAGGCTTCCAGCCATGATGCCTGTGCGCAGACACGTCAGGTCGAACATCGAGAACATCGGGTGGTTCAGTTCGGCAATGAACATTGTGGGTACGCCATAGACTGCCGTACACCTTTCTTTATGGATGGAGGCCAGCACAAGAAGCGGGTCGAATTTCTCCACCATTACTTCCGTACAGCCGTGGGTCAGGCAGTTCATGGTGGCCAGCACCACGCCGAAGCAGTGGAACAGTGGCACGCAGACGCAGAGCTTGTCGTCTTGTGTGAAACCCATGTTCTCGCCTGTGAAATAGCCGTCGTTGGCAATACCGTAGTGGGTAAGCATCACGCCCTTGGGGAATCCCGTGGTGCCACTGGTGTACTGCATGTTGCATACGTCGTGGCAGTTCACTTGGCTCTTCATCTCTGTGAGGGTCTCGTCTTCCACATTCTGTCCCAAAAGCAAAAGCTCAGCGGTGTTGAACATACCCCGGTACTTCTCCATACCGATATACACAACGTTCTTCAAATATGGGAAACGCTCACTCTTCAGGTGTCCGCGCTCGCATTCACGCAGTTCAGGTAGCATGGTGTAGGTCATATCCACATAGTTGCAGTCCCATGTGCCGTCGGTGATGCAGAGCGTGTGCATGTCGGAGTCCTTGCAAAGGTACTCCAGCTCGTTCTGCTTGTAATTGGTGTTCACTGTTACCAATACGGCACCGATTTTTGCCGTGGCATAGAGGAATGTCAGCCAGTCGGGCACGTTGGTTGCCCAGATGCCCACATTCGAGCCTTTCTTCACGCCGATGGAGATCAGACCCTTAGCCAGATTGTCCACGCGCTCGTTGAACTGTGACCACGTAAAGCGCAGGTCACGGTCGGAGTAGACGATGTATTCTTTGTCGGGTGTAGTCTCAGCCCAATGTTCCAGCCACTGGCCAAGTGTGCGTTCCCACAGCTGGTAACCTTCACTGCCTGTCTCTGCAGGGTATGTTCTGTCAGGCAACGGACGGCCTGCCATGTCAAGTTTTGCCATTTTTCTTCTTTTCGTTATCTCGTTATGTCGTTATAACAGCTTAACTAAAACGGAATATAAACCACGGCCAGAATCTTGGCCGATTTGCCTGGGGCACCGTGGACATGGTGCTTCACGATGGAGTCGTAGAAGATGGAGTCGCCCTCTTTCAGTGTATAGGTGTCCTTTCCGTAGACGATCTCAACCTCGCCCTGCATCACGTAGATGAACTCTTCGCCTTCGTGGGCTGAAAGCTGGAATTGCGGTGTGTCTTCAGGGTTGATGTCTATCACGAACGGCTCCATGTGGCGACCGGCCTTCTGTTGGGCTAAGGGGTGGTATTCCATGTGTTTGCGCGCATCAGTGGCACCGTTGGAGAAGCTGATGCTGCTGTCGCGCTCGCGGTCTTCAGCACGGCATACGATAGGTCCCAGTGCGTCGTTGTCGTCCATAAACGTGCCAAGTCGTACCCCCAATGCACGGGCCACCTTGATCAGCGGACCCAATGAGGGAAGATTCTGGTCGTTTTCAATAGAGTTGATTTGTTCGGGCGACAATCCGCTACGCTCTGCAAGTTCTTCGATACTGAGGTTCTTGGATTCTCTAATCCCCTTGATTTTGTGTCCTACGACTGAATGATTAGACATATTTTAATAGTGTATAAGTTACTCTGTTTAATTTTTGGCCGCAAAATTAATAAAAATGATTGAAAAATCGCTTTCTTTTGAGAAGATTAACACAAAATAGCCCTATTGTCTGACAAATTGGATGCAGAGATTGGTGATTGTCGGTCCAACGGGGATTGTCCGTGGCTGGTCATAGCGTGAAACTATCCAAAAACATTTTTTCATGAGAAAAATACATCGTCGGCAGAACACGTTCTGTGGAAAAGTTGTTCTCTTTGCAACCCATGCAGTTTTGTTTTCCTGTCCTTTGTAAGAGAGTCTGAGGGCGTTTTTCGTGGGTTCCCATGTCATTTATATTGAATGGCGCCGCCAGAATGGGAAAAGTCGGTTGCAGTTGTTTCTCACTCACGATGGAAACGAATATTGATCACACCACTATCAGATATGAATCACGCTGCCATTCAACACGGATGACAACAAAAACAGATACGAACAACGGTGAGAACGATGATGAATTGCAGTGGAAAACAAGTCAAATGGCACGAAAAACGCACATTTGGCATAATTGTTCAGTTTAGGCCGCATCGATGTTATTCCGTATTCTTCTTGTAGCGTTTTTCTACAAGAGGTCAGAATATCTACGTACTCCTTTCTTGACATGTCAATGTCATTTATTGCTGCAAATTTACGAATAGTTTTCTGTAATTCCAAATTTTTTAATAGGAAACCGTCATAAGATGTTTTCAAATGACGTGGAAGTCATAAAGTTCTCAAAACATCTGCTGGGTCTTTCTCAGGTTTTATGCTTACCTTTGCCATGTCATTGATGATTTTGCTTGTCTTTAAACGCGACACTAAGGTAAGTGAAAAATCTGACATGGCAAAATCCTGGGCCGCTCGGCTCTGCCGCTTGCCACAGCAAGAACTTTTTGTTGCTCAGGTACTTATAAAGAATATTAAACTAAAGTACTGCGGAATTTAGGATAAATAAATTAAGGATGGAAAACCTCAGTTATACTATAAATTTGCAAAACATCTGTTTCATCTGTTTCTGTTTGTATTCCGTTGATTATCAATAACTTGCAACGGTAACAGATGGAAACAGATGATTTAGCCTAAATCACGATGAGTTTTAGGCAGAATCACGAAACGATTTAGGCTAAATCGTAATGCGATCTTGCCTAAATCGTTTTGTGATTTAGGCTATATTGCTTGATGATTTAGCCTAAATTATTCGATGACTTAGTTAATCTTCTGAAAAGAGGGCAGACTTTTCAACGATTATTCGTATTTTTGTAGCCGAAACATAACCACACAGAATTATGAAGAGTTTTATCAATGTACAAGATCTCGGTCCTCTGGATAAAGCACTGGCCGAGGCAACGGAAATCAAGAACGACCGTTACAAATACCAACATCTGGGCAAGAACAAAACGCTCATGATGATTTTCTTCAACAACTCACTGCGTACCCGACTCAGCACGCAGAAGGCTGCCATGAACCTGGGCATGAACGTGATAGTGCTCGACGTGAACGCTGGTGCCTGGAAACTGGAAACGGAGCGCGGAGTGATCATGGATGGCGACAAGAGCGAACATCTGCTGGAGGCCATCCCCGTGATGGGCTGTTACTGCGACCTCATCGGCGTGCGCTCGTTTGCCGGACTGACCGACCGCGAATACGACTATGCCGAGACGGTGCTCCACCAGTTCATCAAGTATAGCGGTCGCCCCGTCTTCGCCATGGAGACGGCTACCGTTCACCCACTGCAAGCCTTTGCCGACCTGATCACCATTGAGGAGCATAAGACCGTGGAGCGCCCGAAGGTGGTACTCACCTGGGCTCCCCACTGCCGCGCCCTGCCGCAAGCCGTGCCAAACTCCTTTGCCGAATGGATGAATGCCGCCGAGGACGTTGACCTGGTCATCACCCACCCCAAGGGCTACGAGCTCGACCCGAAGTTTGTGGGCAACGCCCGTGTGGAGTACGATCAGAAGAAAGCCTTCGAGGGGGCTGACTTCATCTATGCCAAGAACTGGTCGAACCCGGGCGTGACCTGTCCAGAGGACTACGGCAAGATTACCTGTGAGGACCGTTCATGGACGGTGGATACCGAGCACATGTCGTGGACAAACAACGGTAAGTTCATGCACTGTCTGCCCGTGCGCCGCAACCTCATTGTGACCGACGACGTGATAGAGTCGGAGAACTCGCTCGTCATTCCCGAGGCAGCCAACCGCGAAATCAGCTGCTCGGTGGTGCTCAAGCGCATGCTGGAGGCACTTGTTACGGGGGCAAGCAAATAAAACAATCAAATAAAAATCCTGACATGACAAAAAAACTCATTCTGGGACTGGTGTTCTGCACACTTCTCCCCTTGACATCAATGGCCCAGCGACTATTGCAACCAATGGGGCGGGGCGTGGTAGTGACCTACCGAAAAAGTACAGAACGCAGCGTGACCGCCAGTGGCGGCAACGGCTATTTAGTGTCGTGGCGTAAACTGGCACAGGAGCCCGAGGGAACCACCTACAACGTCTATCGCCGTACAGGCAGCACAGGCGAGTTTACGAAGGTGAACAGCACACCGCTCAAGGTGACCAACTATAAGCCCTCGTCGGTGGCCGCCAACACCGAGTGGGCCGTGACTGCCATCACTCCCGACGGCACCGAAGGGCCGCTGTCGAAGCCCTTCCGCTACACCACCCAGCCGTGGAGCAACGTGTGGTTCAAGTTCGATTTCGACAACAAGGTCATTGCCCGCAACGACTACCGCACGAAGTTTGTGTGGCCAATGGATCTTGACGGCGACGGTGAAATGGATGCCGTGCTGTGCGACCGCCTGTTTGCAGGCGCCACAGGGGGCGACGATGCCGAGAACCAAAGCGACAACACTGCTACTACTACCCACAAGATACAGGCTTACCGGCTCACGGGTGAACTGCTCTGGACGGTCGATATGGGTCCCAACATGAACATCTGCGGAGGACAGAACGACATGGTGGTGGCCTACGACATCAACTGCGACGGGCGTTGCGAGGTGATCATCAAGTCGTGCGACGGCACTCGCTTCTGGGACAAGCAGAATGAGACGTGGGGACTGTATGCAATGGGCAGCACCGTGCCTGATGTAGATGGCGACGGCATTGTGGACTACCGGCAACAGACGGTGCGCAACCGTCCGTTCTACGTGTCTGTCATCGACGGCATGACAGGTGCTGAGATTGCATGCAGCGAACTGAAATACAGCGAGGTTCACGACGGTTCCGACACCTACACGCGCACCAACCGTTCCAGCTACATGAGCGATGGCTATTCGGCCATGGACGGCCACTTCGCCATTGCCTATCTCGACGGCGTTCACCCCTCACTCATCATGGAGTGTCTGGATCGCGACAACAACAAGACCCACCACAACTATGTATTCACCTGGGACTACGACTGGACCAACGGCACCCCTTCCAACTGGCACCACTCCTCCACATGGAGCCGCAACGACAAACGCCCCTGGCCGGCAGAGTTCCATCAGCTGCGCGTAGGCGATGTCAACGGCGACGGCTACGACGAGATGCTGCAAGGCGGCTATTCGGTGAATCCGCTGAAGGGATGGTTCTGCTCACCTGGCATCGGTCACGGCGACCGCTTCATCATCAGCGACATAGACCCCGACCGCCCAGGACTGGAAGCCTACGCCATCCAGCAAAGCGACCTCCTGGGACAGTTGCTCTACGACCCGGCCACGGGCTACCGCATCAAGGAGTGGTATCTGCCTTCGGTCTATGATGTGGGGCGCGGTACCTGTCTCGACATCGATGCCTCACACAAGGGCTACGAGATTCTGAGCTATGTCGATGAGTTCGTGTATGACTGCAAGGGCGAGAAGACAGGCCAGACACGATCAGGCTCAATGTTCGAAGGCATCTGGTGGGACGGCAACCTGCAGCGCGAGTGGATTAACTCGCCTGGCGGCTCGGGCTGGGGCACCAACATGATGGTGACACGGGTGCTGGGCGACCGATTGGCCGAGTTCTCTCAGGAATCGAGCTGGGCCACTCATGGCGGAACGGGCACCCGTCCGGCCTTCATGGGCGACATCATCGGTGACTGGCGCGAGGAGATTATACTGGCCAATCAGAATGCCGATGCCTGCACGGGACTCGTGGGCTATACCACCAACATTCCCACCGACTACAGCATCTACACACTTCAGCAAGACCCGCACTATCGCGGCGACTGCACCACACGCGGCTACTATCAGCATCCTAACACGGGCTTCTATCTGGGAGGCGACATGCCCATGCCACCCCTGCCGCCAGTCATGGTGACCGACCTGCGATGGAAGGGAGGCTCGATCAGCAACGGCTTCACCACGTTCGACATGAAGGAACCTGCCAACTATGCCGACGGGAAGAGCCTCATGTTCGACCTCACGGGCGACAACAGTGATCACATCATGATTGACACGCCCCTCAATGCCAGTATCATCTATCTGATGAACCCTAAAGGCCACGACTATATCCTGCGGAGCACGCGCCAGGGAATGTCCGACGGCATGATCACCACTGGAACGGGCTCGCTCGTCAAGTCGATGCAGGGCAAGGCCACTATGGCGGGGCACCTGAAGCACACCGGACCGACAATCATCAGCGAAGGCACGCTTGAAGTAAGTGGCGAGATTCTCGGCCCCATAGAACTGAGAGCCAAGGGAACCCTTGGTGGTTACGTCACACTGCGCGACACCATCACGTTCGAGGGAGCACTCAACTACGAAGGCTGTAGGCTGAAGCCCGGCTTCGACCGTGGCGTAACCGGAAACATCACCTCGAAGAAGAGCATGACCCTTCCTGGAAATGTCTATCTGGAGGTGTCGTGCTACCATCTATTCAACGGCGAAGAAGAGTTTACTGATTGCAACAGACTCATCGTAGAAGGCAATCTCACGTTCAAGAATACAAACTACATCACCGTGAATCTCCTCGATGACAAAGCCGATGAATACGTGTTGGCTGAATGTACCGGCACGCTCACCTGCGACCCGTCGAGAATCAAGGTGCGCGGACTGGATGGCATCAACTACGACCTATTTGTCAAGGAGCAACAGCTCGTGCTGCGCATCAATGCCACACGCAGCGCCTCAAACGACGTGAAATGGACGGGCAGCGAGTCGAACGTGTGGGACTATAAAACTGAGAACTTCAGCCTGAACGGCAACACAGCCTTCGTGAGCGGCGACCAGGTGGTATTCGATGAGAGCGGAGCCAACAAGAGCATCACCATCAACGAGATGATGGTGACCAAGGGTGTCGTCTTCAACGGTGGTGCCTACACCTTCTCGGGCAACGGTGGTATCTCAGGCGAGGGCGATGTGACCGTGAACAACGGAGCCACCGTCATCTTCAACCTGAAGAACAGCGACTATACTGGCAAGACCATTGTGAACAAGGGCGGTCAACTCACTGTTCCGAACTTCTACGACGGTGGACAGAACAGTGCAATGGGAGCTTCGGCCAGTGCTGGCGACAACTGGCAGTTGAACGGCGGCAGAATGGTGCTGAGCAAGGACAACATGGCGACCAACCGAGTGCTCACCGTCACCGACACAGCCACCATCCGTATTGCACAGGCCAACAGCTCGCTTTCGCTGAAAGGACTGGTGAAAGGCTCAGGCTATCTGGTGAAGGAAGGCCCCGGACAACTGAACTTCAACTATGGCGGCGCCAACTCGTTTGCAGGCATCATCGTGAAGCAGGGCATCATAGCGCAAGGCGCATGGAACAGCACCTTTGGACGAGTGGGCGGCAACATGGTACTTGCAGGAGGAGAGGTCCATCAGATTGACAACAACAACAGTTCTACCATGCCTGTGCTGAACCATGTAATCACGGTTCAAGACGGTACGACCAACCGTATTCTGGGTACGTCGCGCGGCAAAATCAACGGCTCGTTCAAGGGGGCAGGCAACCTGACCATTGAGACGCGCTACGTTCGTTGCGATGTGGGAGCCAGCTTTGCCAATTTCGAAGGCCGTCTGACGGCTGTTGGCGGACAGTTCAGGCTGATGAGCAACGTGACTGACATGAGCAAGACGCGCCTCAGCGTGGGGGCTGGAACCTACATTGCCCACTTTGCCAGTGGCGGTGGCAGCGAGGTGGCAGCCACTACGAAAATAGGTGCGCTCTCGTCGGCCTCAACTGCAACCGATGGCGTGCTGGGCGGTTCGCAGAGCACCTACCAGATAGGATTCCTCAATGAGGACACACAGTTCTATGGGCTGCTCAAGGCTGCCAGCATTCAGAAGGTTGGCACGGGCAAACTCTCACTGCGCAACGTGGGCCACACCTCCCCCATCACTGTGAATGGCGGCACGCTCGAGCTCTACAGCACCAGCACAACAGCTATGACCACTGGCACCATCACCGTGGGCCAGGGAGGCACACTGTCGGGCAACGGACTGGCCTCGAGTGTCATTGTCAGCAAAGGTGGAACACTGGCAGCTGGCATCAGTGCTACAGCAGCAGGCACACTGCGTATGGGCACGCTCACTATGCGCCAGGGTGCCATCATACGTTGCTTGCTCACCTCCAACAGTAATTCGAAATTCAAGGTAACCGGACGCATCACGCACAATAGTGACACGCTGCTCGTCGTAGTGCCGAGCACACGCACACTGAGCGAAGGCGATGAAATCGAGGTGTTCCCCTCGGGCTTCACTGCCGCCACGGGCGATGTCATTGTGAGATGTGAATCGGAAGGTCAGAACACCTATGAGTTCGACACATCGACACTCAACACTGACGGTAAGATTCGCGTGAAGGCCGTGCTGAGCGGCATCAATGCCATTCTTACCGATGACTCACTGGTCGATGTATTCAACACAAACGGCATGAAGTTGCGCTCAGCCATTCCTTATCGTGAGGCTTTGCGCACACTTCCTGCCGATGTCTATATCATAGGTGGAAAGAAAATTGTAGTAAGATAAAGAAAAAAGAACGAATCAGGGCCTCACCTGTCCCTCGCCCTCGATGAGCCATTTGTAAGTGCAAATCTCCTCGAGGGCCATGGGGCCGCGAGGCCCAAGTTTTTGCGTGGAGATGCCGATCTCTGCACCCAGACCAAACTGCGCACCGTCGGTGAACGAGGTGGGCGCGTTCCAATACACGCAGGCGGCATCGACATGGGCCTGGAACTTCCGTGCAGCTTTCTCGTCAAGGGTGATGATGCTCTCGCTGTGGCCAGAGCCGTAGCGGTCGATATGCCCACGATAAGGTCGCCGATGACTGCCACGCCGGGGCTGTAGCCGGTGAATTTCTTGTAGGTCA
>CAMYVQ010000006.1 GCA_947302435.1 uncultured Prevotella sp. | reverse complement strand
GCCTGTAGCTAGCGTTCATCCTGAGCCAGGATCAAACTCTTCATTGTAAAAAAATGTATCTTCAAGAATCCCATTACGGGCGCGGCAAAACCGCGCCATACGGGACCGCTTGTTCTCTGTACTCAAGGACGCATATCCGAAGTATCAAGCTCGAATCCACCTAAATGACAATTGAAAAACAATTGACGGCTGACATTTCTACCCGGCAGCGGATAACCGCCGCCGCTTCTTGTACTACTTCTCTGTCTATGTAAATCTTTCAAAGAACTCTTCTTTTTCAGTGCCTCCAAGGGGTTCCCCTCGTAAGCGGATGCAAAGGTACAACAAATTCCCGAACCAGCAAAACTTTTCGGAGGAAAAATTGCATTACGGAGAAAATTTCCGACCGCTATTGACGCAAATCAAGCGCGAGGGGCGAAGACACCTTTTATATATTATGCGCGCGCGAAGGCCTGACCATCCTGCGGCCCATATCCGACGGCAACGGGACGAATATCGGACGGCGGCGGATTCACCTTAAAGAAAACATGAAAAAACTTTGCCAAGAAAAAGGGTTGCGAACATGCCGCAACCCTAATAGAAAAAGATGAGAACCTATACCGTTAGAAATCGAGGACGAATACCTGACGCGGTTTCATCTGGAGATCAGTAGTCAGGTCATAATAGCGATTGGTGAGAATATCTTTGGCCCGCTTGGTCTGTCCGATTACCTCTGCATAGCGTTTCACCTCCATCACTGCCGGCTTCGTCGTTCCATTCAGGATAGTCAACGAAGTGCGTCCCTGATATTGACGGGCAATGACATAGATGCCGTTATAAGGAATGAACTGGATCTGCTTACCCTTCGTAATCAGCGGATTGTCTTTACGCCAATGGAGCAGGCGGCTGAGCCATGAGAACATTTGCTGTTCAACCTTTGTCCGTCCCTCTTTCGTGAATGCGCTATGGTCGTCGCCGGGGAATCCGCCGGGGAAGTCCTTACGCACATTGCCATCGGTCACTTTCTTCGTACCGTTCATCATAATCTCGGTGCCATAATAGAGCTGCGGTATCCTGTTGATGGTCATCAGCAGTGCCATGGCTTGCTTCAGTGCAAGCGAGTCCTTTCCGTCGCCGAGGAAACGGTCGGTGTCGTGGTTATCGATGAAAGCCATGACTGAAGACGGATTGGGATAGAGATAGTCATAGACAAACGAGTTGTACAGACGGTTGAAGCCGCGCCACCAACCATCGGTCTCCTCATGTTTGCAAGAGTCGAGTGCTTCTTGGAACGAGAAGTCCATGACGGTCTTCAGATAAGAGTTCTGGTCAGTGAGTTTCGAGTCTTTCTGCCATGCAGCGGTATAGGCAGGCACCGTGACCCATGTCTCACCTACGGTATTGAAGTTAGGATACTCCTTGTCGAGTTCCTTCATCCACTGAGCCATCGGCTCACGGAAGGCATACGGATAGGTATCCATGCGGATGCCGTCGATGCCAGCTGTCTCAATCCACCAGATGGAGTTCTGGATGAGATAGCGCATGAGATGGGGATTGCGCTGGTTGAGGTCGGGCATTGTTGAAACGAACCATCCTTCAACCGTCTCGCGCAAATCCACTTCAGAGGCGTAGGGATCCATCACTGGCGTAAGTTTATAGCTGGTCTGTAGGAAATCAGTGCCACGCGGATCGCTGGTGCCACCCGACTGCTTGAGCCAGTCAGAGAGATTGAACCAATCCTTCGACGGCATATCGGCCACCCAGGGATGCTCGAAACCGCAGTGGTTGAAAATCATATCCATAACCACCTTCAGCCCTTTGGCGTGGCACTCGTCAATCAGCTGACGATACTCGGCATTGGAACCGAAACGCGGATCGACGCGATAGTAGTCAGTGGTGGCATAGCCATGATAGGTGCTGTAACCAAAGTCGTTGTCGGGCGAGTCGTTCTCAAGAATCGGCGTGAACCAGAGAGCCGTAACCCCCAAGTCGTTGAAATAGTCGAGATGCTGACGCAGTCCCTCCAAATCGCCGCCATGGCGGAGCGAAGGCTCGGAGCGGTCCTCACGATAGGTTCGCATACCTTTCACCTGCGGATTGTGGTTAGCTCCCTGTGCAAAGCGGTCGGGCATTAGCAGATAGAGCACATCGCTGATGTCGAATCCCTTTCGGTCTTCGCCTTTCATCTCGCGGGCCTTCAACGTATACTCCACTTTCACAGGCTTTCCTTTCTCGCCCTTGAAACTAAGGGTCATCGTACCAGGCTGTGCATCTTTCAGATTCATGTAAATCAGCAGATAGTTAGGCGAATCAAGACGTACCAGGCTGTCGATGACGACACCAGGATAGTCGGTCGTCACGTCCTGCACATCGCGGACGAGATTTCCATAAACCATCAGCTGTACTTGTGAATTTTTCATTCCCACGAACCAGTCGGTGGGGTCAATACGGTCGACAGTCATTTTGACCGTCTTTGCAGCGCTCATTGTCATGATGGGTGCCACGAGGGCGATTAATAAAAGAAATCGTTTCATTTTCATGTTAACTCTAAGGTTATAAGATAGTTAGTTATGCATGATAAGCGCCGACTGGGGAGCCACTGTCACCTTGTCACCCGTGAATTGTTCAAGTCCATACCGGCGAAGCGAGATGACACCGTTGGCACCTACCACGGTATAGGAAGCCTTCGGAACGGCAACCGTCTGTTCCTGACGTGAGGAGTTGAGCACCACGATGATGTCGCGCCAACGGTCGCGTCCGGCAAAGTTCTTCAGTCTGTAGGCCACTACGCTTTCAGGGGCATCAAGGAACTCCAGATGCTTGCGAACCAAATCGGCAGAACCCAGACGGAAGGCCGGATGTCCTCTTCTCAGCTGAATCAATCCCTTATAGTACTGAAACACCTGTGGATAACGCAGCTTGTTCTGCCAGTCAAACTGATTAATGCTGTCGGGCGAGTTATAGGAGTTGTGAACACCCTTCTTGTCGCGCAGCAGTTCTTCACCTGCCAGGATGAAGGGTACACCCTGCGAGGTGAGCACTGCCGTCTGTGCCAAGAGGTCAAGGCGAATCAGCTCCTCTTCAGTGATGCCAGGGATGCTGGCACGCAGACGGTCGACCAGACACATATCGTCGTGGCACGACACGTAGCTCATCATCTGATAAGGCTCCAAAGCGTAGGGCTTTGTGGAGTAGTTCACCTTCGAATAGTCAATCTGCGGATGGGCAATCATACCGGCAATACCAGCCTTCAGGCTCTCGGTCTCCTTGTTATTATAGGAGCCACCCAACCAACCACATACTTTGTCGTCGCTGAACGGGCCGCGCAGGGCATCACGAATGTCATCGCTAAAAGCAGCGATGCCCGGCATCTGCGGAATGTTGGCCTTCATGCCTAACTTCTCATTGGGCAGACCGCAACCGCCGGCACTCCACCCCTCGCCATAAATAAATATGGTGGGATCGATCTCGTCGAGTGCCTTGCGAATCGCATTCATTGTCTCAATGTCGTGAACGCCCATGAGGTCGAAACGGAAGCCGTCGATGTGATATTCCTTCGCCCAATATTTCACCGACTCAATCATGAAGCGGCGCATCATGGGACGTTCCGAAGCCGTCTCGTTGCCACAGCCCGAGCCATTGCTATAGTGGCCGTCGGCTGTCTTGCGATAGTAATAGTCGGGATAGGTGCGCTGGAAGTTCGAATGATCGATGTCGAAAGTATGGTTGTAGACCACATCAAGGATAACAGCAATGTCTGCTTTGTGCAAGGCTTCCACCATCTGCTTGAATTCTTTGATACGGACGGCGGGATCGTATGGGTCAGTAGAATAACTGCCCTCTGGCACATTGTAGTTCACCGGGTCGTAGCCCCAGTTGAACTGCGGCTGGTCGAGGCGTGTCTCATCGACCGATCCATAGTCATAACTGGGCAGAATATGCACGGCATTCACGCCCAACTCCGTCAGGTGGCTGATGGCCCACCGCTCGGTGAGTGCCAGATATTTACCCGGATATTTGGCTTCCTTACGTGAGATGGAAAAGTCACGGTGATGCATCTCATAGACGACAAGGTCAACAGGATTTTTCACCACGGGGCGTATCTTGTCCCATTCGCAGTCACCCTTGTCCTCCTTGAGAATGGCAGCACGCTGTCCGTTCACGCCCACAGCCTTGGCAAACACACCCGGTGTCTCGCCCTTACCCATATCAAAAGTGTAGAAACAACCTTTCAGGTCGCCCTTTACAGCCACACGCCACAAGTCCTTGCCCACACGCTGCATGTTCACTGTCTTCTGGGCCTTACCCCCTGCCCCATCCTTATAGATACGCACGACGACCTTCTTGGCATCGTCGGGTGCAAAGAGCTTGAACACGGTCTCAGTGGGCGAGTAGGTCATTTCATCGAAATTGAAAGTCTCATACGACTGAACCGTTGCCTCACTTCCTGTCTGTGCAGACATACAATTAGGCAACAGCGCCATCATCATTCCTGCTAAAATCAACTTTTTCATCGGTTTTTGGTTATTCGTTTTTTCTTATGTCGCAAAGATTATAATTAAAAAGGAACACTTTACAGTGCTTTCAGACTAATGGCAAAGCCGCCACCGGGAGCCTGCTGCAACTTGAGCTTGTCGCCCTGCTTCACCACTTTTTTTGTAATCGTATAAGCCTTCGGGTTGCTTTCGTAGTGGGCATCCTTGGCATCGGCATAGATGGTACACTCGTACTTGCGGCCCTTGTCGAGGAAGTCGAGGACAAGGTTGGTGAGATGGCCGTTCTCGTCGCACTTGCCGCCTACGAACCAGTTGTCGGTTCCCTTGGCCTTACGGGCCACGGTGATATAGTCGGCAGGCGAAGCCTCCAAATAGCGCGAGTCGTCCCAGTCACAGGCCACATCCTTGATGAACTGGAAGGCATCCATGTACTTGGCATAGTTCTCAGGCAGGTCGGCAGCCATCTGAAGCGGCGAATAGAGCGTGACATAGAGTGCCAGCTGGCCCACAAGGGTGGTATGCACAAAATTGGGGTTGTCGCTCCAAGTGTTGAGCTGTGTCTCTAATACGCCAGGCGTATAATCCATAGGACCGCCCTGCAAACGAGTGAAGGGCAGAATGACGGTGTGGTCGGGACGCGAACCTCCGAAAGCCTCATACTCCGTACCGCGTGCCGACTCATTGCCCACTAAGTTGGGATAGGTGCGGCAAAGACCCGTAGGACGCACAGCCTCATGGGCATTCACCATGACATGGTGCTTGGCAGCCTCCTTAATGCAATATAGGTAGTGGTCGTTCATCGACTGCGAATAATGGTGGTCGCCACGCGGAATGATGTCGCCCACATAACCGCTCTTCACAGCATCATAGCCATACTTGTTCATCAACTGATAGGCAGCTTCCATGTGGCGCTCGTAGTTCTGGGTACTCGACGAGGTCTCATGATGCATCATGAGCTTCACGCCGCGCGAATGGGCATAGTCGTTGAGTGCCTTGATGTCGAAGTCGGGATAAGGCGTTACAAAGTCGAACACATCGCGCTTCCACATATTAGCCCAGTCTTCCCAACCGATGTTCCAGCCTTCCACAAGCACTTGGTCCAGACCGTTGTCGGCAGCGAAGTCAATATAACGGCGCACCTTCTCGTTGTTGGCAGCGTGGCGGCCATGGGGTTTCACTTTCGACCAGTCCACCTTATCTATGTAGACAGAGGGGAAGTCGTCGGTATAGTGCCAGTTGCTCTTGCCCACAATCATCTCCCACCACACACCACAGTATTTCGTGGGATGAATCCATGAAACATCGTCGAGCACACACGGCTCGTTGAGGTTCAGGATGAGGTTATTGGAAAGCATGTCACGGGCATCATCAGAGACCATCACCGTGCGCCAAGGAGTCTGGCAAGGAGTCTGCATGCAGCCTTTCAGACCCGTAGCATCGGGGGTGAGGTGGCTGACGAAAGTAAAGGGTTTCGGCAGCGGCCAGACAGACGGCAGCGGATTGGGCGTATAGCCATTGCTGTTGCCGTCGAGCTTCTCGGAGAGATGCTTCGTCTGGGCATCGACCAGTTCGAGGTTCATCGTGGCATAATTCACGCAGGCAGCCTCATGGAGATTGATATAAAGTCCGTCGTCGGAACGCATCTGTATCGAGGTTTGCACACCCGTTTCCGAGAATACAGCCACTGACGAGTTGCCCCAGTTGACAGCTTTCTTGAAACGGTCGCGGATTTCGGACAACCGTGTTTCCTGTGTTTCCTGCTCTTGAGTGTCATAGTCGCCGGGCAGCCACCATGCCGTATGGTCGCCTGCCATGGCAAACTCACTGCGCTCTTCCTTGATCAGGAAATAGTTCAGGTTCTTCTGCTGAGGGAACTCATATCGGAAGCCGATACCATCGTCATAGACGCGGAAGCGGATGATGATCTCGCGCTGCTCTTTTTGCTGCTGGAGCACAGCGACATACTCGTTGTAGTGGTTGCGGATGGTCTTTGTCTCGCCCCAGACAGGTTCCCACGTCTCGTCGAAAGTGGAGGTCTGCTCGCTCTTGACAACGAAGCCGTCCATCAGGTCGGTCTCGTTCAAACCCTTCGAAGCGTGCTTGTCCTTGGCCAATTCAAGTCCCAAATGTGACGGTTTCACTACGGTTTTCCCCTTATACGACATCTCATAGACAGGCCGTCCCTGACCATCAATGGAAAAGTTCACCACGATGTTCCCATTGGGTGACTTCACCTCGGTTGCCAATACCGTCAGTGGCATCAGCAACATACACGCTAATAATGTCTTGAACTTCATTTCTTACTTATTCTGGTTCTGGTTCTTGTTTGGTAAAGGCTGCCCCGCAACAGATACATTGCGGAGCAGCAATCGTGTTTTTTATAATAGTAGTTTAAGATTAGTTTTTGCTATTTGCGGCCACTGTTGACGACAAGCTCGGTGACGGCTGCGTTGAATTCGTCTTCCTGCATCAGCTGCTCAATAGTGAGATGCATGCGGTAACGCCAGTAATGACGCGGATTGGCAGGAATATTGATTCGCTCAGCATTCTGATCGGGCAAGCGCAGTTTCTCGTCGATGCTCATCCAGTCCTGTAGCGAGAGCAGGCAGAGCATAGAGGGCGACGTGAGGTGGCGCGACACGATGTCCTTTGCCAACCATCCAGGCAGCGGATGAGGTGCGGGTCCCTCGCGATGAAGCATTCCTCCATAATAGGCCTGCGTCTGGTCCCAGTCTTCATCCCACCACTGACGCAATGTGGACATGTCATGGGTCGAGATAGTGTCAACCGAGCGATAGGGATTACGCTTCAACTTGCCAAAACGCAGTGAGGGATCCTTCGGCATGGACTGAATCTCAAGCGAGAGGATACGCAAGTCGTTCATCACCCAGGGTACACAGTCGGGCACCATACCCAAGTCCTCGGCACAGCAAAGCATGCGTGTGGCCTGCGTCAGACGCGGCAGCTTCTTCATGGCCTCCTCATACCAGAACTGGTTGTTACGGCGGTAGAAGTAATCGTTATACATGTTCCAGAAGCGCTGCTGCTCGTCCCATGACAACCAGCCGAAAGCCTCCATCTTAGGCGCATTGATGCGCGGATGCCACATGTTCTTCTGCTTGTGGTCCTCCAAATAGAACTCCTGACGGAACGGCAGATACCAGCGATGCTCAATCTCGTCGATGCTCATGGGCACTGAGGGCTGGAACTGTCCGTAGAGGCCGCTCTTCTCAGGCATGGGAATCTCCCAAATGCGGAAGAAGCCCAACACATGGTCGATGCGGTAGGCATCGAAATACTCCTGCATCTTGCGGAAGCGGCGCACCCACCACTGACAGCCGTCACTGAGCATCTCGTCCCAGTTGTAAGTGGGGAAGCCCCAGTTCTGTCCGTCCTCGGCAAAGGCATCAGGCGGCGCACCAGCCTGTCCGTTCAGGTTGAAGTAGCGAGGCTCCACCCAAGCCTCCACGCCGTCGCGCGAGATACCGATGGGGATGTCACCTTTTAGGATGACCCCCTTCGAACGGGCATACTCGTGAGCGGAGCGCATCTGCTGATCGAGATTGAACTGCACAAAGCACCAGAAGTCGAGGACTTTCTGGTCAGGCTCTGCCAGCGGTGTGGGCCATGTGGAGAACGTGGCTGTGCCATAAAGGTCACGATAGAAACAGAAACGGGCGTATGGCTCCAGCCAATCCTTGTTGTGTTCAAAGAACTCTTTATAAGTCTTGGTACGCTTGACTTTACTGTCTTCCTGCTGGAACAAGTCGTGCAGATAGTCCATCTTGGTTTTGAACATGCGTTCATAGTCAATCTGCGGCAACGCGTTCAGCTCCTGACGCAAGGCTTCATACCGTTTGCTCTTCTCCTTGTCCTTCAGGGCAGGCAGTTGGCGCAGGTCAGTGTACTGCGGATGCAGTGCATAGATGCTGATGGAGTTGTAGGGATAGGAGTCCTGCCAAGTGCCTGTCATGTTCGTGTCGTTGATAGGCAATACCTGCAAGATGCGCTGACGTGTCTTGGCACACCAGTCCACCATGGCCTTCAGGTCGCCAAAGTCACCGACACCAAAGCTGCCTTCCGAACGCAACGAGAACACAGGAACGACAGTACCTGCGCCCTTCCACGGATAGACGGGGAAGAAAGCCTGCGGCAACTCATAGACCAGCACCTCATTCTTTTCCATCTCAGGCAACAGAATGGTACGGTTCTGCGACTGCTCCCAAACAGGAGTTGTATTCCCATTGCACAGGACGAACTTGAAGTCGAACTGCGAAGGAAGCCGGTCGGCATCGAGACTGACGACCCATTCGTTACATTCATGCTCGGTCATCGTCAGCATTTTCGCACAATTCCATGCGCCCAAATACTCACAAGCGCCGACCAAGCCCAGACTTTCGCCTGCACACAACTGAGGTGCGCGTACTTTCAGGCGGACAGTACGGGCAAATTCGGTTCCCGTGCTCATGGAACGCTTGCGGCACGCCACACATTCCGTAAAAGCCGACGAGTACAGATAGCTGTCTTCAGGTATGTCAATCCAATGGTCATAGACCCTGTAGAGCATACCACGAACAGCCGAGAACTCCAGACGATGGGGCTCAACCAGCCATTCGTGGCGACGTTCTGTCCCATCGACACACAAACTGTAATAATAGTCCACGTATGTGCCAACCTTGGCCGTCTTGGACAATTCAAAAGACCAGCGTTCACCATCAGTGGTCTGCATGACATGATGCTCCACGCCCTGCTGACCGTCAAGCAGATTCAGTACGATCTGCTCTCCGAAAGCTGTACGATAATCAAGGTTAAATTGTATCTTCATATCTTGAAAGTTAGTTAGTTATTTCTTATTCGAATTGATTCCGAACACGCAAAGGGCACCGATAGCCAAGCTCACGCCAGCCACAATCATCATATTGTACTGATGGCTGCCCACAAGGGTCAGGATGACACCGCCCAACAGGGCCGCGATAATCTGGGGCACACAGATGGTGCAGTTGAACAAGCCCAGATAGGCACCCATGTGTCCATAGCCCTGCAGTGCGTTGGTAACCAGTGCAAACGGCATGGCCAACATGGCAGCCCAGGCACAGCCAATGAGCAGGAAGGGGACGAACAGCAAGTACTGGTCGTGGATAAAAGGCACCAAGGCAAAGCCAATACCACCCAGCAACAGACTGCATGCATACGCAGCCTTGGCATTGCGGAACTGCGGCAGCACCATGGCCCATACCACTGCGCCCAATGTGTACACGCCAAAGACGATGCCCGTCCAGTTACCGGCATCCTGGAAGCCTGCCGAGGCAACATCAGTAGTCCCCCATACGGTGTCAGCTATCGTACCCGTCGTGTAGTTCCACAAATAGAGGAATGCCGCCCAACTGAAGAATTGCACCAAGCCGATCTGCCAGAAAGCGGCAGGAGCCTTCTTTAACAGTGTGAACCAATTGGCACTCTCCTCTTTCTGTTCGGCTGGAGCGTTATACTCCGCATATTCTTTCGGATTCCATTCCTTCACCTTCAACGTAGTATAGACAACACAGAGAATCAGGATGGCCGCGCCAATATAGAAAGAATAGATAACCGAATCAGGCACCATGCCTGAAGGTGCGACATTGGCGATGCCAATGGCAGTAAAGAAGAAGGGGAACACGAATCCCACCAGTCCGCCTGCGTTGCAAAGGAACGACTGGATACTGTATGCCTTCACCTTCTGTTTCTCATTCACCATGTCACCCACCAACATCTTGAACGGCTGCATAGCCATATTGATAGAAGTGTCGAGCAACATCAGCGCACAGGCACCGAACCACAGAGCCACAGCCACCGTAAGGCCGAACGAGCCAGCATTAGGCAACAGGCACATCACAGCCACAGCCGTCAATACCCCGATAAACAGATAAGGAATACGGCGGCCCAAGCGTGTCCACGTTTTGTCGCTGCATGTGCCAACAATCGGTTGCACAAGCATGCCCATCAGTGGGGGCAGAATCCAGAAGAAACTCAATGTGTGCGGATCAGCCCCCAGCGTGGCAAAAATACGCGAGATGTTTGCATTCTGCAACGAATAGGCAATCTGCACGCCGAAAAAACCGAAGCTCAGGTTCCAGAGCTTCCAAAAATTCAAATCAGGTTTCTGTTTCATGTTATAATGCATTATCTTGTTGTTCCTCTTATAATAAGACGCGTACGCACGACACGCTTTTCGACCTTGTCCATCGGAATAGCTCCTTCCACATATCCAATCAGCACATCGACGGCTTCCTCGCCCACCTTTGTGCCATGCTGCTCCACCGTGGTCAGCATCGGGTCGCACGAAATGGCACGCAAGCCATTCGAGAAGCCACAAATGCTGACATCCTCGGGAATGCGCAACCCCATACGTTTCACCGTATAGAGAACGCCCAAGGCTGTATCGTCATTGATGGTAAAAAAGGCATCTGGATATTCGTCACCATCAAAAAGCTCGGGTGTCATCATCTCCGCGTCCTGACGGTTGTCGCAGATACGTGTAAAATCCTCACGGAACGGCAATCCATTCTTGAGCAAGGCATCCTTATAGCCATTATAGCGGTTTTTCGCGATTTCCAAATTCATCTGCGAACCGAAATAGGCAATGCGACGGCAACCAGTCTTTATCAGATAGCTCACGGCATTGTAAGCTCCCGTATAATCGTCAACCACCACACGGCTGGCATTCACGCCTGTACAGATGCGATCGTAAAACACCAACGGCATGCCGACATCAATGAGTCGGCGGAAATGGTCGTAACGTTGCGTGTCCTTTGCCTGCGAGACAATGATACCGCAAACCTTATTTTTCAAAAACGACTGACACAACTGTACCTCGCGCTCATAATGCTCACCACTCTGGGCCACCATGATGCGGTAGCCACGGGCAGACGCCTCTTCTTCGATACCTCGAAGAATGGTGGAAAAAAAATAGTGAACAATCTCTGGAATAATCACCCCAATGACTTTCATCGGCTGCACTTTGCTATAACGAAGTGACTCAGCCAGTACATTAGGAATAAAATTATGTTCGCGCGCGTATTGCTGAATAAACCGCCGACGCTCCTCCGAAATGCGGGGAGAATCCTTCAAAGCACGCGACACTGTAGCCACAGAGATACCCAGCTCACGTGCAATATCCTTCATTGTCAAAGGAGAAGAATCTTTCATTAGATATTAGTTTACAGTTTAAGCTTTCAGCAATTGACATTGCAAAATTAGCCAAAAAACACTAACGCTATTCGATTGACTACCCATTTATCATTCAATCGAAATGCAAACGTTTGCATAACATATTAAAAAATTTTTTAGTAAAAAATAATATATTGAACAAGAAAGAAATCTATCTTTGCATTGAAATAGTAAGAAAACGCCATAACTAAAAGCTATATTCAATAGCTAAAACATTAAACATTAATAATTTAAATATACTAACAAAAACATTAATCAAATTAAAAGTAATGATGAAACAGGTAAACATTCAAATTCCTGTTAGGATGCTGGCCCTTCTGTTTGGGCTCTTCCTATCAATGGGTGCCTTTGCACAGATTAATGTGAAAGGCCATGTGAAGGATTCGAGTGGAGAACCGATTATCGGCGCTACCATCCGCATTGTAGGAGAGCAAGGCGGCACGGTGAGCGATTTCGACGGTAACTTCACGATTCAGGCCAAACAAGGTGCCACACTCGAGATTAGCTATGTGGGCTATCAGGTAGAAAAAGTTACTGCAGCCCCCAACATTGAAGTCACGCTAAAAGACGATGCCCAGGTACTTGAAAACGTTGTGGTCATCGGTTACGGTCGTGCAAAGAAGAGCGACCTGACTGGTTCGGTTTCGGCCATCAAGCCCGATGAGAAGAACCACGGTCTGAACGTCAACGCCCAGGACATGATCCAAGGTAAGATTGCCGGTGTGAACGTCACTCCTGGCGACGGTACGCCTGGCGGCGGTGCACAGATTCGTATTCGTGGCGGTTCGTCACTGAACGCATCCAACGACCCTCTGATTGTGATTGACGGTCTGGCCATGGACAACTACGGTGTTAAAGGCCGTTCTAATCCACTGTCGATGGTGAACCCGAACGATATTGAGTCATTCACTGTGCTGAAGGATGCTTCAGCTACTGCTATTTATGGTAGCCGTGCCTCTAACGGTGTGATTATTATCACCACCAAGAAAGGACGTGCTAACCAGAAACCCACATTTAATTATAACGGCAACATTTCTGTCGCCACAAAAAAGAAGACTGTAGACGTATTAGACGGTCCTACATTCAAGGATTTCATTAAAAACATGTATGGCGAAGACAGTGATGCTTACAAAGAGCTGGGCTATTTAGATGCCAACGGCAACAAGCAATATGCCAATACCGACTGGCAGAACGAGATTTTCCGTACGTCTGTTTCTCACGATCACAATCTGACAATGTCAGGCGGTTTCAAGAACATGCCTTATCGCGTATCATTAGGTTATACCAACAATCAGGGTATTATCAAGAAAACAGATTTCGAGCGTTTCACTGGTAGTGTCAATTTGTCTCCCTCCTTTTTGCAGGACCACTTGAAACTGAACCTCAACGGTAAAGGCATGATAGCCAAGAACCATTATGATCCGGGTGTCGTGGGAAATGCGATTTCAATGGATCCTACCAAAGCCGTTACGAGTGATAATGAAATTTACAATACTTATTTTGGTGGTTATGTCCAGAATCTCACAACTGCTGCCATTGACGGTGCCGCTGACTGGAAGTACACAAACAAAGCTTCTGCCAACCCTGTTGCTATGCTGAATCTGGATAACATTTACGCTAAGACGAAGACTTTTGTTGGTAACATCGAAGCTGATTACTCTATTCATGGTTTTGAGGATCTTCACCTCCACATGAACGCTGCTGCGAATGTCTCTACAACGACACAGGATCAAAGCAAGAGCCGATACTCAACTTCTGCCCATTACTATGGTTATGAAGGATGGGATACCGCTGACACATACAACTTGCAGCTATCTCTCTATGCCCAGTACATGAAAGACTTTGCAAAGGTTCACCACTTTGATATCATGGGTGGTTACGAGTGGCAGCACTTCCACAACAAAACCGACTGGTATGGCTGTGGTTTCTACCCAGAAGGTAACACCAAATATGCAGCAGGGTCTACGCATGAAGCACCTGTAGAGGGCCAAGTCACAAAGTATGAAACGGAAAACTATTTGGTATCGTTCTTCGGTCGAATGAACTACTCACTCATGGATCGCTACATGCTGACCTTCACACTGCGTGCCGACGGTTCATCGCGTTTCAACTGGATGAAAGGCAATGACAATCAGCAGTGGGGTTATTTCCCGGCAGCAGCTTTTGCATGGCGTATGAAGGAAGAGGCGTTTCTGAAGAACATCAGTGTAATCAGTGATGCCAAGTTGCGTTTAGGTTGGGGTGTTACAGGACAGCAGGAAGGTATTGGTGACTACACCTATATTCCAGTCTACACACCCAATTCTAACATACACGCCCTTTATTCCGTTTTAGGAGATGGAACGACTTACCGTCCTGAACCATACAACGCACAATTGACATGGGAGAAAACCACGACATGGAATGCAGGTATCGACTTGAACCTATGGAACAATCGTTTTGAAGTGAGCTTTGACTGGTACTACCGTAAGACCAAGGATTTGCTTAATGATGTCTATGTGGCAGCCGGCTCTAACTTCCGTAATGTTGTTAAAAGTAATATTGGCTCATTACACAACACTGGTTTCGAAACGATGTTAACATATCGTCCTATCCAGACCAAAGACTGGCAGTGGGAAGTGACTTACAACTTTACCTATAATAAAAATGAGATTGACGAACTGATTAGCGGAATGGGTGAAGACTATTTTGTACCGACAGGTGGCGGCATTAATTTTGGTAACATTCAGGCCCACACAGTAGGTAAGCCCAGCCATTCATTCCATGTTTACCAACAGGTTTATGACCAGAATGGAGATCCAATCCTTAATACTTTCGTTGACCGCAACGGCAATGGCTTTATTGATAGTGGAGACCTCTATTATTACTACAAACCTGCTCCTGACGTAACCATGGGACTATCGTCAAAAGTGCAGTACAAGAACTGGGATCTCGGTTTCTCCATGCGTGCCAGCCTCGGTAACTACATGTTCAACAGCAAGGCCTCTGGTACTTGCAATGTCGGTTCTGCCATGGTTTACACTAATGGCAATCTCAACAATTTGCGAACAGAATCTGTTAACAGAGGATTTACTGATGTGTCTCAGACACAATATGCATCTGACTACTTTGTCGAGAATGCTTCGTTCCTGAAGATGGACAACATCACCTTGGGCTACAGTTTTGAAAAGCTCTTCGGTGCTCCTCTGAGCGGTCGTGTCTATGCAACTGTGCAGAATGTATTCACCATTACCAACTATAGTGGTATTGACCCAGAGGTTGCCAGCGGTGTCGACGGCGACATCTATCCCCGTCCTATCACCACGATTCTTGGCGTAAGCCTGAACTTCTAAAGGTTGAGAATTGAACATTGATTATTGAAACTTTTAACAATGAGTAAAACTATGAAACTGAAATATATTTTGCCTGCCGCCGTGTTTGCCTACTCCGCACTCTTCACTTCCTGTGTGAAAGATTTGGAGGTAGAGAACATTAACCCGCAGAATTTATCGGAATTCAATGAAGACTATATCTTCAACAAGATATATGGCAATCTCGTCTTGACCGGTCAAACGGGACCTGCAGGAAACAGCGATCTTAACACCGACGATGAAGGTATGTCCAACATGATACGTTTGATATGGTATTTCAATGTGTACCCTACAGATGAAGGACATTGCTGGTGGAACGATCCTGGTCTGCCAGAGCTTAATAGAGATTCGTGGACTAATAGTAATCCTTTTATAAAGTCACTCTATTACCGTCTGATGTTTGGTGTGACCATCTGTAATTTCTATTTGGACAATGCCACTTCAGACGATGCTGCCACGAAGCAAAAGCGTGCTGAAGCACGTTTCATGCGTGCCCTGCACTACTTCTATCTGATGGATTTTTATGCTAATCCACCATTCTTAACCAAACTATCAAGTGAGAATGCGCCACAGATTCAGAGAGCTGACCTTTTCAAATTCATAGAGAGTGAACTGAAGGATGTCATTGGCGAAGGAGAAAATGACGAAATATTGGCAGATGCCCAACCAGGAATTCACTATGGTCGAGCAGATAAAGCCGCTGGTTATCTTCTTCTTGCACGTTTATACTTGAATGCCGAAGTGTACACTGGGACTCCTCGCTGGGCTGACGCTCAGACCTATGCAGACAAAGCCATCGGTACCAGCTACAAGCTCTGCACAGAAGGAAAGAACGGTTTCAGTGCCTATCAGCTGCTCTTTATGGGCGATAATGACACCAACGGCGCACAAAAAGAAATCATTCTACCTGCCTTACACGATGGTTGGAAGACTCAGACATGGGGCGGCAGCCTGTTCATGATTGCCAGCAACACGACAGAATCTATGATGCAAGAAGACCTTTATGGTTGTAAAGACGCTAATGGCAATGCCATATTAGGCTATGGAACCAAGCAACACTGGGATCGTGGAGTACGTGCCAGAAAAGAATTTTCAAAGGTATTCTTTGGAAACACTGCATCAGACAGCAATATTCCCAAAGGTGCTCCCAAAGATGTAATCCCCGTTGTAAAGGACGATCGCGCTATATTCTATACGTTAGGACAGAAACTGAGCATTGAAGCAGAATCAGAACCGAGCAACGGTCTTCTCTACATGAAGTACAATAATATTCATGCTGAAGGCACATCAGGTAATGACCCCGATGGTAATTTTGCCGATACAGACTTCCCTGTTCTTCGTCTTGCTGAGGCTTACCTCATTTCAGCAGAGTGCGATGCTCGCCTGCATGGTGACAATTGTACTGCTGAAGGTATTAGCCGAATCAAAGATTTGCGTAAACGCGCAAACGTTCAAACAGGTAACCTCTATGACGGAACAAGTGCAGATGCCTTAGCTAATGTTTCTTTGGAAGACATCTTCAAAGAATGGTCACGCGAGTTCGGTTTCGAAGGTATGCGCCGCATGGTACTCATTCGCTGGAATCGCTTCGCAGACCAGAGTACCTACAAATGGGAATGGATGGGTGGCACACAAGCTGGCAAACAATTTGACAAACGTTTCAGCATCTTCCCGATTCCTGATAGCGACTTGAACGCCAATCCCAACTTAAAACCGAACTATAAATAAATGAACATTAAAAACAAGAATAATATGAAAAAGTTTAGTTTCATGGCTTCACTGCTGTTGGGCGCACTGCTCTTTACCGCGTGCGATGCCGACCGTGACGACAATCCGGTCATCAACCTGACGAAGGAGCAACAGCCTATCACACTGAACTCACCAGTTTTTGCCAATGGCACATACGACTTGGCAAACACAGAGTCGATTGAACTTACATGTTCAGCCCCGAACTACGGATTTCCGGCAACTACAACTTATGTTGTACAGCTGTCGCTGGACGAGAATATGTCCGATCCCAACGAGCTGACCACGACCTACTTCACCAACAAGATGAGCATCCCTGGTAAGGAAATAGGTATCGCTACTACCAAACAGCTGATGACAAAATTGAACAAGAAACAGGAAGAATTTCCTATTACAGTTCCTGTTTATCTGCGTATCCGTGCCTTTATCAATGACGTAAAAGGAACTGAGACACTGTCAAATATCATCAAGCTGAACAATGTCAAGACTGCATTTGCACTTCCTGACGTAGAGGTACCGAACCCATTCTATGTAAATGGCACCTATTCTGACAACAGCTGGGAGAATGCCATGCCGACTGTTCCAGCTTACGGCAATCCAACTACTCAGTGGCGTATTGTATGGGTTGACGAGAAAGGCATCAAGGTTAGTCCCGAAAAGGCCGAAGCAGACTTTACCGAGGATATGATCACGCCGTTCTATACCACTTCCACTGCAGGCTTCACTGCTACACCCGACGGAACAATTATTGCCAATACACCTGGCTGGTATCTGATGATCATTGACGGAACCATTAATAATGATAAGCGTGAACTGTCGCTCTCATTCCGCTTCGACGAAGCCAATGTATGGCTCATCGGTACAAGCATTCTCAACGCTGAGGCAGGTATTGTCGAAGAGGCCGATGTCGAACATCCAGATTGGGTTACCTGCTGGTCTGAGGATAGGCTGCGCAATGAGAAGGAGCAATATGTGAAGTTCTCTACTCCTACCGAAATGAAGGGTGAGTTCGTATCGCCTGAACTTACCAGCCCTGTCATAGGCGACGGTGGTACACGTGCTTATGTCAAAGTAAAGACTATGGACTGGTGGAAGTCCGAGTTCTTCGTCTTCGACAAGAAGATTGTGTACCGCGGAGGTGGTGGTGACCAGGAGCGTGTCAACGGTAACGTTGGTCAGAAAGTTTACTTGAACTTCCTGGACGACACTGGTAAACTGGAATAAGTCATTAACCCGAAATAACAGAAAAGAATTATGAAAAAATTATCAATGTATATAATGCTCGCAATCGCAGGATGGTCTTTGACCGCCTGCGATGAGAGCCATGACGACTGGACACAGCCGACAGTCTATTCACAGGAGGGGGAAGTTATAATTGACGGATTTTCGGCTACTCCCCAAACAACAGGAACTCTCGCAGCCCCCATTGATTTGGGTACGATGACCGACGGTAGTTCAATTAAGTTGTTTGACTTTAAGCAGGGTTCTTTACCTGAAGGTGTCACATTAGAGAATATCCGTCTAGAGGCCAAGCCCGCCGACCAACCCACTGCCGAGGCTGCTAAGGTTGCCGCATCCACCGAAGGAGAAGTCACGAAGGAAGAACTGGCCAAGCTTGTCTACACGTTCTACGGAAAGAAAGCTACCGTGCGTACGTTCGAGGCTGCTCTGTATGCTAATGCCGTCAAGGGTTCCGAGGCACAGCTCATCACATTGGGTGACCCGTTCAAACTATATCTGAAACCTGAGAAACTGGAAGATCCCTACTATTATGTTTATGGCCGCTCTACTGCAACTTCTACGGATGATGCCTACAAATTTGTCATGACACCTGTTGAAGACAATGACATGGCTTATACCTACACAACCATGTATACAGGTGTGGGAGGCGACCTGCTTATATGGAATATCAGTTATTGGACGAATGACCGTGCAAACAAAGATTTTAGCAAAGTGTATGCCCAAGGCACTCCTGATAGCGACAAAACAAGTGGCACTGTTGTCCAAGGCCCAGAAGAGGGAAAGAATACGCCAACATATTTCAACGCTCCCCAGAAAAACAAATTCTTTACTTTCACTATTGACCTGGAGAGACTGACTTATAGTTGGACATTGCTGGAGAATCAACCTTCCTACACAAACATCTCGCTGATTGGCGTTAATGGCAATTGGAATGACGGCGACGACATCGACCTGGCAGCTGTTGACCGCAGCAAGCACAACTGGTATCTGCGCTACACCTTTGCAGCCGATACGCAGCTGAAGTTCCGTGCCAACCATGCATGGGACACAAACTGGGGCTTTGGCAACGACGCAGACGGTGAATGGAATGCAAGCAACGACTGGGCAAAGATTTGTGCCAAAGGTGCCAAGAACATTGCGATTACTGCCGGCACTTACGACATCTACTTCTGCGACATCACAGGTGCAGCTCATTTCGTACCCGTTGAGTAATCTTTGCTACGACCAACCATCAAAAACAGGCGGACACCCGTACAAAGGTGTCCACCTGTTTTTTCTAAAATCAACGTAAGTTCGATGAAAAACGAATAGCCTGCTCGTCAATGCCGAATGAAACGTCAGTCGCTGACAAATGCTGTTCCACTATTGTGATGGGGTAAATCATATCTTATCGAACTCATATTAAATAATAGATTTCATTTTTTCAATAAAACATTTGGAGCATTTGATTCTATTTCATATCTTTGCACTGAACAAAAGACTCTATGCACTGAATAAAGAAAGTTTTAACAAAGCTAATAACTATCAACTAAATAATTAGGAAAAAGACATGAAAAAACTATTTATTTCCCTGCTAACATTCCTGTCATCGCTTCCGATGCTGGCAGAGGGATGGCCGTCGGAATATGAAGGAGTCATGCTACAGGGGTTCTTCTGGGACTCCTACGAAGCGTCAAAATGGACCAACCTGCAGGCTCAGGCTGACGAACTGGCCAGTCACTACACATTGGTATGGATTCCACAAAGCGGAAATTGCGGCGGCACCTCGATGGGATATGACGACCTCTATTGGTTTCCCGGCCATTACAACAGTTCCTTCGGTACCGAGGTACAGCTACGCAATATGATTAGCACTTTTAAACAAAAAGGCATAGGAACCATTGCCGATGTGGTCATCAATCACCGTAAAAGCAACAGCGGATGGTTCGGTTTCCCCACCGAGACCTACAATGGTGATACCTATACGATGACTGCTGCCGACGTATGTAAAAACGATGATGGAGGCAAAGCGCTAACCGAGGCCAACAAACAGGGTGTAACCCTCGGCGGTAACGATACAGGAGAAGATTGGGACGGCATGCGCGATTTGGACCATACCAGCCAAAATGTGCAGACCATCGTCAAAGCATATCTTCACATGCTGCTTGAGGATTTTGGCTATGCAGGCTTCCGCTACGATATGGTGAAAGGTTATAGTGGTACATACACAGGCATGTATAACGCCGATACCAACCCAAAGTTTTCGGTAGGCGAATACTGGGACAGCAATGTTTCAGTGATTACCTCTTGGATGCGTTACACAAGAATTGGTGGCGGGCGTAAGGAAATCGAAAGTGCCGCTTTTGACTTTCCTTTCCGTTATACAGTCCGTGACGCGATTAATGGCAAAGACTGGACAAAGCTAAAGAATGCAAGTATAGCCACGCAAGCCGACTACCGTCGCTATGCTGTGACTTTCGTAGAAAACCATGATACCGAATATCGCTCTGCTTCTGCACCACAAGACCCCATTAAGCGCGACACGCTGGCTGCCAACGCATGGTTATTGGCCAATGCCGGCACTCCTTGCGTGTTCCTAAAACATTGGCAGGCATACAAACGCGAAATAAGTGCCATGATTGCCGTGCGCCGCGCCGTGGGTTTGCACAACGAGAGTGAAGTCACAGCACATACTCAGCAAAAACGACTCTATGCCGCCACAGCCGTAGGTAAAAAAAGCACAATGATGGTGGCCGTAGGCAACGATGCTGCCACCTTCAGCAATGAGGGCTATACAAAAGTACTGGAAGGATACCATTATGCCTACTTCATGGACAACAAAATGGAAACAGCATGGGCCGACGTAACGACAGGAACTTACAGCAAGAACTTGAAAGTCCTGTTGACCGCCGTCACCCAGCAGGCAGGTGCCAAGGTGGTCTACACACTTGACGGTAGTGACCCTACCCCATCCAGCAATGTAGTAGAGAGCGGAACCCAGATTAGCATTCCTTCAGGTTCAGTGACACTGACCGTAGGCATGTTAGTGAACGGAACCGTTACAGGCATTGTCAAGCGCCAATATCAAGTGAGCGATTTCGAACCCTACACCATCGGTGTTTATGTCAATACCGATCAGGTGGGCTGGACAAAGTGCAATTTCCACTCCTTCGGTGGCGACGGTACCCGTGCTGGTACAGCATGGCCTGGCCTGTCAGTCACAAAGAAAGTGACAATCAACGACAAGGAATGGTTCTATAACGAATACACCATCAACAGTAAGAACGATTACGTGCAATTAGTCTTCAGTACAGGTACGGGCTCCCCACAAACCATAGATACAGAAAAACTCACAGAGACAACATTCTATGAAGTGCTCAATGAGAAGAGTGGTTCGAAGTATAAATTAAATAAAACCACAGGCATTCAAGGAGTAAAGATTGACAAGTCCAACTGCAACCGTATCTACACCCTTACTGGCCGATTGGTTAACAGTCAGGGCAGGGTTGACGGTTTACAGCATGGTATCTATATTATCAATGGAAAAAAGACTCTCATTAAGTAATAAAAAGTAACAACAAGATTTTATCATTAATCAGGCATTCTAAAAGTAAGAGGAGTTGTGCAAACGTTTTCACAATTCCTTTTGCTTTTTTATATATAAACGACATTACATCATAACATAAAATACTTAACTTTGCTTTCGAAAATATGTACCTACTATTATAAGTATTAATAACATGAAGAAATTATACACCTTTATTATTTCTTTACTCGTCGTGCAATATAGTCTTGCACAATGGCCTGCTAACTATGGTGGTGTCATGTTACAAGGTTTCTATTGGAACTCATTTGAAGACACACAGTGGACTAAGTTTACTGAACAGGTAGATGAACTTTCTACCTATTTTGATGCTATATGGGTACCCAATTCTGCATGGTGTACAGATGGCACGTCAATGGGATACGACCCTGTTTACTGGTTCCGGCACAAAAGCACATTTGGTCAGCCTCGCGAATTGATAGAAATGATCAAGGCATATAAAGCAAAGAACGTGAGCATCATTGAGGATGTTGTCCTCAACCACAAAAAGCCACAGGGAAAGAAAGTCACAAAGGACGGCAAAAGCGTGGCTTCATGGATTGATTTCGTTGAAGAAACTGTGAAGTTTGGCGGTGTCACCTATAATATCAAATGGAGTGGTGCCGACATCTGCCGTAATGATGATGGTGGTTATACAGCCGAACAAGGTTGGGAAGTTACGGGTGCCAACGATACAGGCGACGACTTCTCTGGTTACCGTGACCTCGACCACACCTCTGCCAATGTACAAAACAACGTAAAGATTTATCTACGTTATTTGATGGAAGGACTTGGTTATGACGGATTCCGTCTTGATATGGTTAAGGGTTATTCTGGTTATTACACAAAATTATACAATGAGGCAGTAAATCCAAAATTCTGTGTAGGAGAATATTGGGACGGATTTGACAGAATCACCGATTGGATTAATTCGACTGGCAAGACATCGGCAGCCTTCGACTTCCCCCTTAAATATCAGTTGAACAAGGCTTGTTCTGGAAACTGGGACGAACTAAGCAACAAAGGTATGGCTGGTAGCCCAGACTGGAATCGCTATGCAGTGACATTTGTCGACAACCATGACACTTATGAAAAAGGAAGTGACCGAATAGCCACCAACGTTCTCGCCGCAAATGCCATTATTCTTGGACTGCCTGGCACACCATGTATTTTCCTCAAGCACTGGCAGGACTATCCCATTGGCATTGGCAATATGATTCTCGCCCGTAAAGCATGCGGAGTCACCAATCAGAGCAACATTACCGAGCAGCATTCAGCCAATGGCGGCTACGTTATTAAGACACAGGGAAGCAAGGGTACAGTGATGGTTCTCTGCGGTAGACCAAACTATGATGTCAATGGCTTCAAGTGTATCGCAGCTGGCGACAACTTCGCTTACTATGTCAGCAACAACGTTAACGTCAGTGGTCTGCGGCCAGGGACCGACACTCCCTATAAAGGTGAGATTCCCGAATGTGTGAAGCCAATTGAGGGACATCTCTACTGCTATTTCCAAGCCAACAAGGACTATCCAGCTCCAACTGCATGGGTATGGGGAGAAAACGACAAGAATTTCAACACTAAGAAAACATGGCCAGGCGATGCAATGGCCAAAGTCGGTCAGGACAAAGACCAGCACGACATCTACCTTTGGGATGGTGGAGAAGCTGGAAGCGACATGCCTACAGGTATTGTGTTCAGTGCTGGCGTTGGGGATTTGCAAACAGCCGATTTCGTATTCCACAATGGTGGTTACTACGATGCTTCTGGCTACTTGACCTCTGCTACAGCAGGCGTTTCCACTCCTCTGATTGAAAAATCTTCTGACGATACGAAGGCTGCATACACCTTGACCGGACAGCGTGCTACCAGCAGCTATCGTGGCATTGTCATTCGGAACGGGAAAAAACACATTCTCAAGTAAATATTTATTACACCATATTACTAACATTTAATAAAAAAAAACGTTCAATTATGAAAAAAATTTTTACGCTTATCGTAATGCTTGCTGCCACACTTGGCATGCAGGCTCAAGACACATGGACTATCGTTGGTGTGAAGGCTCTTTGTGGTACGAACTGGGATCCTACAGACACCGCTAACGACATGACAGGGAACAACAATGTCTTCACATTGGTGAAAGAGAATGTCATGCTGAAAGCTGGTGAGTACGAGTACAAAGTTGCCAAGAATCATGCATGGGACGAGTCTTATGGATCAGGCGAAGGCAATGCCAAACTTGTCATTGATGAAAATGCAGCTTACAAAGTAACTTTCACTTTCACCTATGATACAGAGAACAATTCAGATTCTGAGCTTATCGCTGAAGCCACAAAGACAGGTGAGTATGTGAAGCCTGACACGGGAGATCAGACATGGACAGTTGCTGGTGTTCCTGAACTCTGCGGAGCCAGTTGGGATCCTGCTGCAACTGAAAATGACATGAATTCTGAAGACAATGTAATCTTCAAGTGGACCAAGACAAATGTTCCTCTTGACAAGGACACACCTTACGGATTCAAGGTATGTGCAAACCACGAATGGGCTGAAGCATACGGTGGCGCAGCTGGTGGACAGACCTCTGACAACTACGAAATCATGGTAACCGTCCCTGGCCTGTACACCGTTGAAATCACATTCAATTCCGAGGAACAGACAATTGCCGTTTCCACTACTAAGACCGGTGATTACGAGTTCGGTGAAAAGACTTGGACCATCTGTGGTGTAGAGGCTCTCTGTGGAGTTAGCTGGGATCCCACGGCAACTGAGAATGACATGATTAAAACTGCTGAAGGTGAATACACTCTTGTAAAGAAGAGTGTTGCCTTGTTGCCCATGACTGAGTATGAATACAAAGTTGCTGCCAATCATGCTTGGACAGAATCATACGGTATGGACGGTGGTTCTAACAACCAGGTATTCCAGCTGGACATTGAACAGGAAGAGGGACTCTATGACATTACTTTCATCTTCCTGACCGAGACCAAGACTCTTGAAGCCTTCGCAGAACCTTCTGATCCTGCAGGAGTCAGCACGCTGAAAGCTATGAACAGCAAGAACACCGTTATCTACAACCTCGCTGGCCAGCGTGTCAACAAAAACTTCCGCGGCATCGCCATCGAGAACAGCAAGAAGATTGTGGTGAAGTAAGCCAGCTTTAAAGCATACATAGATGGGAATATTCCAGCTATGAAGTGAACCCCAAAAGTTTCTTCATGTGACTTTTGGGGTTCATCATGTATAAAAGACAACTTTTTCATATTATTAAGCGATGAACAGAATACCAGAAGCCATCATCTTAGCCATCGGCATGGCTCTATTAGGATGGAGTGTGAAAAGCGGCATCGACAATTTCTCGAACAAAGACCGCAAAGTGACAGTGAAAGGACTGTCGGAACGCGAAGTGAAAGCAGACCAAGTGACATGGAGCCTCTCAACTAACGAGATGGGCAACGACCTGCCCACACTCTATGAGAACATCAACCAGAAAACAGGAATTATCAAGACCTTCCTGAAACAGAACGGTATTGAGGAAGAGGAGATCACGGTGAATCCTCCAACAGTGAATGACCTGGAGTCGAACCAGTGGAGCGACAACCGCAAGAACTTCCGCTACATTGTGAACACCACCCTGACGGTGAGCACAAAGAAAGTAGACCTGGTCAACAAGGCCATCTTCCAACAGGCCGAATTGCTGAAACAGGGCGTGGCTATCGAAGGCAGCAACCCACAATACGAATATGTGTCGTTCCAGCAGATGAAACCCGAAATGATGGAAGAAGCCATCAAGAACGCCCAAAAGACAGCCGACCAGTTTGCGAAAGCCAGTCAGTCTGAGTTAGGCAAAATACAGACGGCGGGACAGGGACAGTTTGAGATTGACAACCGTGACCAGAACACGCCCTACATCAAGAAACTGCGCGTGGTGACCACTGTAACATATTCTCTAAAAGACTGACCACAGACCATTAAAAAAAGTAAAATGCACAGCATTTACGGGAGATTTGTATAATTTTGCACACAATTTTATACGAATAAGAATCGATGAGCCTTACAAATATTGCAAGAATATTCTTCCAAAAGCGTTGGAAAGAACTGGAACGCCACCAGACGGAAGGAGAGACCCTTCAACGCGATGTGCTCCGCCATCTGCTGGAACAGGCAAAAGACACTGAATATGGCCGCAACCACCTTTTCGGTGCAGCCAAGAGCTATGAGGATTTTGTCAGAAGCACCCCTGTCACCACTTACGAGGAAGTGAAGAACGACATCGACCGCATGCGACATGGCGAAACCGACGTGCTTTGGCCGGGGCGTGTGAAGTGGTACGCCAAGTCCAGCGGTACGACCAACGACAAATCGAAGTTCATCCCCGTTTCGCCCGACGGTCTGAAGCATCTGCACTATAAAGGGGGTGCCGATGTGGTGGCCCTCTACCTGCGCAACAATCCGCAGAGCCGCATGTTCGACGGACGCGGACTGATTCTTGGCGGCAGCCATGCGCCCAACTACAACCTGCCAGGCTCGTTGGTGGGCGACCTGAGTGCCATCCTCATCGAAAATATCAACCCCGTGGTCAATCTCGTTCGCGTGCCGTCGAAGAAGACGGCCTTGTTGAGCGACTTTGAAGTGAAGCGCGACCGTATCGCCCGCGAGGCCATGACAAAGAACGTGACCAACCTGAGCGGTGTGCCCTCATGGATGCTCTCGGTGCTCGACCGCGTCATGGAGCTTTCGGGCAAAGAACATTTAGAAGAGGTATGGCCCAACTTGGAGGTTTTCTTCCACGGAGGCGTAGCCTTCACCCCCTATCGTGAGCAATACGAGAAGCTCATCACCAGTCCGAAGATGCACTACATGGAGACCTACAACGCCAGCGAGGGCTTCTTCGGCATTCAGGACGATCCCAACGACAAGTCGATGCTGCTCATGCTCGACTACGACGTGTTCTATGAGTTCATTCCAATGGATAGTGCCAACTTAGGGGGCTTACCAGTTCCCCTCTGGGCTGTAGAGACGGGCAAGAACTATGCCATGGTCATCTCCACTTCCTGCGGACTGTGGCGTTACATGATTGGCGACACCATTCGCTTCACTTCAACCAATCCCTATAAGTTTGTCATCTCCGGTCGCACCAAGAGCTTCATCAATGCTTTTGGCGAGGAGCTTATTGTCGACAATGCCGAACAGGGACTGGCATACGCCTGCCAGAAGACGGGAGCCGTGGTGAGTGAGTACACCGCCGCCCCCGTGTTCATGGACGACAATGCCAAGTGTCGCCATCAGTGGGTCATTGAGTTTACCAAGGCACCTGCCGACCTTAGCGAGTTTGCTGCCATCCTCGACCGCAAACTACAGGAGGTGAACAGCGACTATGAGGCCAAACGTTACAAGGACATCACCCTGCAGCCATTGGAAATCATCGAGGCCCGTCCCAACCTGTTCAACGACTGGCTGAAGGCTCATGGCAAGTTGGGTGGCCAGCACAAGGTGCCCCGACTCAGCAACGACAGGAAGATCATTGAGCAACTATTAAAAATGTAAGACCCTCCCCAAGCCCCTCCCTGTATGGAGGGGGCAGACAGTCTTTCCGTTTGAAAATCCGTTGAAATGTATATTGTAAAAAAGCATATTGCAAGACTGATAGCAAAACTATCCACTCCCCTCCATACAGGGAGGGGCTGGGGGTGGGTCTTTCTTTTACTCCTCCTTTCCTCCTGCGCTCGCATGGGCAGTCCTGACGGTGGATGGTACGACGACACGCCGCCGAGGGTGATTCATTCGAGCCCAAACGATATGGGAACGAATGTCAAGACCAAACGTGTCGTCATTAATTTCAACGAGTTCATCAAGATTGAGGATGCCCAAAACAAGGTTATCGTTTCGCCTCCACAGTTAGAGATGCCTGAAATCAAAGCCACTGGCAAGCGCATCGTCGTCGACCTGCTCGACTCGCTGAAGGAGAACACCACCTACACCATCGACTTCAGCGATGCGATTACCGACAACAACGAGGGCAACCCGATGGGCAACTACACCTTCTCGTTCTCTACTGGCACGCAGATCGACACGTTCCAAGTGTCGGGCTATGTGCTGAATGCCGAGAACCTGGAACCCGTCAAGGGCATGATGGTGGGACTCTATGACGATAGTACTTGCGTGGACTCGACCTTCCATAAAACACCCATGATACGTGTCTCGCGCACAAACGGCAGTGGGCGCTTTACTATCAAGGGCGTGGCAATGGGCAACTACCGCATCTTTGCCCTGAAGGATGCCGACGGCGATTTCGTCTACGGACAGAAGAGCGAGGATATTGCTTTCACACACGACATCGTGACCCCCTCTTCGATGCCCGACATCCGGCAAGACACCGTTTGGATGGACTCGCTGCGCATCAGTTCCATCAACCGCGTCCCCTATACCCATTTCCTACCCGATGACGTGACACTCCTCAGCTTCCAAGTACCACAGACCGACCGTTACCTGATTAAAACGGAAAGAAAGGATCCTGAGAAAATCGGACTATTCTTCAGCTATGGAAGTGACACGCTGCCCCGTCTCCGCGGACTGAACTTCGATGCCGACAATGCCTTTTTCATTGAGGCGTCTGAAAAGCTCGACACCATCTACTATTGGCTGCGCGACACGGCATTGGTCAATCAAGACACGCTACGGATTGAAGCCACCTACATGGCCACCGACACCACGGGCTTGCTCACTGAGAAGATAGACACCATCGAAGCATTGCCCAAGATGCCATACGCCAAGCGACTGAAGGAAAAAGAGAAAGCCTTCGAGAAATGGCAGAAGGAACAGGAGAAGAGAAAGAAACGCGGCGAACGCTACGACAGCATCATGCCCAAGAAGTATCTGAACGTAAAACTCAGTACCAGCGGACAGCTCTCCCCCCTCTCCAATGTCTATTTGGAAATGCCCGTCCCGCTCGACTCCTGTCTTGAGGACAGCATCCACCTCTATTCCATGATCGACTCTGTCTGGTACAATGCGCCCCATCTCTTTGAACAGGTATCACCGCTCACTTACATCATCAAGGCCGAGTGGCGACCCGGCATCGAATACAGTCTGGAAATCGACTCCGCAGCCTTCCGAAGCATCTACGGCGAAGTGTCGAAGCCGATTAAGCAAGGCATCAAAATCAGGACAGAAGACGACTTCAGCACGCTCATGGTTAATATCACAAGCATGCCCGACAGCGGCGACATCATTGTGCAAATGCTGGACGGCGACAAGTTCGTGCGCGAGGTAAAGGTCGAGGACGGCACTGCCGAGTTCTACTATGTGGCACCGAAGAAATACTACCTGCGTGCCTACATCGACTGGAACAAGAACGGCAAATGGGACACAGGCGACTATGATGCCGACCGCCAGCCAGAACCCGTGTACTACTACCATGAGGAAATAGAATGCAAGGCAAAGTGGGATGTCACCCGTACATGGAACCTGACCGAACGTCCCCGCTACCGCCAGAAACCGAGTGCCATCACCAAGCAGAAGCCCGACCAGGAGAAGAAGCTACGCGACCGCAACGCCCAGCGTGCAGCCGAGAAAGGGGTGCCATACATTCCTAAAGAGTGAGGATAAAGTTTTAAACCTATAGACAAAAATGAAAAAGACAAGCAAAGGAAACTGGTTAGTCAGCATAGCATTGATCATTTGTTCATTATCCCTTATCCCGTCAGATTCACAGGCCCAATGCGGCATAGAGAACAAAGCCTTCCAAGGCGGCGAGTTCCTCGCCTACGATCTCTATTTCAACTGGAAGTTCGTATGGCTGAAGGTAGGCTCGGCTTCCATGTCGACCGTAAAGTCTGTTTACAAAGGCCAAGAGGCCTATCGCACCAGCCTCATCACCCGTGGTAACGACAAGCTCGACGGTGTCTTCGTGATGCGCGACACACTACTGTGCTACTGCGACAAGAACCTTGCCCCACTCTACCATCGCAAGGGCTCGCTCGAAGGCAAGCGCTACTACATTGACGAGCTATGGTACAGCTATCCCAACGACAACTGCCACATCAGGATGCACCGCGTGGATGCCGACGGCGAGGTACACTGGTTGGACAAGGAATACAAGGACTGCGTCTACGACATGATGAGCATCTTCCTGCGTGCCCGCAATTTCGATGCAGCGAAGATGAAGGTGGGCGACGTGATCCCCATGCCCATCACCGATGCCAAGCACCTCTCCAACTCCTGGCTGAAATACCGCGGCAAAGAGACGTTCAAGATTGATGGATCGAAAGAGAAATTCCGCTGTCTGGTTTTCTCTTTCATCGAGCATGAGGACGACAAGAACAACGAAATTATCCGCTTCTACGTCACCGACGACCTCAACCACATTCCGGTGCGCCTCGACCTCTTCCTCTCCTTCGGTTCCGCCAAGGTCTTCCTGAAGAGCTACACAGGCATCCGCAACCCCATCACCTCAAGAGTGAAATAGCAGCGGAACCAAAATGTTCACCAAGTGGTGTAACACCAGTTGGTGAACATTCTATTATCTATTATATATATCTTAATATCAATAATTTAGTTAACAATATATAATGTTCACCAAGTGGTGTTATATGCACTTGTGAACATTATTATTTTTTTATACTTTTGCATCAGACAATATCGAATCCCCTTATGAGCAAGCCGTTTATATATGGAATGTCGGTAGAGGGTGAGAACTTTACCGATCGCGAGTTAGAAACCAAACGTCTGATGCTGAACTTCGAGAATGGAGTGAACTCTATTCTCATTTCACCCCGACGTATGGGTAAGACATCTCTTGTAAGAAAAGTACAGAATCTGATGAAAGAATCGCAGACGAAAATCGTCTATATGGATATCTACAAATGCAGAACTGAATACGACTTCTATGAGAAATACGCCTCATCCATCATTCAAGCCACTGCGACACGCATGGAACAAATGATTGAGACTGCCAGACAGTTCTTAGTCAGCATCACGCCACGAATCTCTTACAGCCCCGATCCTTATACAGACTTCTCCCTGTCATTAGGCATTACCCCTCAGACCCACACCCCGGAAGAGATTCTGGAACTACCAGAACGTATCGCCTTGTCAAAGGGCTACGATATTGTTGTCTGCATTGATGAGTTCCAACAATTAGGCGAAATTCCCAACTCGATTGCCGTTCAGAAATGCATTCGCAGTGTCTGGCAGCACCACCGCCACACCTCCTATTGTCTCTTCGGTTCCAAGAAGCACCTCATGTCGCAACTTTTTTATAGCCGCAACATGCCCTTTTATCAGTTCGGAGACATGTTTTTCCTCAAAAAGATTCCCACTGAAAAATGGGTGCCTTTCATCATTGACCGTTTCACCACTTCGGGAAAACAAATCAGCGAACAGTTGGCCGAGAAAATCGCCACAACAGCTGACAACTATTCTGCATACGTGCAACAGTTGGCATGGAATATCTTCGCACAGACTGAGAAGGTCGTCACCGAAGAGACTTTCCAGGCAGGCATGGAAGCCACATTGGCACAAGCCTCTCCCCTGTTTGTCGAGATGACAGCCTCACTGTCAGCCTATCAGTTGAATCTCATCCGTGCCATCTGCCAAGGCTATCACACCGACTTCGGCAAGAAAGAAGTCACCTCACGCTTTGCTCTGGGCACCCGTTCCAATCTGCCCAAGCTAAAGCAGTCGCTCACCGACCGCGAAATCATTGAGACAACAGAAGAGGGAATTTTCCTTTCCGATCCCCTCTTCCAGATTTGGTTCAAACGCGAGATGATGTAAGGCGACAGCTCTGTAAGTCGAAATATTATGACTATTCGCTGAACGGCTGGGCACCGACGCACTTCAGGTTCTTCGCGAGCTGTTCGGTGGAACTGGCACCGACGAGGACGGAGGTGACACCCTTCTGATGCAGAATCCAGGCCAGCGCCATTTCGGCCAATGTCTCACCGCGCGCCTGGGCCTGCTCGTTATAGGCACGAAGCCGCCCCAACAGTTCGGGGGTGAGCATGCTCTCCTTGAGGAACTTGCCCTTCGACATGCGCGAATCCTGTGGGATGCCGTTCAAGTAGCGGTCGGTGAGCAGACCCTGTGCCAAGGGCGAGAAGGAGATGAACCCCACACCTTCCTCATGGCAGAGATTGAGAATGCCCGACTCCTGCGGCTCGCGGTCGAGCATGTTCAGCCGTCCCTGGTAGATAAGACAAGGCACGTCGTGCTCCTTCAGATAGCGGAAGGCAAAGCGAGTGGCTTCCAACGGCCAGCGCGAGATACCCACATAGAGGGCCTTGCCGGCACGCACCACGTCGACGAGTGCCTGCAACGTCTCCTCCAATGGAGTCTCGGGGTCGTAACGATGGCTGTAAAAGAGGTCGACATAATCCAAGTGCATGCGACGAAGCGACTGGTCGAGCGAGGCCATCAGATACTTCCTCGAGCCCCAATTGCCATAGGGACCAGGCCACATGTCGTAACCAGCCTTGGTCGAGATGAACAGCTCGTCGCGATAGGGACGGAAGTCGTCGTCAATCAACCGGCCCATGGTCTCCTCAGCCGAACCGTAGGGAGGGCCGTAGTTGTTGGCCAGATCGAAATGGGTCACGCCGTGGTCGAAAGCATAATGGGTAATCTCCCGCGAGCGGTCGTAGGGATCCACGCCCCCGAAGTTGTGCCAAAAACCTAAGCTCACCTGCGGCAGCAGCACGCCACTGCGCCCACAACGCTCATACTTCATACCCCCGTCGTAGCGCAGGGGGTCAGCAAAATATCTTTCCATAATGGTTGTTGATTTGTTGGGCAAAGATAATCAATTCTGCTGAAAAACACCTTTAAAAAGTCAATTATTTTTAAATCACACAATAATACAAACAGAATCACGTTACAAAGTCGACGAGTTTGTGTCACAAAGTCGACGAGTTTGTCATACAAAGTCGACGAGTTTGTAAATTCATTTTGCATTAACCGATTTATCATCTAAATATCAGCAGAAACAATGGCAATATTTATCAGACTGAGAAAAGACAAAATGGGGGCCAGCAAGGACCACCACAAATACTACGCACACGTGGTGTCAGCCGGTGAGGTGGACACTGAAGAACTGGCCTCGCTCATTCAGGAGAACACCACTTTCAAGAAAGGTGAGGTGCGCGGCCTCATCGACGAACTGGTGTCCCAGATGAAGCGGCAGCTCGCCATGGGTCAGACCATCAACCTCGACGGCTTCGGCCGCTTCCACCTCAGTGTGGAAAGCGAGGGTTCCGACACTCCCCAGGATTTCGACATCGAGCGCGACATCAAGCGCGTGAAGTGCAAGTTCATGCCTGCCGGCACCCGACAGGGCAAGCAGCACGGCCCCATCACCCAGCTTTTCGGCGAGGGTGTCGACGTGAAATGGTTTCCCACTTCCGAAGCGGAAGACTAACCCCATCCCTACCGACAATGAACAGCATCACCCTTACCCCCCCGTCGTCGCTCAACGCCAGCATCAAGCTGCCAGCCTCGAAGAGCATCTCCAACCGTGCCCTTATCATCTGTGCCTTGCTCGGCGGAAAGGAGCTGCCCCAGAACCTTAGCGACTGCGACGACACCGAAGTGATTGTCAAAGCCCTGCGCAACATGCCTGAGACAATCGACATCAAAGCCGCCGGAACGGCCATGCGCTTCATGACCGCCTTCTTAGCCACCACGGAAAACGGCGAGCACCTGCTCACAGGCACTGAGCGCATGAAGCACCGCCCCATCAAGATTCTTGTCGATGCCCTGCGACAGTTGGGAGCCGACATAGCGTATGCCGGAAAGGAGGGCTTTCCGCCCCTGCGCATCAATGGGCAACGGCTCAACGGCGGCAAGTTGCAGATAGCAGGCAACGTGAGTTCACAGTTCATCTCGGCCCTGCTCATGGTGGGGCCTATGCTGCAACGCGGACTGGAGCTGCAACTCACGGGCGAAATCATCTCGCGTCCCTATATCGACCTGACACTCTGGACCATGCGCGAGTTTGGCGCCGATGCCGAATGGAGCAGTGTGGACACCATCACCGTGAAGCCCGTACACTATCAGCCGCGTCCCTACCTCATTGAGAACGACTGGAGCGCCGCTTCCTATTGGTATGAGATGATGGCCCTGACCCCACAGGCGGATGCCGAAGTGCGCCTTGAAGGACTGATGGACGGCTCGAAGCAAGGCGATTCCTCCGTGCGCTACATTTTCAGTCTCTTAGGCGTGAAGACCATCTTCGACAGCAAGGAGCCTGGGCATCCCACCACCATCACGCTGCGCAAGAGCGGCCACCGCGTACCCCGTTTAGAGTATGACTTCATCAACTCACCCGACTTGGCCCAGACCTTCGTGGTCACCTGTTGCATGATGGGCATTCCCTTCCATTTCACAGGCCTCCAGACACTCCGGATCAAGGAGACCAACCGCATTGAGGCACTGAAGACGGAGATGCGCAAGTTGGGCTTCGTGCTCCGCGACATCGACGGCAGCGAACTGCGCTGGACTGGCGAACGCTGTGAGGCAGGGGGCACTCCTGCCATCGACACCTACGAGGACCACCGCATGGCCTTGGCTTTCAGCCCCGTCGCCCTGCTGCAGCCCATCAGCATCAACAACCCACAAGTGGTCACCAAGTCGTACCCCCACTTCTGGGACGACCTGCAACAGGCCGGCTTCACCCTATTATGAATTATGCATTATAAATTATGCATTTCGCACTGATTTGTATCGCCGCCATTGCCGTTCTCGGCATAGTCGCAGCCCTATCGTCCATCGGTGGCAAGGACGAACCTGTCGTGCAGGGTCACGACTGTTCGTCGTGTGCCAGCATGGCCGACGGCTCGTGCAAGATTGCCTGTCTGATGGAGGAGAAAAAGCGGCAACAGGGCAATAAAGAGGCGGAAGAGTCCGTTTAAAACGATATATGCGCAGAGCCATCAACACCTTATATATAATAACAGGCATAGCCCTTGTCGTGCTGACAATGGCCGCCTGCTCTACGCAGAAAAACACTTCAAAGACGCGCTGGTGGCACTCGTTCACCGCACGCTACAACACCTACTACAACGGTTCGCAGGCCTATATCGAAGGCTCCGAGGAGAAGGAGAAAGGCCATAAGGACAACTTCACCGAGCTGCTGCCCCTCTACGCCGTGGGCAACAAGGCCAGCCGTGACATAGGCAAGGGCAACTTCGACCGCGCCATCGAGAAGAGCGAGAAAGCCATCAAGCAACACAGCATCAAGGCCCGTCCCGAATGGCGCAAGTCGCGCCGCAAGACCGACAAGGACAAGGAATGGCTGTCACGGCGCGAGTACAACCCCTTCCTGTGGAAGGCATGGCTGCTCATGGGCAAGGCGCAGTTCCAGAAAGGCGCTTTCGACGAGTCGGCGGCCACGTTCTCCTACATGTCGCGCCTCTATCAGACACAGGCCCCCATCTACGGCATCGCCCGTTCGTGGCTGGCCCGCAGCTATATGGAGCTCGACTGGCTCTACGATGCCGAGGATGTGGTGCGCAATATGGCCCGCGACTCCATCCACTACAAGGCACAGCCCGACTGGGACTACACTTTCGCCAATTACTATATCAAGAGTGGCGATGCCGAGCATGCCCTGCCCTATCTGCGCAAGGCCATCAAACACGAGCGCCGCAAAGTGCAGAAGGCGCGTATGTGGTTCCTCACCGCACAGCTCGAAGCCTCGCTCGGCCACCGTCAACAGGCTTACAAGGCCTATCAACGCGTGGTGCGCCAGAATCCGCCTTACGAGACGGAGTTCAACGCCCGTATTGCACAGACCGAGGTAATGGCCAAGGGGAACTCGAAGCAGATGATCAGCCGGCTGAAACGCATGGCCCGTTCCGACAAGAACAAGGACTACTTAGACCAGGTCTACTATGCCATCGGCAACATCTACCTCGCCCAGAAAGACACCCTGCGTGCCATCACTGCCTACGAGACGGGCAACGAGAAGGCCACACGAAGCGGCATTGAGAAGGGCGTGCTGCTGTTGCGCTTAGGCGACCTCTATTGGGAGCGTGAGCGTTTCAACGACGCGCAACGCTGCTACGGTGAGGCCATCGGACTGTTAGACAAAGACCGTCCCGACTACGAGGAGCTGTCGCGCCGCTCAAAAGTGCTCGACGAACTGGTGCCCCATACCGATGCCGTACATCTGCAGGACTCGCTGCAGGAACTGGCCAAGATGCCGGAGAAAGAGCGTTTTGAAGCCATCGACCGCGTCATTGAGGCACTGAAGAAGAAGGAGAAGGAAGAGCGCGACAAAGCCCGAGAGGCCGAGGTGGAGAAAGCGCTTGAGAAAGCGGGAGCCGTTGGCAACCGCCAGACTCAGAACAAGCAGGCCAACCCTACCACCAACAACCAGCAGTCGAAGGACGGACAGTGGTACTTCTACAACCAGATGGCCGTCAACCAGGGTAAGCAGCAGTTCCAGAAGCAATGGGGCAAGCGCGAGAACGTCGACAACTGGCAGCGTTCCAACCAGACCGTACTTTCTTCCACCAATATCGACATGAGCAATCCCGGACAGGAGATTGCCGATTCGCTCTTTGCCGCCCTCGATGCCATCGACGACTCTATCGCCGCCCAGAAGGAGGCCCTCGAAAACGACAGCGCACAGAACGATCCCCACAAGCGCGAGTACTATCTGGCACAGATTCCCTTCACCGAAGAGCAGGTGGCGGCCAGCAATGCCATCATCATGGAAGGGCTTTTCTATTCGGGTGTCATCTTCAAGGACAAGCTCGACAATGAAGGACTCAGCGCCCTGCGCCTCTCCGAGAAGCAGCTCACCAGACTCACCTACAACTTCCCTGAATACGAGAAGAACGACGAGGCATGGTATCACCTCTTCCTGCTCTACTCCCGACGGGGCGAACACGACCGTGCCGCCGAGTGTCTGGCACGCCTGCAGGCCGACTATCCCGAAAGCCAGTGGACCATTCTGCTCAGCGACCCCTATTTTGAGGAGAACGCGCGTTTCGGCATCCACATCGAGGACTCTGTCTATGCCGCCACCTACGATGCCTTCAAACAGAGCCGTTACAGTGAGGTGAAAGCCAACGCACAGCTATCAGCCGAGCGGTTCCCCTTAGGGGCCAACCGTCCCAAGTTCCTCTTCATCGACGGTCTCAGCCTGCTCAATCAGGGTGACTCACGCGGCTGTCTCGAACAGCTCAAGGAAGTGGTGGAGCAATATCCGCAGAGCGAGGTGAGCGAGATGGCCGGCATGATCATCAAGGGCGTACAGGAAGGGCGCACGCTCTATGGCGGCAAGTTCGACCTCGACGATATCTGGGCACGGCGCGACTTCTCCCTGTCCGACGACAGCACCAGCACCGATACGCTGTCAGCCGACCGCAACCTGCCGTTCCTCTTCATCCTTGCCTACCAGCCCGACTCGCTGCAACTCACGGATGCACCGCGCCCAGCCGACGACAGCTACCAACTGCCGGCCTATATCGCCGCACAGGAGAACCAGCTGCTCTTCGAGATGGCACGCTACAACTTCACCAACTTCATGGTGCGCAACTTCGAGCTCAACATCGACCGTCAGCAAGGCATCAGCCGCATGATGATCAGCGGTTTCATGAACTACGACGAGGCATTGCAATATGCACGCAAGCTCTACGCCGACGAGGCCATGGCCGGCAAACTGCGCCAGTGTCGCAGCCTCATCATCAGTGACCACAACTTCGCGCTGATCGGCACGCGCTACAGCTACAAGGACTATGACGACTTCTACCAGCGCACCTTCGCGCCGCTCACCATCAGCGACGAAGAACTGTTGCAGATTCCCGAAGCCATCGAACAGCAGATAGACGAAGAGAACGCCCCTGCCGACACCGACACCGACGTACAGCAGCAGCCCACCACCCCCGACGGCTTCGACGAAGACTTCTGGTAATGCACAAATCGAAAAATATGGTCAAAAAACATACAGTACTTGACTTGTTCTGCGGTTGCGGAGGGATGTCTCTCGGTTTTGAGATGGCAGGGTTTGATGTAGAATTAGCCATTGACAATTGGGAGGATGCTCTTGTTACATACCGCAAGAACCACAAAAGAGTAAAGACCGTTAATGGAGACCTCTCCACGCTTAAACCTGAAGATGTTGAACTCAAGTACAACATTAACAATATTGATGTCATCATTGGCGGTCCGCCTTGTCAGGGTTTTTCAGTCGCAGGCAAACGGATTATTAATGACGACAGAAACAAACTTTACAAATCTTTTGTTCGTTTTGTTGAACACTTCCGACCAAAGGCCTTTGTGATGGAAAATGTTCCAAATATTCTTTCCATTGGCGACGGTGTTATAAAAGACACTATTCTAAAGGACTTTACCAGACTGGGCTATAGTGTGTGTTGCAGCGTTCTTACTGCATCCGACTATGGAACGCCACAAAATCGGAGACGTGCCGTATTTGTTGGCCAAAAAGAAGAACTATCCTTTACATTTCCTGAGCGTTCTATAAAGGAACCCGTTACGACGGAGGAAGCTATTTCCGATTTGCCAGAGGGGTCGCTTGACGATGGTTCCGATTACCCATCAATACCGAGGTCAGATTATCAAAGGATGATTCGTAGAGGGGCTACAAAACTTTACAATCACCAAATAACGATACATACAGCAGAAACCCAACGTATCATTGCAATGGTGCCAGATGGTGGAAACTACAAATGCTTGCCCAAAGAAATGTGGAATTTAAGGAAAGTTCATATTGCTTGGACAAGAATGAATAGCAAGAAGCCCTGTTTTACTATTGATACAGGGCATAGACATCATTTCCATTATAAATTCAATCGGATCCCTACAGTTCGAGAGAGTGCAAGAATACAATCTTTCCCTGATAACTTTATCTTTGTCGGCAGTAGGACAAGCCAAAACAGACAAGTAGGTAATGCAGTTCCCCCATTAATGGCAAAAGCCATAGCAGAACAATTAATGAAAGAATTATGAACGAAACTTTTTACAAAGTACCTGACAAATATTGGTATAGAATTCATTTTGTACGTCCTCGTTTTAAAAGCAACATAGAAAACGTATTGCTTTACATGGCAAATGAATGCTGCAAAATTCCACGCTGCTCTTGTCAAGAATACAGTGACAGATATTTTAACGCTATTCGTATGTTTCCTGGAAATATTGGAATGGCAGACAAAACACTTCATAATTGGCGAACGGAAATACCTGCTTTATTCGGCTTTTACAACGAAGACAAGTTGCACAATATAACAGAAACTTCCAACATGGCAAAGTTCTTACATGAAAAGCAAGACTTGACCCAATTCCTTCGTTTGTTTCTCATGTCATTTCAGTTTCCTGGTGGTCACATGAAACCACAAGATACAAGAGACATCATATCACATAATATCCGTTTTAAACCTGCCCAATTCATCATAAATGTATTACTCGAAGGCAATGAATTATGTTCTAATGCCAACTCGGAAAAAGAAATGTCCATTTCCGCAGAAGAAGCAACCTATTGCATCTTTAATGACATTCGCGTAACGAGTGGAAATGTATCACCCAAACAAGTAGCTCAAAACATTTTAGACAACCGTAGAAAGAAAGTCAAGTATTACGATCAAAAGGATAAGAATATTCAATCGTTGAGTGGGACACCTCGTTCTAAAGGAGATGTCACAAGATATGCGGGCGACATATTAGACTATATGGAGATTTCAAATCTTCTTAATTGTCATTATGGTTTCTATTCACTGAAGGAAAATCAAACGCAAGCAATTAAAGTCTTTCATACAGACAAGACCTATTTCAAAGGCTATGAGCGATTCTACGGTATGAAGGATTATGACACTTCTGAATTGTCCTTGGTAGAATCACAATGGTTTGAATATGTAAACAAATCTATGAATCCAGATTTGTTTAAGTCTGATATACGTTCTATCCTGGGCGTTAACGAAGAAGTAGACATATTATTCGATAATAGGATTAAAGAAGTTTTCGCATCTGATAATAAGACCACAAAAGATATTGGCAATATTGGTGAAGCCATTGTGTGTGGTCATGAGAAAATGCGTATGAAAATAAAAGGATATAAGGAATTTATACGGTTAATCCAGATTGTTGACAGTCCTTCATATCATCCAGGCTTTGATATTGACAGTTATGAAGCTGACGGAACAGAAGACCACCGTTACATCGAAGTTAAAACAACAATCAGCAAGAAAAAGATACAGATGTACGGTTTTCACATGTCTACAAACGAATGGCGTGTTGCCGGAACCATCAAAGAGCATTATTGTGTCTATCGACTTATGCTAAGTGAACAAGATAAGACTCTCTTTATTTTGCGTAATCCGGTAGCTTTATATAAAACAGACCAGATAGAAGCAGAACCAAGAGACGGAATGGAAATTTCGTTTACTGAAGACAAATTCAAACCTACGGAGTTATTGGTATGGAAAAATTAAAAGTAGTATCATTATTCTGTGGATGTGGAGGTATGGATTTAGGGGTATTGGGGGGATTCACATTTCTTGGTGAGAAATACTCCTCTAATCCATTTGAGATTGTATATTCGATAGATAATGACTCGTATTGTACTGAAATATACAATAACAATTTTGAGCATAAATGCGTCGTCAAAGATGTGCGTGAGATGAATATAAAGGAATTGCCTGAATTTGATATGCTTATTGGAGGCTTTCCCTGTCAGTCATTCTCTATTTCTGCACAAAACCCACCTCGCCTTGGCTTTAAAGATGATCGAGGAATGCTTTTCTTCGAAATGGTCAAAATTCTAAAGGAACGAAAACCAAGATTTCTGATTGCTGAAAATGTTAAAGGAATACTCTCTGCAAATGATGGTAAAGCATTTCCTATGATTATTAAAGAATTTAGAGATGCAGGATATATCACTATCTATAAACTCCTGAATGCTTGGGAGTTCGGTGTTCCACAAAAGCGAGAGCGCGTTATCATCATAGGTTTTCGTGATGTTGAAGATTTCCATAATTTCTCTTTCCCCCAAGCTTTATCCAGTAAGAAACGCAAAGTGCTGGGTGACGTGATTATGGAAGAGGAAAACAGCAACGAAAGACTTTTCTTTAGCGAAAAAGCTGTCGCTGGTATGAAAGCTGTTAAAGAAAAAATGAACAAAGGGCGAGCTATGCGACTCGATGTGCCTTGCAATACCATCAGTGCGCATCTTGCCAAAGTAAGTCTAAACAGTACAGACCCTGTATATATGGTAGGTGAGCGTTATAGACGTTTTTCTCCACGTGAGGCTGCTCGAATACAATCCTTTCCCGATTCATTTCAACTTGACTGTGTTTCTCAAATCCGACAGTATAAGGCCATTGGCAATGCGGTACCTCCCGTTATGATGTGGTATATTGCAAATTCCTTAAAGACCACATTTGAGCATAAAGAAAGAACGACAGAGAAAAAAATCAATACACTGCCCAAGCAACTTGACATTTGGGAAGAAGATAATGTTATAAGTTAGTTTTATTCTGCATTTTTGAGTGATTAGAAAATAATAAAAGATATGACAACTGCACACCTCCTCTGGGTAGACGACGAGATGGAGCTTCTGAAAGCACACATCCTCTTTCTACAGAAAAAAGGCTACGAAGTAACCACAGCCAGCAACGGCACCGATGCCATTGACCTCTGCCGCGACAACTCTTTCGACCTCGTGCTCCTCGACGAGCAGATGCCGGGACTCAGCGGATTGGAGACCTTGCAACGCATCAAGGAGATAACACCATCCACCCCCATTGTGATGGTCACCAAGAGTGAGGAGGAGAACATCATGAACCAAGCCATCGGCCAGAAGATTGCCGACTACCTCATCAAGCCCGTCAACCCCAACCAGATTCTCCTCACGCTGAAGAAGAACATACACCGCCGCGAGTTGGAGACTGAGGTCACGCAGAGCCAGTACCAGCAACAGTTCCAGCAGATAGCCATGCAAATCATGGACTGCCGCACATGGCAGGACTGGGTTGAGGTCTACAAACGTCTTGTACACTGGGAGTTAGAACTTTCTTCCACCGACTCTCAGATGACCGAGATGCTACAGATGCAGAAGGAAGAGGCCAACTTGGGCTTTGCCAAGTTCATGAAGCAAAACTATTTAGAGTGGGTGAAAAACAGAGGAGAGAGGAGAGAAGAGCCTCTGTTTTCCCCGGATATCTTTAAAAAGAAGGTATTCCCCCTCCTCGACGAAGGCCGAAAAGTGTTCCTCGTGGTGCTCGACAACTTCCGCTACGACCAGTGGCGCATGCTCTCGCGCGAACTGGCCGACCAGTTCGACATCGACGAAAACCTCTACTGTAGCATCCTGCCCACTGCCACGCAATATGCACGCAACGCCATCTTCTCAGGCCTCATGCCCGACCAGATTGCCCAAATGTTCCCCGACCTCTGGGTCGACGAGGACGAGGAGGAAGGCAAGAATCTCAATGAGGCCCCGCTTATCCAGACACAGCTCGACCGCTACCGTCGCCACAACACGTTTTCCTACCACAAGGTGAACAACTCTGCCGAGGCCGACAAGCTCATGCAGCAGTTGAACATGTTGCAGAAGAACGACCTCAATGTAGTGGTGTTCAACTTTATCGACATGCTCTCGCATGCACGTACAGAGAGCCGCATGGTGCGCGAGCTGGCCAACAACGAATCGGCCTACCGCAGCATCACCCTCTCCTGGTTCCGCCACTCCATCATCAGCGACTTCTTCCGCTACCTCGCACAGACCGACTACAGCGTGATCGTCACCACCGACCACGGCTCCATCCGCTGCACCAAGCCTGTGAAGATCATCGGCGACCGCAACACCAACACCAACCTGCGCTACAAATTAGGCAAGAACCTCGGATTCGACTCGAAGGACCTCTTCGTCATCCGCGACCCCAAGCAGGCCCAGCTGCCACAGCCCAACCTCAGCACTGCATACGTTTTTGCCACGGGCGACTCCTTCTTCGCCTACCCCAACAACTACAACTACTACGTGAGCTACTACCGCGACACCTTCCAGCACGGCGGCATCTCCATGGAGGAAATGCTCATTCCGCTCATCACCATGACAGGTAAAAAGCGATAAAAAACATAAATTCTGATAACCAGCATGGAAATCAAGATTCAAGATATTGAACACATCCGCGATGCAGCACGCGATTTCGTGCAGCAAATCGGCTCCCACAAGGTGTTCGCTTTCTATGGGAAGATGGGAGCCGGCAAAACAACTTTCATCAAGGCTGTCTGCGAGGAATTAGGCGTTGACGATGTCATCACCTCACCCACCTTTGCCATCGTCAATGAATACCAGCCTGCTTCGTCCCCAACTTCCATTTACCATTTCGACTTCTACCGCATCAAGAAACTGGAAGAGGTCTACGATATGGGATATGAGGACTATTTCTACAGCGGCAGCCTCTGCTTCATCGAATGGCCCGAACTGATAGAAGAACTACTGCCCGACGATGCCGTGCGTGTCGACATCATCGAGCAGTCTGACGGTACTCGTCTCGTCGCCTTCTGACTTTCTTTTTATTCCACCACGAACTTTTTCCCGTTTTGGATATAGACCCCACGGCGCATGGAAGCGGTCGTGACGCGACGGCCTTGCAGGTCGAAGGTGGCAGACGGAAGATGGTTGGCGGAAGATGAAAGGGTTTCGATGCCCGTTGCCTCTTCGCCGACGAACAGTCGCACATTGTCAACATAGAGCAGTGTGTTGTTGGCAGCTCCTACACCAGCCGACGTGCGGAACCCCAGCGAAAAAGTGACGGTCTGCTCCTCTGTCAATTCAAAATCGTAGCACAGTTGCTGCCAAGTGCCTGGCTGCGAAGGATAGCGGTAGTCGGTCTTCGACCCGATCTTAATGCCCGTAAGCGACGTATTGGTGTTGTTGCCAGTGGTAACGACTTTCCCGTTGTTGGAAGTCTCGTTGGTGCAAATGTAGCGGGCATCCATCAGCACACGGTATTTTCCTTCAGGCAGGGTGACATCCTGTGTGATGGCATTCGCCCCCGAATCCCAGGAGTTAAGCACAGTAAGCGTGCGGTCGCCGCAGTCGCCGTCGAACACTGGCCGACCACAGCGGTCGGCATAGTTGCCCACGTTGGAAGGGCTGACACAGAACTGCGTAGTGCTATAAGGCATGGAGTACATGCGGCAGAAGTTGGAGCCGCCGCTCAGTCCGTTGCCCGCCGTCCAGCCTTGCACTGGCAGAATGTTCGGCCATTTTGAATTGACAGCTGTCACGGTGTTCACATAGCAGGGATTATAGTTCGTGGAGCCTAAGGTCACGTTACCATCAGCCTTTCCGTAAGTGTCATCAGCTTCGAACGAGGCGTTCACGAGTTTTTCCTCCGTGATGTCCTTGTAGCCTTTCGTGAGGTCTTCTTCTGCGCTTTCAGGAAACGTGGCCCCTTCCTCGATCAGAAGGTCGCCTCCCACAATCTTTGCCGTAAATGCCCCTGTTGTCTTTATCGACTTCTCCACGATGCCATTGGCCGTGACAGCCTTGACGAAGAACTCACACTCGCAGTCGAGCATGCTTTCAAAATAGGCCACATCGGGATTGTTGGGATCCTGCACGGCACGCAGGCCATCATTTGTCACGAAGAACTTCAGCACATTGACCACGCTATGGTTCTCCTCGGCCACGAAACGGCCAGAGCCAGCCTCGGCTGTGAAGTCACTGCCACAGAACACGGGACGACCCAGTGGTGTCTCCACACCCTGAAGCATACAGGGCTGGTCGCTGGCAAAGTTTGAGAGCAGCAGATAGGCGGTGCTGTCGGGATCGAAGACAATCACGCCGTTCCAACCTTCGGGAGTGGAGAGCGGAGCATTGAAGGTGGAGAGCTGGGCCGTAGATGCGGCATCAATATTGGAATAATAGGTGACGGCGCGACGGTCGACCACTTCGTTGGCCTTCACCGTGCGGCTTTTGTCGGAATAGGCGGTATAGAGTTTAGCCGTCATCACCGAATTATTGTTGGCACGTTCGCCGAAGGCCATCTGACTCTTGTTGGTGACAATGCCCAAAGCATTGTCCACATTCACCCAGTTGCCATTGAGCTTGGTGAAAGTGCTGCCGTCGAGCTGTTTGTGTCCGTCGGCAGTATAGAACGTGCGTTTCGTCTTCGTCAGTTCGTCGACACTGAGGGCCATCAGTCCGCCCTTCTCGGCGGTGATGGTGGCAGCACTGTTTGCGCGTACATAGTCCAAATAGACGACAGCATTGCCGGGTGTGGAATAGATAGCGAAGCGATTGTTCAGCGTTCCGTCGTTGGTGTTCAGTTCGCCATTCATCACATAGCTGTTGCCGCGAAGGTCATAGATACCCGATACGACGGGCGTGGCATTAGTACCCTTGCCTTGCACATCGTACCAACCAAGGAAATTGCCTGTGTTGTTGGCACGGAAAGGCACAATGATCTTGTTCTTGTCGACCGAGTTGGCGGCAATATAGCCCGTGTAGCTCTGCAAGCCCTGGCTCCATGAGAAGCAGGTGAAACGCGAGTCGGTGGCGGCACGGACGATGTTCTGCGAAGCAAGATGCTTCGCACACTCGTACTGGCGGTTGAAATCAGCCCACGCCGTAGGAGTGAGGGAGGCCGTGGAAAGCACTTCATGCATGAGCCATGTCATCATGACGCGGTGGGCCTCAACGCCCATACGACGGGCACCCACATCGGCACGCAACAGCCAAGAGCCGTCGGTGGTCGTGGTCTGGCGGGCCTTGATCATCTTATAGGCCAGATTTTCCAGCATCAGCGCATGCGGATCGCGCAAAAAACAGGCATTCGTAGAATAGGACGTGATCTGGTCGTAGAGGAAGAGGCTCCAGTCATTGCCGTTGGGCATGGCCAGTTCGCCGTCGGCCAGTGCAAGCCAATAGAGCACCTCGCTCATGACCTTGTCATTGTTGTGCATCAGCGCGTTGGTCTTCCACTTCTCCTCACCGTAGAGTCCCTGCTGGAACAGTTTCAGGGCCAGGGCAGCTTCGCCTAACTCCTGAATCACCACGTTCTGATAAGAGGTATGGAAGTAATTATGGTTCTGCAACGTGTAGTCATCATAGAGGTTCTGCCCTTTATACAAATCCTTCACCGTCTTGTTGTCGTACTCGGGATCGATGACCGTGGTATTGGTGGCATCGTCCTTCTGTGAATAGCTGTTGATGGCAAACTCGCGCAGACGGGCAAACCAGTTCGGAGCCAACGGATCGTTGGGGAACAGTCCCAACGTCACAGCCAGCACATCAGCTTCCCAACCGTTTTCTTCGGCTTTGGTGTCACCAGCATAGCCCGTGGGAATGCTGCGGTAAAGCTCGTAATTGCATTCAGCCTTCAATAGCTTCTCTATGTATCCTTTCTGGGCATCCGAGAGCTTATCCCACTGGAAGAAGGCGGAATAGGCCACCGACATGGCCCAAAGTGAGCTTTCCCAAACAGCATCGCTGGTAGAGGTGCTGCCCCAATAGTTGCCGCCCGAACACACTTTCAGTTTGTTGGCCTTATGGGTGGAATAGGCAAAAACAAGCGATTTCATCGCCATATCCTCTATCTTATCCCATGAAACACCAGTGGGCAGTGTCACCTTCCCCTTACCATATTTCACAAGGAAAGCACAGATCATTGACAGGTCGGCATTGGGGCGCACACCACGCTCGTCGTTGCCCATGGTGTTCTCGCCTTTGAAGCAACCGCAAGGCTCGCCCACGCTGTTGGGTGCCTGGGCCTCCTGAAAATCGTCGTTCATATAGGCGGCGAAGTTGGCGAGCATCTGTAGCAGGTCGGACTGCATTTGGGATTCGGCGACGAAATCGCCAAACACAGAACCTTCGGTGGGGCTTTCTATATCCTGTTCCGTTGGCTCTTCGGGAGCCACATAGTCATCGCTGAGCCGATAGAGGCGCACGTTATCGAACATGATACACGAGCCGCCGCTCACCCAACTGACATCGAAGCCGATGGCAGCGCTCCCGTCGGCTGCCAGTTCAAAGTCAACCGTCAAAACCGCCCATTCCATCGAAGGAATACAGCCTGTCGACCCTTGGTTGAAGGCATTGCTGCTCTTGGCAGAACCAGCCACAAGGTCGAACGACGAAGTAGCCGCGTTGGCGTATGCCGAGCGCACACTGGCTGCCAACTGATACTTTCCCTTTGTCAGTGACGGTATGGTCTGCCGCACGGTCGTGGTGCCTCCGCTCCAGCCCATTCGCAGGTAGTAGGCTTGGTCGCCATCGGCCAGTGTGGTCACCAGGCCAAAGTTATTGTCGGTGTAGCAGTCTTTCGTCACCAACAGGCTCACGGCATTGGCCGCATTGTTTACCGTCCATCCCTGAGGGGCAGCCACGGTATAGCCGCGCAACCCATCGTTTCCATTGTTCACAACAGGGAGAGCCGACAGGTTATCGGCCTCGAACGAGGCATTCACCACATACTGGTTGGTCACATCGGTTTTCTCCTCGGCAGCATACGCCGATACCCAGCCCATCAGGACTGAAACGAACAGGATTATTTTTTTCATATAGTTTTTAAGTTCTTAGTTTGCTACAGCCAATCGCTATGCGTTCTGTTCCTGAAAGTCGAGGTCGGCCTCAACCACGAAGAACACTTCCTCGGGATCGAAGGGGCCTTCCCCCTCTTCCTTCGCTTCATTGCAGACGAAGTTGGACACGGCTTCCATGTCGATGTCCACTTCGTCGGAATCGCTCTCCAACACGCCACTGGTATAAAAATACGTACCAATGGCATCGATGATAAAGAGCAGCTGCTCGTCGGAGAATTTGTCTTTCAGGTCGGCAGGCAGCTGCTTGCGGATAAACACGATTTCCCGCTTGTTCTCCTCGTCGTCCATGAGGAGTTCTTCTTCTAAGCTTGCCATCTTCCTAACGATGTCTTGTACATTAGTTTACAGCAATGCCTCAAACCTCTCCTCGAACATCTGCTTCGACACTGCGCCGACCAACTTGTCGACCACTTCACCGTTCTTGAAGAAGAGAATGGTGGGAATGTTGCGGATACCGTATTCGGCAGCGAGGTCATCGCACTCCTCGACATCGCACTTGCCCACGACAATCTTGCCGTCGTACTTCTCGGCCAGTTCCGAAATGATGGGGCCTACCATGCGGCAGGGACCGCACCAAGTTGCCCAGAAATCAACTACCAACGGCAGGTTACCGCCTTTCAGACTCGCAAAGTTCTCGTTTGTGATTTGTACTTCCATTGTTCTTGTTATTTAATGAATAAAAAAATATGATTTGTCATCTAAACCAACCGCAAAGATAGCAAAAATAAATACACATTCGTAAGAAATCGGCTGTTTTTATATTAATTTCTTAAAAAAGAACAGGTTTTTAGTCATTTTTTATTACCTTCGCACCCTTATCCAATCACACCTGACATGAAAAAGAAACTGTTTACGACCGTTTGCCTTGCCTTGTCCAGCATCTTGATGTCATACGCACAACTACCACAGACCATCCTGAAAGACATGAACGGGCGCACCGTTCAAACCGACACGCTCAACAATGGCGGCAAGCCCTTCATCATCGACTTCTTCGCCACCTGGTGCAAGCCCTGCAACCGCGAGCTCGATGCCATTGCCGAGGTCTACGACGAATGGCGCGAGGATACGGGCGTGAAAATCTATGCCGTGAGCATAGACCAGGCGCAGAACATCAACAAAGTGAAACCTCTCGTCGACAACCACGGATGGGAATACGACGTGCTGCTCGACCCGAACAGCGACTTTAAGCGTGCCTTGGGCATACAGATGATACCATACGTGCTCATCGTCGACGGCCACGGCAAGATTGTCTACAAGCACAACGGCTATACCGACGGAGCCGAGACTGAATTAATAGAAAAGGTACGCGAACTTATTAAGTAAATGAAACGGCAGATTCTCTACATCACGCTTTTCTGTTGCAGCATGTCCTTGCAGGCCCAGCAGAAAGATGTGACCCTTTCGGGAAGCATTCAGAGCGATGTGCTCATTCCGCAACGCGACAGTGTGATCGGTGCCGAAAAGAAGGGGGACATCCTGACCAACACCTACGTTGACCTGCAATTGCAGAGCCAACATGTCGATGCAGGTGCCCGATTGGAATACCTGGACCATCCGCTGCCCGGTTACGAAAACGACTTCAAAGGCTGGGGTGTGCCCAACTTTTGGGTGAAAGGCAAATTAGGCAATGCCGAACTGACTTTGGGCACTTTCTACGAGCAGTTCGGTTCGGGGTTCATTCTCCGCACCTACGAGGAACGTTCGTTGGGCATCGACAACTCGCTGTTAGGCGGTCGCCTGACCGTGAAGCCCCTGAAAGGCATGACCATAAAACTGCTCAGCGGCAAGCAGCGGTGCTACTGGGAATGGAACAATAGTCTCGTATCGGGAGCCGATGCCGAGATTGCCCTCGACGAGTGGATTGGTTCTTTGGAAAAGAGCAATACCCGACTGACACTCGGTGGCTCATGGGTGAACAAATACGAAAAAGACGAGGAAATCATCGTGCCTTCAAACATTGCCTACCGATACAACCTGCCGAAGTTTGTGAATGCCTGGGATGTGCGTGCCAACCTGAACAAAGGGCCTTGGAGCATCCTCATGGAATATGCCCAGAAAACGCAGGATCCATCGTTCGACAACGAGTTCAACTACGACAACGGCCACATCGCCATGCTGTCGGGCTCCTATTCAGAGAAAGGTCTCAGCATCCTGTTGCAGGCCAAGCGATCGGAAAACATGGCCTTCCGCAGCAAGCGTAACATGATGGGCACCTCATCGTTCATCAACCACCTGCCAGCCTTTACACTCGACCATACTTATGCTTTGGCCGCCCTCTATCCTTACGCTACCCAGCTGGCCGCAGGCGAATGGGCCTACCAGACGGAGATGGGCTACAACTTCAAGCGCAAGACGGCTTTGGGCGGCAGGTACGGCATGAACGTGAAGCTGAACTACTCTTACGTCCGCTCCATCCAGAGCGCCTGGCTGAAATGGGGCGATCAGACCTACTACCAAGACCTGAACGTGCAACTGTCGCGCAAATTCACTAAAGCATTCAAGCTGAACCTGATGTACATGAACCAACGTTACAACCAGCCCATCATCGAGAAGCACGGCGAGATGATCCGCTCCAACATCGTTGTGGCCGACGGCATGGTGCAGCTACGGGACAAGACACGCCTGCGCTGCGAACTACAGTATTTGCAGACCAAACAGGACCAAGGCGACTGGGCTTTCGCGCTGATAGAGCTTTCATTAGTCCCACACTGGATGTTCAGCGTCAGCGATCTGTGGAACTGCGGCGACACATCGGAGGAGGCACTGGCCAACTATGGCCAAAACACCCACCATCACTACTATCAGGGACTTGTCACCTACAACATCGGCTCCCACCGCATTCAGGCTGGATACGGCCGCACACGTGCCGGCTACAACTGTTCGGGGGGAGTCTGCCGCTATGTGCCTGCCACTAAGGGTTTTTCCATCTCATATAACTATAATTTCTAATGAAGAAAGTTTTTTCCCGTCTTTCTCTCTTCGCCTTTCTATCGATGTTCATTGCCTGTGACCATATCAACGAGGATGAGCAGCTGATTGCAGTGGAAACGGTGATATCTGAGCCTGAAGCCGCTCCCGACGAAAAACCCACATCGACTGCGAGAACCGTGCTGTTGGAAGACTTCACCGGTCAGCGCTGCGTCAACTGCCCAAAGGGTACGAAGATTATTGAACAGCTACAGGAGGCCTATAAAGACCGTTTCATTGCCGTAGGCATCTACTGGGAGCCGAAACCCGTGCCCAATGGCCTGGCCAACGACCTTGGCACTGAATATTACAACCACTGGGAACTGGAATATCAACCTGTTGGACTGATCAACCGTGGCGGTGCCGTCAACTATACCGACTGGGCAAAGAATGTCCGCGAAGTGTTGGGATTCCTGTCGGAAATCAAGATGGAAGTGGAAGCCACACTCAAAGGCGACAATATTGAAATCATCGTCAAGGAAGAAAGCTACGCCAACTACAGCGGCAAGCTGCAAGTGTGGGTGATAGAAGACGGAATCATCGCCACACAGCTCATGCCCGACGCACCAGACGAAAATCCGGAATGGACAGGAGGAGCCAAGGCCGACTACGTACACAACCACGTGCTTCGCGCTGCCGTCAATAGCCCTTGGGGCGAAGACTTCTCTATTGCCATGGACGAGCAAAAGACACAGACCATGATGCAGGCCGTCGATGCGAAGTGGAATACCGACAACCTGAGCGTGGTGGCTTTCGTCTACAACGGCAACGGCGTGGAGCAAGCGGTGAAATCGAAAGTCGGAAAATGAATAATAACCATCTATATAATATGCTTATGAAGGATATTTTTACGCTCTGTCTGGCAATGATTGCCACATTGGCCGTACAGGCACAAGACAACTTTCCACTTCAGTTTGCCGACAAAGACGGTAACATCATTGCCGACGGCAGTGTCATCGAACTGACCAACGTGGAAGACGATGGCTTCGGCGAAATCCAGATGCCATCGGGACTTTATGTGAAGAACAACAGCGATGCCACCGTGCAGTGTGCCGGTTCCTTCACCGTGCAGGCCATCAGCAACGGAACGTTCCAGTCGTGCTTCCCCTCCAACTGCATGCGGGCTTCAACGGTTGGCGACTACACCACCCAGGACGGCCCGTTAGAGGCCGGTACACTGAAGAACATGATAACCGAATGGTTGCCAGAGACCGAGGGCACCTGCACCGTGGTCTACCAGTTGGTGACCTACAAGGAGAATCCCCTCACCCACCAGTGGAGCAAGGATCAGGAAGGCCCTTCCATCACCCTCAACTTCAACTACGACACTTCGGGTGTCATTGCCGCCACGGCTACCAAGTCCGCATGCTCAGTGACCTACTACAGTCTGACAGGCCGCAAAGTGCCTGCCCCCACCAGCGGCATGTATATCCGTACCATCCGCGCCAATGGTAAAACCGTATGTGATAAAGTATTGATCAAGTGATCCCCTCATTTGCCTTATCCTTAAATAATAGACATGCCATCGTCGAACTCACGTTATTCTATAGAATATGAGGAAACGAAGTAGTCTTTTTGAGCGACACTTAACGACTGATACTACAATATTCGTTAATTTTAGTTAATGTTTAAGCGATAACAGATTAATTTATAAACAAACTTTGTACTTTTGCATAGATGTAATTACTACTAAATGTGTATATAGTACACACTACGATGAAGAAACAAAACAAGGCCTTGACCTCATTTACATGAAAGATAGGCACTGACGACGATAATAAACAACAATTTATACCAACTTAATTTTTTAACTTTATGAGAAAACTAAAACTATTATTCGTGCTTTGCATGGTGGCGATAGCAGCCAGTGCAAGCAAAACCGTGTACCTGAACCCCGGACCATGGAATGTAGATGGGGCACGCTATGCACTCAACATGTTTACTGATGGAGTTGGCTCAGCATGGGTTGATTTCACTGATAACGATGGTGACGGAATCTTCACTGCTACCTTTGATGATAGCTATGCGAAAATGATCCTCGTTCGAATGGATGGTGCAAATACTGTGAACGACTGGGCCAACAAGTGGAATCAGACCGCTAACATTGATGCACCTACTGTTGATGGCCTTATCTATACCATCACAAGTCTCAATGGTGACGACTGTGCCTATTCTGTGGGTGGTGACACCTATCTTTATAACGTTGGTGCCAATGCCTATCTTGATGAAGGCGCCAGCTGGGGTACACATGCTGCGCTGAAAAGCCAAGGCTTTAAGTTGGATGTTTCCATGAGCAATGGCAAATACGTTATCGCAACTCCTCATTGGAATGGTTCTAACCATTGGTTCAATGGTAATGGTTATATTGACTCAGGCTGGACAGAATGGGAATATGCACCCGTTGAAGGTGAGAACGCAATTACATTGCAAGCCACTAACGAAGGTAACCTTTATGTCTTGGCCGCTTCTGGCATGTACAATGTTACGAGATCAGCAGATGCTCCCACAACAAACATGGGTTGGTGGAGATTCGTGACAGACACCAAAAGAAACGATGTGAGCACAGCTACAAAGACAACACCCGTGGAGTTGACCCACAAAATCAACAATCCTCGTTTCGACGACAACAACAGTGGTTGGCAAGATGCACCCGCTCGTGGTGGACTCACAGGTGGAACAAACGGTGACGCCGATTCTTTCGATGACCGCAACCCCTGCGCTGAGCACTACAACAAGACCTATAACACCTATCAGACACTGACAGGCCTGCCCAATGGTCTTTACAATGTGAGTGTACAGGGCTTCTATCGTGAAGGTGGCTACGCTGCTGCTGCAGGCAAGCACAGTGGAGGTACGGAATCGCTGAATGCCCTTCTTTATGCCAACGGCAAAGAGCAGCCTCTGCAGTCTATCTTTACTGAGGCTGGCAAGGTTTCTTGTGAAGGTACAGTAACAACCGATGGTATAGAGGGTGCTTTCCCCAACAATATGAACGCAGCCTCTTCATTCTTCTCAGCAAACCTTTACTGGAACACGGTTGAAAGAGTCGCTGTGACCGATGGCACTTTGACAATTGGTATTAAGAAAACGACCGCTGTTAGTGCTGACTGGACTATCTTTGACAACTTCCGTCTGCAGTATTTAGGAGGTGTTTGCAATTCTGCTATTCCTCTCCCACACGATGGTAACATCAAAGCAGACCAATGGTATAAATATGTAGTAGAAATTGCTGGTGATTATATAATCACTGCCGGTACAGCTGACGATATCATTCAGACCACTAATGGTTTACAATTTGAGGATGAGGCCACTGGTGATGCTATCACAACAGGTACGGTGGCACTGACTGCTGGTACTGTCATCTATTACAAGAGTGCTACTGACAATACCCTGACCGTAGAGCCTGCAAATTACGAGTATGAGGTGAGCGAGGCTACGGCTGACATCACCTACATCCAGCCGGGCAACACTGTAACTGTAAGTTTTGTTGCTACTACCAATTCTGGTGAAGCTCTTACACAGGACTATTCGGGTGTGACTTTGAATGATGAAGCCATTGCATGTTCGGCTACGACAAGCGGCTTTACCTTCACTGTTCCCGCAGATGTTACAGCCGCTTCAGAATATACGCTGGCTATTCCTGCTGAGGCCATCGGCTATGCTACCGGTAACACATACAATGCCGCTCAGACCATCACTCTGAAGACTCCTGCTGCATTCGACGGCACCTATTTCTTCAAAGTTGAGAACGAGGGTGCATTGAAAGGACGCTATCTGTCTCGTGGTCTGAATTCTGGTACTCATGTTACCGTCGATAAATACGGTCTGGCTATCAAGGTTGCTACCGACGGTCAGAATAACACCACCCTGAAGCCTTTCGATACCGACAGATTCTATCGTATGAGTACCGCTGAAAATAACATTTGGGACTTCTGGGCAGACAATACAGTCAATGATGACCGTGCTAAGTTCAACTTGGTTGCTACTGCCAATGGTCATTTCAAGATTCACGGCATACTGACCAGAGACAACGATTATTTCAAGTATAACGATGAGGATGTTGCAGATGTCACTAAGGTGTGGGGTGATTCACAGACCAGTGGAAACCCACTTGAGTTCTCGCTTGAGAATCCTGCTGCACACGCTACAATTATGCAGGCGTTGAAGGACGGACAGGCTGCAACTGCTGCCGCTGCTGCCTTCGCTTCTGGCGACTACGCTTCGCTTGAGGGTATCACCACCGTGGCTGCTCTTGAAGCAGAGTTGACCGAGAACTACGTTCAGGGCGACTTCGTAGCTCCATCAGCTATTGAGAGTGTTCTTGAGAAATACGAAGGTGGTCAGCCCAGCAACGCTCCTGAAACAGTTTATTCCAATACCATCCATATTGCTGAACCTGGCTTCTACAAGTTCTCCATGCAGGCATTCTACCGCGCTGGTAGCAATGACCGTGTAAAGGAAATGATTGCCGCTGGTGTAGACTGCCCGCCTGTTGTGCTCTTCTTCGGCAACAGCGAGACACAGATTAAGTCTGTGTATGACGAGTTAAGCGAGACCGCACTTTCTGACGATTGGGGCAATTACGGATATAACGGTGGATACATTCCCAACAATATGACCGCTTCCCTGAAAGCATTCCAAGATGGCATGTATCACAATGATGTATGGTTCTATGCTTCCGAAGCCGGCGACTACACATACGGTGTGAAGTATCTGGGCTGGGCTTGTGCCAACTCTCAGTGGTTCATCTATTCACCTGAGAGCGTGACCATCACCTCTTACGCTGCTGCTGCTGACGAAACCGACTACGCTAACCTTGCTACAGCTATTGCTGCTTACGACAATGCCGCTTGGGGCTTCGAGGCTGGTGAATATGCTCCTTATAATAACGCAGAGGCTCGTGCTAACATTGCTGCTGCCAAGGCACTTGACACTGAAGCAACGAATAGCAAACTGCTTGTCAACTCTCTGATTGACGACATCGCCCTGATTGCCAACACTGAAGAAGTGAACGCATTCTATGATGGCGACTTCAGTGAGTGTGCTGAGGACAATGCTTCTCCTCTGGATTATACGCCTGCTGGTTGGACTGCCAGTGAGAATTTCCGCATGATGCTGAAGAACACCGAGACCTATCCCGGTCTGAAAGATGCCAGCATACCTTCGGCAGTGTTCACTTGGAGCGGTGGTATCACCTACGGTGAGACTGTTGGCTACGAAATGCCTCTGAAGGCTAACACGACGTATGTTCTGAAGTTGAAGGCTGCAGGTTGGAGTAATGAGACACGCAGCGGAGTCACTGTTTCTATTCTGAATGCAGAAGACGGTCTGGCCGCAACTGACCTTGGCACTCCCGACCGTGACATCAATGGCAATGAGAATAACACCGCTGGTATGACCTCATACGTGAAATACTTCAAGACAGGTGCTGCCGGTAACTATGTGTTCCACGTACAGAGCGGAAACAACATTGTGCTGACAGACTTCGACCTCCGTCGTCCGAGCAATGTCTATGCAGTAGCAGGTAGTAACTCAGACATCTTCTCTGGATTTTGGGATCAGGCCACCCAAACTGATTATCTGGAGTTGAACGGTAATGAATACACCAAGACTTACGCCAACCTGACGCTGGACAAGCAGACCATTGAGTTTAAGGTGTTCAAGAAGGAGCGTGTGGAGTCAACATCTGCTATCAATGACGCTTCTTGGTATCCTGGCACCAATGTTGCAATCGCTATCCCAGTCAAGGGCATTTACGACATCACCATTACTTTTGATGGAAATGAAAGTGAGCCTGCTGTGACTGGTGTCGCCGCTAAGACTGCTGAGGCCGTGACTATCGGTGAAAAGGGTTGGGCAACCACCGTTACCAATAGTGCGCTTGACTTCTCTGCAAGCGAAGTCGAAGCTTACACCGCTACTGTCGCTAATGATTATGTGACATTGAAGAAGGTTGATGATGTTCAGGCTGAGACTGGTTTGGTATTGAAGGGTGCTAAGGAAGCAAAGACCTACTACATCCCAGTGATTGAAAGCTCTGAGACGGACAAGGGTAGCCTGATGTTCTCGTCAACCGAGACTTACAACACGTGGGGAGAACACACATTCTATGGACTGATTGTTAATGACAACAATGAGGCACAATTTAGAATGATTGACAGATCTCAGGGTGAAGTCACTATCCCTGCGGGAAAGGCATTCTTGATGTTGGATAATCCTTCTGCTGCCCGTGAACTGAGAGTTGTCTTCGCAGGCGAAGAAGCTACTGGCATCAACGCCATTGCTGCCGAGAAGAATGCTGAGAGCATTTACAACATGAAGGGCCAGCGCGTGTCAGCACCTGCCAAGGGTCTGTACATCGTCAACGGCAAGAAGGTTGTGATGAAATAAAAAAGTGAGCGTAAACAAAGTTTATTAACCCACTGAAAACAAAGAAAGAATATGAAAAAAGCATATATCAATCCCGAAACCAGCGTTATTCAGCTGACTTTGCAACACATGATCGCCACTTCGATCCAGAACCCTGAGGGCTTCAATGGTACACTCGACAACGACAACACCATCACCCCCGATCAGATGCTCTCCCGTCGCAAACCCGACATCTGGGAAGAGGAAGAGGAAGAGGACGACATGGCATGGTAACAGATAGTCCAACAGACTATTAAGCATAAAGAACGGGCCCGGCATCAGAAAGCGATGCCGGGCTTGTTTTTTACCGATAAGGGGGACAGAAACCCTTTTATCAAGCCTATCATGGGTGTTATACAACTGTTTTCACCACATATACAAAAAAGTGTTCACAAAATTTGTGAATATCAGACAAAGTGTTTACCTTTGCATCCAAAATGAGAAAACCATGGTAATAGAATACGAGAATGACTACTTGGAGGAACTTTACAACGACGGTAAATGCAAGAACAAGAAATACCGGTTCCAAAAGGCGGTCGTGACAAAGTACCAGAAGCGCATAGATACGCTGATGGCGGCGACTCGTATGGAAGACCTGTTCGTATTCAATTCTCTTAACTTTGAGGCATTGGACAATGGCTATTTCTCTATCCACATAGACTACCATTATCGCTTGGAGTTCAAAATAAGGCAAGAGGGAATGGAGCCTGTCATTACCATCTGCACCGTGACAGACATTACAAACCACTATCAATAATAGTAGAGATATGAACAGAACGACCACACACCCAGGAGATGTACTGAAAGAGGAACTGGAGGCAAGAGGCATTTCACAGAAGAAATTCTCGGAAGTGCTGTCAATACCTTATACACAACTCAACGAAATACTAAATGGCAAACGCCCTGTTTCTACAGAATTTGCCTTGATGGTAGAGGCTGCCCTTGGCATTAATCCAGAACTGCTCATCAATATGCAGACACGCTATAATATGTCAATTGCCCGGCAGAAAAAGCCTCTTCTTGCAAGACTGATTGATATCAAAAAAGCGTATGCAGCTGTTTTTTAATGAAAGTGTATGAACGAGGACAACAGATACGTAAGATTCGACTGGGCAGCCAAGCGCATGCTGCGCAACAAGGCTGACTTCGTCGTGTTCGAAGGACTCATCTCGGTACTACTCGGTGAGAAAATCACCATCATGGAGCTACTGGAAAGCGAAGGGAACCAAGAATACGAAGACGACAAATTCAACCGCGTTGACATTAAGGCGAGAAACTCGAAAGACGAAATCATACTGGTGGAGATACAGCAGACGCGCGAACTCTACTACCTGCAGCGCGTGCTCTACGGCGTGGCAAAGGCCATCACAGAGCACATCACACGCGGACAAAGCTACAAGAACGTCAAGAAGGTCTACTCCATCAACATCATCTATTTTGACCTGGGACAGGGAGCCGACTATCTCTACCACGGACAGACAAAGCTCACAGGAGTACACACCGGCGACGACCTGCGCATCGGGCAACGTGACAAGGAAGCACTACGGATGGCTGCGCCAGAAGAGGTCTTCCCAGAGTACTACATCATAAGAGTCAACGAGTTCAACAAACTGGCCACCACCCCACTTGAGGAGTGGCTCGACTACCTGAAGACCGGACACATCAAGGAAGACACCACCGCCCCAGGACTGCAGGAAGCAAGAGAGCGCCTGGAATACCTGAAAATGGACAGAAAGCAACGTGCTGAATACGACAACCATTTGGACATAGTGATGTATCAGAATGACGTATTGGAAGGAGCCAAGCAAGAAGGATTGGCAGAAGGAAGAGCAGAAGGATTAGCAGAAGGAAGAGCAGAAGGAAGAGCGGAAGGAAGAGCAGAAGGAAGAGCAGAAGGAAGAGCGGAAGGAAGAGCAGAAGGACGCATGGACGTTGCACGCCAGCTGAAAGCAATGGGACTTCCGATAGCTGACATTGCGAAGGCTACAAGCCTTACGGAAAAAGAAATTGAGACACTGTAAAATAGCCCACAAAGACAAAGCCCGACATCAGAAAGCGATGCCGGGCTTATATTTCCCAAAAAATCAGTTGATCTTATAATCAAGAGCCTCGGTACGTTCGATGTAGTCGATGAGACTGTAACGCACGTCGACCATGCTTTTCTGGGAACGGAGAAGCACATGGTGCTTGCCTGCGGAGTCGCGCAACTGGAAGAAGAGCTTCGTCTTGCCCGGATGCTCGGCAATCAGTTCACCAAGTTCGGCAACAATCTGATCGTTCAGCAGGTCAGTGGTCAGCGAGATGGTGATCCGGTCGATGGCCTTTTCTTTCACTGACTGCAGATACTCCACATTGCCTACCTTCAACTCCTTCACCTCATTATTATAGAAGCGCGGCTTCATCTTGCCCACAACATAAACGGCAGCACCCTCAGTGAACCAACCATTCCAACGGGCCCAGTCGTCGCCGAAAAGGGCCAATTCGCCCGAACCGTTGAAATCTTCAAGCGTGACAAAGCCGCAGGGCTTGCCATTTTTCGAGAACTTAGAGCGCACAGCGGTGACAATGCCACCCAAAGTAACGTCCTCGCGGTCTTTCAGTGCAGCCCCATTGTCGGCCAGCTCGTCGCAATGGGCATTGCAGAGATTGTCGAGTACGATCTTGTACTCGTCGAGCGGATGGGCAGAGAGATAGATGCCCACCAAATCACGTTCCTTGTTCAACCGCTCAATATCGCTCCAGCGCACATCGGTCTTGGGAATGGGCGGCGTGGCAATCTCCACACTGTCGAAGCCACCGAAGAGCGAGTTCTGCGCCTCTGTCTTAGCCTGCGCATAACTCTGTCCGTAGCGTACCAAGAGGTCGAGAAAAGTCTCACCTTTGGCATTCTCGGCAAAGAAAGCTTCACGACGGATGCCGAAAGAGTCGAAGCCGCCACTGAGAGCTAACGACTCGTAAGCCTTGCGGTTGACACTCATGCTGACACGCTCGGCAAAATTAAAGATAGTGGTATAGGGACCGTTAGCCTCGCGCTCACGGATGATGGCCTCGGCCACCGAATCGCCCATGCCCTTGATAGCAGCCAGTCCGAAACGAATCTCACCTTTATGGTTCACACCAAACTTCAGGTACGACTCGTTCACGTCGGGACCTAAAGTAGCGATGCCCATCTGCTTGCACTCGTCCATGAGTTTCGTAATCTCCGTAATCTGGTCGCGACGGCGCGTCATGATGGCCGCCATGAACTCAGCCGGGTAGTTCGCCTTAATATAGGCAGTCTGATAGGCCACCCACGAATAGCAGGCGGCATGACTTTTGTTGAAGGCGTAGGAAGCAAACTTCTCCCAGTCGGCCCAGATTTTCTCCAACACCTTCGGATCGTGTCCGTTCTTCTGTCCACCTTCAATAAACTTCGGTTTCATCGCGTCGACGATGTCTTTTTTCTTCTTACCCATGGCCTTGCGCAGGGCATCGCTCTCGCCACGGGTGAAATCGGCCAACTGGCGCGAGAGCAACATTACCTGCTCCTGATAGACGGTGATGCCATAGGTATCCTTCAGGTACTTCTCCATGCAGGGGATGTCGTACTTGATTTCCTCGCGACCGTTCTTACGGGCAATGAACGAGGGGATATAGTCCATGGGTCCCGGACGGTAGAGTGCATTCATAGCAATGAGATCCTCGAACACAGTGGGGTGCAGCTCGCGCAGGTATTTCTGCATGCCAGCCGACTCGAACTGGAACGTGCCGATGGTGCGCCCCTGCTGATAGAGTTCGTAGGTCTTCGGGTCGTCGATGGGGATATGGTCGAGGTCAATGTCAATGCCTTTTGTGATCTTGATGTTGGCACAGGCCTCCTTCAACTCGGAGAGGGTCTTCAGTCCGAGGAAGTCCATCTTGATCAAACCCGTCGACTCAATGACGTGGCCGTCGTACTGCGTGCAGTTGGTCTTCGTGTCCTTGAAGTCAGGGTCGTCAGCCGTGGATACAGGCACCCAGTCGCTGATGGGGTCGCGACAGATGATAAAGCCGCAGGCATGAATACCCGTGCCACGCACAGTGCCTTCGAGCATCTTGGCATACTTGATTGTGTTAGCCAGCACTGGGTCACGGGAAGCCTCAGCATCACGCAACTCAGGGGTACACTTGATGGCGTTTGTCAAGTTCATCTTCAGACCGTCAGGCAGACGGTCGGGGATGGCTTTGCAGAGGGCATTGGAGACAGCCAACGGCAGTTTTTCTACACGGGCCACATCCTTGATGGAGTTCTTTGTGGCCATAGAGGCATAGGTGATGATATGGGCACAATTCTCATGACCATACTTGTCTTCCACCCATTTCAGCACCTTGCCGCGTCCGTCATCGTCGAAATCGGTATCAATATCGGGCAAGGAGATACGGTCTGGGTTCAGGAAACGCTCGAACAGCAAGTCGTATTTCAGCGGGTCGATCTTCGTGATGCCCAAGCAGTAGGCCACCACACTTCCAGCCGCCGATCCACGTCCCGGCCCAACCCAGACATCCAGCTCATCGCGTGCAGAGTTGATAAAGTCCTGCACAATGAGGAAATAGCCTGGGAAGCCCATGGTCTTCATGATGTGGAGCTCAAACTTCACGCGTTCCTCGACCTCAGCCGGTAGTGAAGAGTTTGCTTCCGCTGCCCCATTTGTTGAGGATTCACTCTTGCCATAAAGGCGTTGTGCTCCCTCATACGCCAGTTTGGCCAAATAGTCGGCCTCGAACTTGATCCGATACAGTTTGTCGTAACCGCCCAGTTTCTTGATTTTCTTCTCACCCTCCTCACGTGGAAGAGGATTCTTTCCATTCTCGTCGGTGGTGAACTCACGGTACAGGTCTTCTTCGGAGAACTTTCTGCGCCACTCCTCCTCTGTTCCAAACGACTCGGGAATGGGGAAGAAAGGCATGATGGGGTCGTGGTCGAGCGAGTAGATTTCAACCTTGTCAAGAATCTCCAACGTATTGCTCAAAGCCTCAGGCACGTCAGCGAAAATCTCGTTCATCTCGGCCTTCGTCTTGAACCACTCCTGTTTGGAATAGAGCATACGGGTGGGGTCGTCGAGATCCTTGCCCGTGGAGAGACAAAGCAAGTGGTCGTGAGCCTCGGCATTCTCCTGTTCCACAAAGTGTACGTCGTTCGTACAGACGAGCTTGATGCCATATTCACGAGCCAGTTCAATAATCACACGGTTGGCCTGCTGCTGCAAAGGGAAGGTCTCACGGTTGGCACGAACCGTGGGGTCTTTCACCTCATGGCGCTGCAACTCCAAATAGTAGTCATCGCCAAACAGGTTGTGGTACCACTCCACGGCTTCGCGTGCTCCTTCTATGTTGCCGGCCAAAATCTTCTTGGGTACCTCGCCGGCAATGCAGGCCGAACAAACAATGAGTCCTTCGTGGTAACGCTCCAGATCTTCACGGTCAGTACGCGGTCGCATATAATAGCCGTCGACCCACGAGTTGCTGACCAGTTTGATAAGGTTCTTATAGCCCTGATAGTTCTTGGCCAGCACAATGAGGTGGTAGCCGCTCTGGTCCTCTTTGCCACGGCGTAAGGTTTTCGATCCGTGGCGCGACACATACATCTCACAGCCGAAAATAGGCTTGAAAGGCTCCAAGCCTTGCTTTTTCCGGTCTTTGTTCACGCCCATCACGATGTCGTGGAACTCCTTGATGCCGAACATGTCGCCATGATCGGTGACAGCCATGCCCCGCATGCCGTCGCCGATGGCTTTTTTCACCAGATCCTTGATCTTCGACTGCCCGTCGAGTATCGAATAATAAGTATGTACGTGCAGGTGAATGAAATCTTCCATTATCCCCAGACAGCCTTAGATTTCAAAATCGAGACAAGAACGGCTGACAGTATAGGGGCGCACCTTGCCGTTGGCAACAGCCAAATGGTCGGGATGCTGGGCATAGCCCTTCAGAGCCTCGGCTGACTCGAGCGTAGAGTCAAGCATGACGTCGGCATTCGATGAAGCCAACCGCCCATCGATGTGAACTTTAACGTCAATGAGTCCTGGCACCTTACCCACCAGTCCTTCCAAACCAGCCTTGATGCCTGCCTTCACTGTTTGCTTCTCTTCTTCTGAAAGTTCGGGACGCAATGTCCACAGAATGATATGCTTTACCATAATCTTACCAAATATAAAATAAATATTAATGATGATGCTGCAAATTTACATCTTTTCCGTGATTAAGACAAACGATTCGGAATTTTTTATTTAACTTTGTAGCAGAATAACGTGAACGAGAACGTGAACGTGAACAGGAAAAAACTAACATAATTACTGACATGACTCAAATGAAGCATCGCACAACATCCCTACTGAGAAACATTCTCCTTTTGTCGCTCACCATCTGTACTACCATGATCTGGGCGGACAAACCCCGGAACGGACAGCTTTGGCCCGACACTGAGGGGAATCACATCAACGCCCATGGCGGCAACATCATCTTTCATGAAGGCACCTACTACTGGTATGGCGAGCACCGTCCCTATCGGGGATTCACAACGGAGAAAGGCATCGCTGTCTACTCGTCGAAAGACCTTCAGGAATGGAAAAACGAGGGCATTGCCTTGGCTGTCAGCGAGACCGCTGGCCACGATATTGAACGCGGCTGCATCATGGAACGCCCAAAGGTGCTGTACAACGAAAAGACAAAGAGGTTCGTCATGCTTTTCCACTTGGAACTGAAAGGGCAGGGCTACGAAGCCGCCCGCGTGGCCTTTGCCGAGAGCGAATCGCCTACAGGCCCGTTCCGTTTTCTGCGCAGCACTCGTCTGCATGCCGGAAAATGGCCCTTCAACATGAGCGAAGAACAGATTGCCGCCGCCAAGAAGACCAATGCCTCACGATGGAAAAAATGGTGGACACTCAGATGGCGGCGCGAAGTGGAGAAGGGCATGTACCTCTGGCGTGACATGGAGGTCGGACAGATGAGCCGCGACATGACAGTCTATATCGACGACGACGGACACGCCTATCACATCACTTCGTCACAGGAGAATCTCACCCTGCTCATCAGCGAACTGACCGACGACTACCTCGACTACACGGGGCGCTATGTCATGGTGGCTCCCGGCGGACAGAACGAAGCCCCCTGTATCTTCAAGCAGAACGGCCGCTACTGGCTCATCTGCTCAGGTTGCACAGGCTGGGATCCCAACGAAGCCCGCATGTTCACGGCTGAGAACATCTGGGGGCCTTGGCAGCAGCTACCCTCCCCTTTCAAAGGCGAGGCCACGGGCTATCGCAACATGCCGGCCAACAAGACCTTCGGCGCACAAGGTACCTATATTCTGAAGCATAACGGCCAGTTCATTTTCATGGCCGACATCTGGAATCCGCGCCATCTGTCAAACAGTCTCCACCTGTGGCTTCCCATCAAGTTCAACAGGCAACAAGACGGAACGGAACTTCCTGTCATCGAATGGACCGATACATGGTAAGACAGGCATCTGGCTCGATTTTTGGACAAAAAATTGTCTTTTCTGGCACCAAACAATCAAAGAAACATACAAAAAGTTTGTCATTTTACAAAAAAACATTACCTTTGCATACTCATTTTACGCGCATGGAATCCCATGTCGGCGTTAATTCTTGGATATAGTACTAAAACTAACCATGGGAGAAAGAATCAAGAAACTGAAAAAAATCAGAATACACCGTGAGGGCACAGAAGAATTGCTCTATACTCTATTTGCCATTATAGCCATCGGCGTCATTCTCTGGCGATCCTTCGACACCCCTATTCCTTTTATTCTTTTTATTGCAATTTTTGGTTTTGCGTGGATGATGATGCTCAACTTCTACCGTTGTCCCATCCGCTATTTTGCCGGTGACACTGAGAAGACTGTCGTGGCTCCTGCTGACGGAAGAATCGTTGTGATAGAAGAAGTTGAAGAAACCGAATACTTTCATGACAAGCGACTGATGATCAGCATCTTCATGAGTCCGTTGAATGTGCATGCCAACTGGTTCCCCGTCGACGGAAAAGTGAAGTCCGTGAAGCATTTCGACGGCAACTACCATAAAGCATGGCTGCCCAAGGCCAGCATGGAGAACGAACATGCCGACATCATGATTGAGACACCTGACGGCCAGGACGTGCTGGTGCGCCAGATTGCTGGTGCCATGGCCCGTCGCATTGTAACCTACGCCAAGGATCAGGAAGACTGCTACATCGACGAGCACTTAGGCTTCATCAAACTGGGTTCGCGTGTCGACGTGTTCTTGCCATTAGGCTCGAAAGCTGAAATCAAGATGGGACAGCCTACAACAGGCGACCAAACCGTAATAGCCCGACTGCCATGAAAAAGCACATCCCTAATAGCATCACCTGCTGCAACCTCATTTCTGGTTGCATCGCCATTGTCTTCGCACTGGACGGCATGCTGACCATGGCTTTGCTGTTCATCATCATCGGCGCTGTGTTCGACTTCTTCGACGGTATGTCAGCCCGTCTGTTAGGGGTCAGCTCACCCATAGGCAAGGAACTCGACTCATTGGCAGATGTCGTCACTTTCGGTGTAGCACCCTCATGCATCATTTTCTCATTCCTTTCGGGCTTTCATCAGCACTTCATTCCCCTACCCTTCGTGGCCTTTATCATGGCTGCCTTCTCGGCTTTGCGATTGGCAAAGTTCAACCTTGACGAACGACAAACCACCTCGTTCATCGGACTACCTACACCTGCCAATGCCTTATTCTGGGGATCGCTGATCAGTTGGCTCGATGCACAAAGGATGTTTGAACCCTACACCCTTCCCAATTACTACTTTTATATAATTGTGGCATTAGTGTTACTGAGCAGCTACCTGTTGGTGGCCGAGCTGCCCCTCTTCGCCTTGAAGTTCAAACACTGGGGATGGAAGGGCAACGAGGTGAAATACATCTTCGTCATCACCTCGGCACTGATGATTGCCTATCCGCTGATTTTCTATTTTAGCGTTATTGGCATCGCAGCCGCTATAGCGTGGTATGTGGTGCTCTCAGTGGCAACACGCAACAAACAATAGCAATAACCTTTTCCCAACGCTGAAATCCATGCAGTTTTTCGGAGCTGTTATCATCTTCCTCATTGCGTTCATGGCTGCCATAGTCCTGATCGTACTGTTCTACATTCGCAAAGGCTTTATCCGTCTTCGCCAGCACCTCACGGGCGACTACGATGACGAAACCGTCAAACGCATGTCAGACAAATACTATCGGGGCGAAGGAGAAGGCCCACAATTCGACAAGAACTATTTCAAAGGCTCTGGCAAAGGTTTTCACCGCTATCGTCCTCATGGGGGTCAGGAGCAAGAACAGCAGACACGTCAGACGACAACCACACAAGAAGGCGTAACCATCATCGACGACCGTCCGAAAGTAAACCGCAGAAAGATTTTTGAAGAAAACGAAGGCGAATACGTAGACTTCGTTGAAGAATAAAAGAGTGAAGGGCGAACCCCTCACTCTTTTCTTTTCTCGTCATTTATTCACTTAATTGTGTACCAGCGTTCCGATCTCCTCGCCCTGCATCACCTTTTTCAGATTGCCTACGATGTCCATGTTGAACACGTAGATGGGCAGATTGTTGTCTTGACACATGCAGATAGCCGTGAGGTCCATCACTTTCAACCCTCGAGCCAACACCTCTTTATAAGTAATATCGGTGAACTTCGTGGCCGTGGGGTCTTTCTCCGGGTCAGCAGTGTAGATGCCGTCCACGCGCGTACCTTTCAGCATCACGTCGGCTTCAATCTCAATGCCGCGCAGCGAAGAGCCTGTATCGGTCGTGAAATAAGGCGAGCCCGTCCCAGCCGAGAAGATACACACACAACCGGCTTCCATAGCCTCGATAGCCTTCCATTTCGTGTAAAATTCACCGATAGGCTCCATGCGGATAGCCGTCAGCACCTTGTTCTTCACGCCGATGGCACCTAATGCCGAGCTGAGTGCCAATGAGTTAATCACCGTGGCGCACATGCCCATCTGGTCGCCCTTCACGCGGTCGAAGCCCTTCTGACTTCCGCTCAGTCCGCGGAAGATGTTACCACCACCGATGACAATGCCAATCTGCACACCCATCTCACTCACTTCCTTAATCTGCTGTGCGTAGTCGCTCAGCCGCTCGGGGTCTATTCCGAACCCCTGCTTGCCCATCAGGCTCTCACCCGACAGCTTCAGTAAAATCCTCTTGAATCTCATAACACTTTCTTGTTAAACAGAATGATGCGACAAAGGTACAAATAAGCGAGCGAAATGCAAAAGGAAAACATTTTTTTTGGCACATTTCACAGAGTTTTATTCATTATTTCGTAACTTTGCAGCTATATAGACACAGAAAACGAGTATGGCAAAAAGGAGGGAAATAAGAAATAGTACAGCTGAGTTCCTGATTTTCCAGATAGAGAATAAGGAGCAAGGTATAGAGGTCTTCTACAAAGACGAGAATGTGTGGTGTACGCAGAAAGCGATGGCGGCACTTTTCGATGTGGGAGTGCCTGCCATTAGCAAGCATCTTGCAAATATTTTTGAGACTGGTGAACTGAAGGAAGAAACAACTATTTCCAAAATGGAAACAGTTCAGCAAGAAGGCAGTCGTGAGGTAAAGCGTATGGTTGTGATGTACAAGCTCGATGCAATTATCAGTGTTGGCTATCGCGTGAACTCTGTTCGCGCAACGCAGTTCCGCCAATGGGCTACCAGTGTTCTTCGTGAGTTTGCTATCCGCGGCTATGTACTCGACAAAAAACGCATGGAGAACGGCACGTTCCTTGGCGAGGACTATTTCGAACACTTGCTGGCAGAGATTCGCGAAATTCGCCTCTCCGAACGGCGGTTCTACCAGAAACTAACGGACATTTACGCCACGAGCATGGATTATAATAAAGATGCTCCGACCACAAGGCTGTTCTTTAAGCGAATCCAGAACAAGATGCACTATGCCGTACATGGACGTACAGCTGCAGAACTGATAGTGGAGAGGGCCGACGCAAACAAAGAACACATGGGGCTGACCACATGGGAGAATGCACCCGACGGGAAAATTGTCAAGACTGATGTCGTGATTGCCAAGAACTACCTGAAGCAGATGGAGTTGGAAGACATGGGGCGCATCGTGACAGCTGTGTTAGAGTTTGCCGAAAGCCGTGCCAAGAGGCATATCCCGATGACGATGGAAGATTGGGCCAAGCGCATTGATGCCTATCTGAGCAGCGACGAGCGCCCGTTGCTCGACAATGCGGGGACAGTGAGCCACGAAGAGGCAGTGCTTCATGCCGAGACGGAGTTCGAGAAATACCGCATCGTGCAAGACCACCTGTTCCAAAGTGACTTCGACAGATTTCTGGGAGAGTTACCTCTTATCGAATCATAGTTAGGTAAAGCCAACCAAAGAGGTCTTCACATGGTCATGAAACCACGTGAAGACCTTTTTGATGAAGGATTGTGTCAACCGTCAAATGACTATTTCACCATCACTTTCCGCACCGTGCCATCGCTCATGCGGATGATGTTCAGACCACGCTGCTGTGCATCGTGACGGCGACCGTCAACGGTATAGTAGGCTTTCGGTGCCGTCTCATCCTTTGCAATACCATCTACGGCTGCATTGTAATCGGGATCAATCGTAAAGCTACCTGTAATGGTCACGTCCTCAGCCGGCATCAAGTAAGGAATCTCGCTCCAGCCAGAGAAGATGTAGCCTTCCTTCACAGGATCAGGTTCGGGAGTAATCACCTCAGTAGCCTGTATCTCGTAGGTCTTGTACACTTCACCATCCACTTTATAGGTCAGCTTGAACTTCGTGTCAGTCTCCAGCACGTTCAGGAACTTCTGCCAGCCCTCCGTCATTTGGTACATGGCCGTCTTGCCACGTGGCACATAAAGCTTAGCTGCCATGTAAATCACATCATTGTCATAGTCTTCGCCCGTGTATCGGAATGCCGAATTGTTGAGTTTGAACGGCATGTTGATGAGCGAAGTCACTGAATAGAGGCTCAGACAGTTGGCAAAGGCATACGTTCCGATGGCCTTCACGGTGTTGGGAATCACCAGCGTTTCAAGGCTTGAGCAGTCTTCAAATGCTCTCTCCCCGACTGTTTGCATACCATTGGGAAGAACGAGCGACTTGATGTTGGAGCAGTCATAGAAAGTGCCGTCGCCAATGCTTTGCACCGTATTTGGCAGGCTGACAGACGTAAGGCTGCTAGCCCCCATAAATGCATAGTCACTAATGCTCGTCACGCCTGAAGGAATTACAAGTTTGGTTATTTCCGTATCTTTGTCGCTATACAGGTGTGCAGACATGCTTAGCGGATTGTCGCCAAACTCTATTCCACACCATGAAGTCATGTCAGGCACAATCGTCTTTGTAAGACCGTTGCATCCGTAGAAAGCCAATCCTCCTATCGACTTCAAACTACTGGGAATAGTAACTGACTTCAGACTACTACCGCCATAGAAAGCAGATGCGCTGATATTCTTCACCCCTTCGGGAATCACCAAATCAACTATTTCCGTATTCTCGTCACTGTACAGATGATGTGCTATGCTCAGTGGGTTAGAGGTTGTAGGATTATAATAACTGTTTTCTGTTGCAAAGGTAATGCCACACCAGGATTTGATGTCAGGAACTATGACTTTCTTTAGGCTGATACAGCCGAAAAATGCATCTTTACTGATAGTTGTCAAACTACTTGGGATATAGATTGAGGCTAAATTCGAACAATTCTCAAAGGCATTATTATAAATAGCAGAAACATCATTGGGTAAGTTTAACTCTTTAAGTTCTGTGCAGCCATTAAAGGCATTTGCTCCAATGGATATAATACCACTAGGTAGCGCAATCGTAGAAATATTACTGCATCCTTGGAGTAGCCCATCACTTATTTGCTTCATTTTTTGTGAAAGCGTGATGTTCCTCAAGTTTTCACAACCTGCAAAAGCAGATACGCCAATCATCTCGACACTGTTTGGCACAGTAATATCTGTGAGTTGCCTGCAATTATAGAAAGCCTGATTACCTATGTTTTTTACACCATCAGGAATATTGATTTTCTTTAGGCTCTTACAACCATCAAAAGCATTGTTTCCTATAGTAATAATATTACCCATGAATTGTATCTCTTCTAAGTTTTCACAGTATTGAAATGCTTCATTCTTTATATTTGTAATGTTATCTCCAATAATATATGTAGTTACTTGTGTACCAAATATATCACAAAGCTTTTGGTTATTATTATCTGACACAAGTTTTTTGTTCTTTATGATTACTGTTTTAAGATTGTCACATCCTTCAAAAGCATTATAGCCAATACTTTTCAAATTTTCACCAATTTCTATAGAAGTTAATCCTTTGCACCCAGAAAAAGCCCCCTCTCCAATGCTTGTTACGGGGAAAATTACAACTCTTTAGAAATCATTTCGTTACCTCAATTTGGATGGTAATTAGGTAACGATTTAGAAACGAGCTGAATTACATATTCTGTCTCGTTATACACATTTCCAAAGAACGCTTCTTAGTGTGTGCAAAGATAATCATTTATTCTGTTACCACCAAAGAAATGGGCAGAAACTTAACGTTTTTATAGGTTTTTGTTACCTTTTCCTTGGCTATTTTATGTCTTTTAGTTACCTGTTTCCATTTGGTAACGATTTCCTTTTTCTTACGATAGGTTCATTGTCCGTCCATTATCCCCACGGCAGACTGCTTCGTTATTGCGCTGTCCTTTTATTGCCGTAACATACTCTTGGGCAAGCCGAAGAGAATGCTATGGCAATGGAGCGACGAGAAGATGGCCTGCTAACTTCTCCTAATGTCACTCCTTTCGGACGGCCTCAATGACGGCAGTCTGTCATGGTGATAAGGCGGAAGATGAAAAGCATTCAGGCATCCGACATTCTGTATTTTGCTCATCCCACTGGTGTGAAGGGCAAGATACAGAGAGTTGGATGCTGGACGGGCAATCCCTGACAAGAATGCGTTGGAAAGGCAGACGAGCAGGCTTGCCCACCTTTCCAATGCACACTTGTCTTTAGGGCTTGCTGTCCCTGCTTTCTCATACCCTTTTGTTTATGCTGTCCATTTGACACAAAAGTCCATTTAACACTAAACACGCTTTGTTTCCATTTTCTTTCCTGTCCTTGTCTATCCGTAGATGTATTCCATTTCACGTATTTTGCTTTTGTAGAGGTATTTCAAGTTCCTCCAGTTACCTCATGGCCGACGGCTTCGTCGTTGGTGCTGTCCTTTTCTGCCATCTCATACTCTGGGGACAAGCCTCAGAGAATGACATGGCAGCGGATTGGCGAGAAGATAGCGAAGCGAATACCTGCCTGAAAGTATTCGGGCAGACTCTCCCGCTTGGCTCACTTCTCTTGTTGCCAATCCTAAAAGGACACCCCTCAATGACGGCTGTCGGTTATGAGGTTTAGGAGGAACTAACGGAAAAGCATTCAGGCATCCAACATTCCATGTCTTTCTCTTCGCCCACGGTCAAAGGGAGAGACATAGAGAGTTGTCTGCTGATGGGCAATCCCCACAAGAGTACATCGGATGTGCCGGACAGATGACAAGCATTTGTCCGTCCCTTCCGATGCACACCTGCTTCATGGTCTTGCTGTCCCTGCTTTTCTTTGTTCATCGTTAGGGGTGTTCCTTTTCAGTATGCCGTTCTTGTATTCACTCTTTGACATCCAAAACTCTCGTTTTCTCAGGCATTGCCAGGAAGAAGGGCAAGCCACTTGATTGCAATCCGACCCGTGAACCTTCGCAGGTATTTCAGTACGCCCGTTAGATACGTTCCCGTGGCAAAGGTAAAACCGCAGATTGGAATGGAAAGTTCAAGCCACATGGGTTTTCGGGAAAATCTCCACACCGCAGGGGGTAGTATTTTGCCGAAAAAACTTGCCGCATCCAATCTGCAACCTTTGATAAAGCCACAGGAACGAAACAAACGGCGATAGAAATACGCAAAAAAAAAACGAAGGATTCACGGAGTACGGATTTGATTCAGTAGGAACTCACTTCACAGCTCCTAAATCCGCAAAAAACAAAAGTTGAACATCAAAAGCAGATTGAATATGTTTAAGTACGCCCTTCTCGACTATGTGCCACAGCGTTACCTCCGTCGTGCATCATTCGACACACTGGAGAACGACCGCTTCATCCTTGACTTCAAGTCAGGCAGACGCTATGCTACCGACAAGGCTTCACGGCTCATCGGCAAGGCTCTCTCATTGATGGACTTGAAGGACACTGTGATAGTCTGCATCCCTGCAAGTTGCCAACAGACCTATACCCGCAGGTTCCGCAATTTCTCAGCCAAGGTGTCCGCCCTATGTGGTGCAATAGACGGGTTCGAGCATATCCATGTCATCGGAAAGCGAGAGAAGGTACACATTTGCGGAGAACACGCAGCCGAGGACAATGTGTGGATAGACGAGGATTTCTTCAAGGGCAAGCGCATCCTGCTCATTGACGACATCTGCACATCGGGCAGGACATCGGACGCATTCAAGGAGCGGATGGAATCGGCAGGGGCACACGTCAGAATGGCTATGTTCCTCGCCAAGACAAAGAACTATCGTAGAACAAACAATTATAAATACAACTGATTATGAACACAGCATTAAGAATGAGCATTAAGCAGTGGGCACCCGAAGACCGCCCCACAGAGAGATTACAGCGTTTAGGCGCAGAGTCACTGACCGATGCAGAACTACTTGCCATCCTCATTGGCAGCGGTACACAGCAGTACAGCGCAGTGGATATAGGCAACCAAGTGATGGGCAGGTTCAACCACAACCTCAACACATTGGGCAAGGCTCGTTTCGATGAAATCCTCAACATCGAGGGAGTAGGTACGCAGACAGCCTGCAAGATACTCGCAGCCGTTGAATTGGGAAAACGCAGGCAGATAGCGACACCCGAACTGCATCCCGATATGGGCACCGCCACCCGTATCTACAACTATATGCTGCCCAAGATGCAAGACCTCGCAACGGAAGAGTTTCACATACTGCTGATAAATCAGAACTTCCGCCTTATCAAGTCCGAGCGCATCAGCCAAGGAGGTATTACCGAGGTGAGCGCAGACATACGGATTATGATGCGTGAGGCAGTTCTTAACAATGCAACCATCATGGCAGTCTGCCACAACCACCCCAGCGGCAGCATACGTCCAAGCAGAATTGACGATACACTGACGCAGAGCGTGAAGAAAGCCTGTGAGGTCATGCGCATCCACTTCCTCGACCATGTTATCGTGACGGATGGAGCATACTATAGCTATCACGAGCAGGGAAAGATATAATCCATAAGCAAGCAAGAGAAGTCGGACGGCTGAGAAATGCCGCCCAACTTCTTTCTTTCATGAGCACGCAAGGCGAGAAAGAAAGAAGCAAAGAAACCCTGTTCCGTTCTTGCAGAAGACTTTTTTATACACACCTATTCTTGTTTTCTACCTTTTACTATGATATATCTTTTTTTCTTTTCATAGTTGTTCCATTCGTAGATTTGTTCAAGTTTCTCCAGTTACCTCATAGCCGACGGCTTCGTCGTTGGTGCTGTCCTTTTCTGCCATCTCATACTCTGGGGACAAGCCTCAGAGAATGACATGGCAGCGGATTGGCGAGAAGATAGCGAAGCGAATACCTGCCTGAAAGTATTCGGGCAGACTCTCCCGCTTGGCTCACTTCTCTTGTTGCCAATCCTAAAAGGACACCCCTCAATGACGGCTGTCGGTTATGAGGTTTAGGAGGAACTAACGGAAAAGCATTCAGGCATCCAACATTCCATGTCTTTCTCTTCGCCCACGGTCAAAGGGAGAGACATAGAGAGTCGTCTGCTGATAGGCAATCCCCACAAGAGTACGTCGTAAGTGCCAGACAGATGACAAGCATTTGTCCGTCCCTTCCAATGCACACTTGTTTTATGGGCTTGCCGTCCCTGCTTTTCTCTGTTCACTGCCAGTTGTTCCCCATTGCAAGGAAATACATTCAGTAGGCTTGTTCCCCCATGTCCATAATACACTCTTTCAAGTTCCCTTTTACACAGTGACGAGACTATCGGCTTCCCACCAAGTCGGAGAGCCGAGTTCCAGCCCCTTATATGTTGTCACGACCGCGAATTGCCACTTTTTCCTGTCCGTCTCCGGTCGTTCCGTTTGGGCGGCAAAGTTATGGCCACGGATCTCGGCTCTACAAGTTCGGGGCGCAGGCGTTTCGCTGGAAAATCTCCACACTCTTACGAGGTAGTATTTTCCACGAAAAACTTGTATAGCCAACCTCGTAGCCTTAGTGGAGCCGCCGAAACGAAACGACAACGGCGACAGGACAGACGCAAAAAAAATGGCAAGTTCAGCGGTTCATACATATAGGTCAAAGGCAGGAAACTCACTTCCTCCGACTCGTGGAAACCGCAATCATATACAAACCAAACCGAAGCGCAATATGAGACAAATGGCTATTTCAACGGCAATGATTATGGCTCTGATGCCCCTCCGCATCTTGGACTGGCTGATGAACCTTGTATGCAACCTGATGGCAGCAGTCATTGAGACTGTCCTATCCATCATCCTCTCTTGGTTGGCGATTATCCTCACCATCCTCCTGCTTATAGGCACTTTCCTTTGGATTGTGTCACTCTGAAAAGAAAAGTAACAACCCATTAAAACCCATACAGACATGAAAGGAACTGAAAGTTTCAAACAGACCATCCACTCCTATCTGGAGCAGAGGGCAAGCGAGGACACGCTCTTCGCAGAGAAATACCACTCAGTGAACCGCAGCATCGATGACATCGTGACCTATATCCTCAACGAAGTGATGAAGAGCGAGTGCCACGGCTTCGATGACGATGAAATCTACTCACTGGCTATCCACGCAGCCGAGGAAAAGGACTTGGAGGTGGGCAAGCCGATGGAGTGTGACGTGAAGGTGAACCATGTAGTGGAACTCACCGAGGAAGAGAAGCAGGAGGCACGACGCAATGCCATCCGCAGGCTGGAGAACGAGACCTACAACCGCATTTCCCAACGCAGCAAGCCAAAGGCAAGGACGGCACAGACCTCCACCATTCAGCAACCCTCATTATTCGACAACTTCTAACAGAGCATTATGAAACCGAGAACACAATTTCAGAAGATGGTGTGCCAGTCCGACAAGGGCACGGCACCCATCGCCAAGAGAGCAATCAAGTGGGCAGCCGATGAACTCACCGACCACTATGCCTACCGCTATCCCAACTCTCTCCGCCATACCTGCATGGAGTGCGGACACCAGTGGACTATCTCAGACGCTGAAAAGAAATACAAGCACCTTACCTGCCCCCATTGTGGACGCAAGTTAGAGGTGAAAGAGACGAGAAACCGCACCCTCAGCCAGTCAGCCTACTTCACCACACTCACCACAAGGAAAGGGCTGCAAGTCCTCCGTGTGGCACAGGTCAAGACTGAGCACCGCAAGGGCGAACCCTCCAAGGCTACTTGTAGAGAGATATGCCGCTACTACATCAACGGCAAGGGGCAATGTGAAGTGATAGGACTGAAGCGCACGATGGGACCATACCTTGACTGCTTCTCCTACTACGAGGGCATGGCACTCCGTTATGACAATGACACCTACAGCCACCTTGCCACCTTCCCCCTCTACCCGAAGATGGACGTTATCCCCGAACTGGAGCGCAACGGCTTCACGGGTGACCTCTACGGACTGGCACCATTGACGATGTTCAAGGCGATACTCCGTGACAACCGCTATGAGACCCTTCTCAAATCGGGACGCATCGACCACTTCCGCCACTTCATGATGCACTCCACCGACCTTGAAGTCTGTTGGAACTCCTACAAGATTGCCAAGCGCAACCACTACCATATCGGCAACATCAGTCTATGGTGTGACACCATCCGTATGCTCAGCAAGGTTGGGAAGGACATCCGCAATGCACACTACATTTGCCCCACCGACCTCAGCGCAACACACGACAAGTTGGTGAAGAAGATAGACGAGCAGGCAGAGCGTGAGCGCAGAGCCGAGGACATGGAA
>CAMYVQ010000005.1 GCA_947302435.1 uncultured Prevotella sp. | reverse complement strand
CACGATATACAAGCCTATGCAGGCAGAGGAGGTATAACTCTGAACCATCATAAATTCCAATTTATCTGCTAAAGAAGTGAGGCATTACGGCTTCACTTCTTTAGTGGTTATACCTTCTGTAGTTATCATCAAGTGATTTGGCCACCAGTCCGACGAAGTCATTGCCGGATGTTCTCTGCGAGGAAGTCTCGCAGGTTGAGGACAGAGGAATAATATTTCTTGGAGAACCACTTTTTAGCGACACGTTTCTTCTCACGACCTATATCCCCGGAGTTACCTCTGGGGATTTCCTTACCTGTGCCGAAGTCCTGCCATAAGCCGTATTCGAGGAAGGCCTGTGACAGTCCTATCTCTATGAAGCGGCCATCAGCCCGGACAGGCAGGGCCTTGACCGACTTCAACAGTCGGCCTGTGTCAATGACTCCCAGGAGTGTTATCTGCTCCTGCCAGATGCGAAGCATCGTGTCATTGAAGGCGAGCACAAATTTCTCGCGCTCCCCCTGCGGGTCAGGATGTTTGTTTTCCATAAGTGAAGAGTGAAAAGTGAAGAGTGAAGAATCTGCTACTGCTGTCAGTCATCAGCCCACTCTTCATTATTGAACTGCAAATCGGTGCAGGTATCTACTGCGATTTGGAAGTAAGCACAAGCGCATCCCGAGAAGAAATAGCGGTCTATTTCTTGGAAGGAGATTCGCGGATCCAGGTAGATGGCGTGCTGCTGCAGCTTTGTCTGCTCCAGTATCAGCACCGACATAAACTGCCGGAACAGTTCGCGCATGGTTTCCATGCACGACATCCGGGCCTCCATGTTATCTATGGCATGGCGCATGGCGAGAAACACCGTCTTCACTCGACGAGTGTGCGGTGTGTTGTTGATGTCCGTATACCCCTGCGATATATCGGACACACAGACGAAGGCCTTATGCGATTGCATTGATGCAAGAGCTTCCTCAAAGCCTTCCAGACCGCTGACCTTGCAAAAGTGAAATCCGTTTGCGACAGCGAAACGGTTTCTCTTGGTCAGGTCAGCAAAGAATGCCGTTGCATTCCATGAGAATGTAGGTTCAGGATTCATAGTACAATCTTTAGATATTATTGTTGATTTGCTGCTTTGTGGTATTGACTTCGTCTATTTCGTCTGCGCTCGGCATAAATTAAGCAAGCTTATTTCTGCTCTCGCTTTTACGAAATTCCTCCACCTCTTTAGCTTTGGCATCCAGTTCCGTTAGTGCTCTGTGCGTGTCCATCTTCATGATCAGGGCCTCCTTGGTGATATCGCCACCTGTGAGCGCACGAATCATGGAGTTCGTTGTGTCGCGCAACTTATTGAACAAGTTCGCTTGTTCGTCCCCGAGACTGCCCCCGTCCTCATTGGTCGGTGCAGACTTGTAGAAATTGGAGAAAAGCTGTGCGAAGTACTGCTTCAGTGAGGCCATCCAATAGAACACCCCTATGAGGTGTGCTTTGGTTGGTTTCACAAGGTCGCTGGCGTAGAGAACCTGCGCTATCTGTACCAGCAACTCGTCTTGCTGTGTATTGAGATACCCTTGGAATAGGTTATCGACGTACAGATACTGCTCGAAGGGTACCTTCTCGAAGTCAGCGGCTATTGCTTTGTGTCTGCCTATATGTGATATGCGTACAGGCATGGGTGCAAAGGAATCCAGGAAATCGAGCACTGAAGTTGCTTGTTGCACCTGTCTGACGCTGAGAGCCACCTCCGGCTCTCCTTTCTTCTTGATAAGAAAGCGTTTGTCAGGCAGTTGACCAAGCACCTTCAGGCGATTCCATTTCATGAGGCAGAGCGTCTTGACCTCTGCCGCCGACAAGTCTCTTGCGAACAGTTCATAAACGAGTAAGAGCTGCTTGTCGGAAAGTTCTTCCCACGATGTGGGCAATGAGATATTAAAAACTGCTTCCATACCGCAAAGGTAGAGAAGCAGATTCTATTGGAAAAAGACAGTTTTTGTTCTAACCTCAATACGGAATACTTAACGGCTTATGGTTACGGTTTCCGTTTTGCCTATTGCTAGCATTTTGATTATGGTTCATACCATCTCGAAAAATCTTCCCTTGGATTTTATTCGGAAGCTACCTCTTTCCACTTCCACATCTGAGGGACTGGAATATACATATGCATTATCCCATGTCCTTTGCTTGGCTGGAGTTTATATCTAGATTTGGGGGTTGACCCTTTGCCATAATGAGAAATAGTTTTTGTGAAAAACTGCCTATCCTATGTCAATAGCATACCATAGGCCAGGTTGTAGAGGTTCTCGATGTGTTTTTTGGCAGAGTCTATCCTAGAAATAACCCTTGCTTACCCTCTTCTCCAGTTTTAATATATTAATAGTATAATATTACTCTTTTTTCATATTGTTCTTCTTCAGTCCTTGGGTCTAATGTTTTGCGCTCAGTCCAATTTCCTTTCGAATCAAAGGATAAATAAGTATAACTAGATTTTAAATCAGTTCTTTCACCGGAAAGATCTTTATCTGTTATTTCACTTATAAAACCTTTAGAATTATATGTAAATATTTTTTGGTCTATCAAGTCGCTTGCATTACTGTTAAGCCATTGTGACTTATCCTTTACAACGTTTACTTTTCCATTAGTATTGTATTTATATTCACTTGTTGTTATTAAATCTTCATCGTATTGTATGACTATTTGGGTAATACGATTATTTGCATCTCTTTCTATCTTTTTAATCTCAGTATTACTTATAGTTTGAAGCTTCCCTCTATTGTCAAATTTAATAACTCTCCCTTCCGTATATTCGTCTTCAAAATCCATACGAAAACAATACTTGCATTCCTTTACTTTTCCTTGTAACTCATAAATCAACATATCTTTATAAATAATACTGTTGCTTGATTTAGATTGTGCGTTTACATTACTTGCTATAACAAGCATAAGAAACAAAATCAACTTTTTTGTAATAGTCATAATTATTTAATTTTAAAGGTTAGTATAAACAATTTTTTCTTTATTATTTTTCTTTGCAAATTTTAAAAAAAAAAGATATTATAAAAATAAATGATATATAATTTAAGTATTTTTAGGAAGAAGAAATATATATTATTAAAATTTGAAGCTAAAATACAACGGCATCTTTAGAACCAGTACCCTCCAGACTTCTTTTTGTTCCTGAAGACGGCTGGAGAATACAGCTTTGCCGTTTCCGAAACGTGCCAGGCGAGGAAAATATCAGAGTGTTCACGAATGATATTCACCAGGTCGTAAAACGACTGGTTGTGAACTTGCATGTCAGACACCAGCATCATCTCTAATGACTGGAGAGCGGATTACTTGCTCTTTGAGCGGATGGCAAAGGCGCATCTGATGTGGTGATCAAGAAAGACAATCCTATTAATGTGTCTTGTTCACGTTGCGGATCTTTTCCAGCATAGCGATGTTCCAGTCGGCATCACCGGGCAACTGGTAACGGCAGTTGCCAGTTGCAGATGGTGTGAAGATGGTTTCGGCTTTATCTGTAATGGCTACTGTGCCACGCTCAGAGAGCTGGAAGAGTTCGTCGCCTTCTACTGCATTGATGACTGCCATGGGGTCCCACATCTTTTGTCCCGTATCGCAGTCGCAGGTCATATAGACTTGCTTGATGGGATGCTCGTCGGTCCACGAGATGTCTGCAATGACCTGTTCGGGAACATACTCTATGCGGTCGCCAACTTCGTCTGGCGAGAAGACGATATCCACGTCCGTCGGCCAGAGGTGGAAAAAGGTCTTGGAAAATTCGATGCCCTGACCAAAGTTGTAATCAGGCTCGACAGCCGAGCCGAACACGCCCCCCATCAGGTAAAGGCACTTCACCTTCTGGCGCACCAGTTCGACACCTGTAAGGGGCGAGTATTTGTCTGGCCCCGACTTCAACAGCTGCGCCAAACAAGTGACGAAGTCCACAGAGATAATGCTTACCGAACGGTCGGGCTGTGAGGACAGCAGTTTGCGATAGAGTTCGTATCCATCTGGCAATGTGCTATAGTCGCTCTGCATGCGTGCAAACATCGGACTGCCATCATCGTCAGGACGAGCATCCATAGAATTTTCATTGCCTTTTCCATTACCTTTATCTTATGATTATATTAGCGATGCAAAAATACGGATTATTTTAGAGAACAACAAACAGGAAAGCAGAAATTCACTAATGTCATGGATGGACTGAATCGTTACATTGAGTCGGAAATTGGTTAAAAAACTTTAAGGACGGAAAAAACTCTAAACTTTAAACTCTAAACTCTAAACTTTTTTGTACCTTTGCACCCTGTTTGGAGTAAGTAAGTATTAAAAGACTTAAAAGAAAGTAGATAGCAATGTCTAAAGTTTGTCAAATCACAGGAAAGAAGGCACAGATTGGTAACAATGTGTCTCACTCAAAGCATCGTACAAAGAGGAGCTTTGATGTCAACCTGTTCAGCAAGAAATTCTACTATGTAGAGGAGGGTTGCTGGATTCAGTTGAAGATTAGCGCCGCTGGTCTTCGCATGATTAATAAAGTTGGTCTGGACGCTGCATTGAAGCAGGCTGTTGCCAAGGGCTTCGTGGACTGGAAGGACATTAAAGTAATAGGAGACTAAGACCATGGCAAGCAAGAAAGCAAAGGGTAACCGCGTCCAGGTAGTTCTGGAATGCACCGAGATGAAAACAAGCGGTCTTCCTGGCACAAGCCGTTATGTTACGACGAAGAATCGTAAAAACACGCCTGAGCGTATGGAGCTGAAGAAGTATAACCCCATCCTGAAGAAGATGACCATTCATAAGGAGATTAAGTAAGAAAGGCACTGACACATGGCAAAGAAAACCGTTGCTACCCTCCACGAAGGTTCGAAGGATGGTCGCGCATATTCAAAGGTAATCAAGATGGTTCGCAGTCCGAAGACGGGTGCATACATCTTTGATGAGCAGATGGTTCCCAATGAAGCTGTGAAGGATTTCTTCAAATAAGAAGAGATACTTTTGGCTTGGTGAAGAACTTCATCAGGTATTGTAAGATTCTTTGAAATCAATATTGTGTACACTCATCTGTAGGGATGGGTGTACATTTTTTTTTCGTGTCTGCATGGTGCTGAATTGCAAATTTCTGTGGAAGAATTTGAAGAATGTTAATAATTTAGGCGATTTCTTTGTGCTTTGCCCATTTTGCCGTATCTTTGCAATTGAAAAGATATAGCTATATGGGTTTATTTGGATTTTTTAGTAGTAAAAAGAAAGAGACTTTAGACAAGGGCCTTGAGAAGACGAAAACATCGGTGTTTGACAAATTGGCAAGGGCCGTTGCCGGAAAGTCGAAGGTTGATGATGATGTTCTTGACAATCTTGAGGAAGTGTTGATTACTTCGGATGTGGGTGTAGACACGACTTTGAAGATTATCAAGCGTATTGAGGAGCGTGTGGCACGCGACAAGTATGTGTCTACATCGGAGCTGAACCGCATTCTGCGTGAAGAGATTGCGTCGTTGTTGGCCGAGAACAATTCAGATGATAATGCAAACTGGGATCTTCCTTCTGACCACAAACCCTACGTCATTTTGGTGGTAGGTGTGAATGGAGTGGGGAAGACCACAACGATAGGCAAGTTGGCATGGCAGTTCAAACAGGCTGGGAAGAAAGTCTATCTTGGTGCTGCCGATACTTTCCGCGCTGCTGCCGTGGAGCAGATTTCCATTTGGGGTGACCGTGTCGGCGTTCCCGTCATCAAGCAGCAGATGGGCAGTGATCCTGCATCGGTTGCTTTCGACACTTTGCAGAGTGCCAAGGCCAATGGTGCCGACGTGGTGCTCATTGATACAGCTGGCCGCCTGCATAACAAAGTGGGCCTGATGAATGAGTTGAAGAAGATCAAGGACGTGATGAAGAAGGTTCTGCCCGAGGCTCCCGACGAGGTGATGCTGGTGCTCGACGGCTCTACAGGTCAGAATGCTTTTGAACAAGCCAAGCAGTTCTCGGCTGTCACACAGATTACCTCATTGGCCATTACCAAGCTCGACGGCACGGCCAAGGGTGGTGTGGTCATCGGTATTTCCGACCAGTTGAAGGTGCCCGTAAAATATATAGGTTTAGGTGAAGGCATGGAGGATTTGCAGCTCTTTGACCGTCGTCAGTTCGTGAACAGTTTGTTTAATGAGGCATAATACCATAGATTTCATATCGCTGGGATGCTCGAAGAACCTGGTCGACTCAGAGCGGCTGATGGGACTCTTCGAGGCTAATGGCTATACATGTACCCATGACAGCGATGATCCGAAAGGTGAAATCGTGGTAATCAATACTTGTGGCTTCATTGCCGATGCCAAGGAGGAAAGTATCAATACCATTCTTGAGTTCGTTCAGGCTAAGGCCGAAGGACGAATCAAGAAACTTTATGTGATGGGTTGTCTTTCAGAGCGCTATCTGGCCGACCTTGAGCAGGAGATTCCCGAAGTGGACGGATGGTACGGGAAGTTCAACTATCAGGAATTGCTGAAAGAATTAAAGAGGAGAGAAAAGAGTGGAGAGGGGAGAGAGAATGGCTTTGCCAGTGATGGGAGTTCTGATAGTGAATCTGACCTCTCTCCACTCTCCTCTCTCCACTCTCCTCTAAGAAAACTGACCACACCCCGACACTATGCTTATCTGAAAATCAGTGAGGGATGCGATCGCCACTGTGCCTATTGCGCCATTCCGCTGATTACGGGTAAGCACCAGAGCCGTCCGATGGAAGAGATTCTCGACGAGGTGCGATGGCTGGTGTCACAGGGTACGAAGGAGTTTCAGGTCATTGCCCAAGAGCTGACATACTATGGCGTAGACCTCTACGGTGAGCAGCGCATAGCCGAGTTGATAGAACGGATGGCGGATATTGAGGGAGTAGAGTGGATTCGTCTACATTATGCCTATCCTACTCATTTCCCTTGGGACCTGTTGCGCGTGATGAGGGAGAAAAAGAATGTATGCAACTATTTAGATATAGCTTTACAGCACATTTCCGACCACATGTTGACTCGTATGCGCCGCAATGTCACCAAGCAGGAGACAATGGAGATGATTGAGCGTATGCGTCGTGAAGTGCCAGGCATTCACCTTCGTACCACGCTGATGGTCGGTTTCCCCGGTGAGACCGATGAAGACTTCCGCGAGCTTGTGGAGTTTACGAAATGGGCCCGCTTCGAGCGTATGGGTGCATTTGCTTATTCAGAGGAAGAAGGGACCTATTCGGCTGAGAACTATGAGGACGATGTGCCAGAGGAGGTGAAGCGGCAACGGTTGGATCGCCTGATGCGTGTGCAGCAGAACATCAGTGCCGAACTGGAAGCTGAAAAAATCGGGCAAGTACTCCGTGTCGTCATTGACCGTCAGGAAGGCGATTATTACATTGGCCGTACCGAGTATTGTTCACCCGAGGTCGATCCTGAAGTACTCATCCCAGCTGATGCCCCTCTTGAGGTTGGGGCGTTCTGTCAAGTGAAAATCACTGATTCGGAAGAGTTCGACCTTTATGGCGAAGTCGTGTCCTTCGAGCAATAATATGTTTATCGTATGAACAATAAAGAGTTTGTAGCAGAGTTGTCCCGTAAGACGGGATATAAAAATGACCAGACGCAGAAGATGCTGCTCACCGTGCTTAATAGTATGGGTGACGGCTTTATGGAGGGCGATTACGTTCAGATTCCGAATTTTGGGACATTTGAAGTGAAGAAGAAGTTGGAGCGTGTGATGGTGAATCCAACCACGGGGCAGCGCATGCTCGTTCCACCAAAGCTCGTCTTGGGATTCAAACCCAATCAATCATGGAAAGAGAAAGTGAAGAATGGAGGTAATGAGTAATGGGTAGACTATCTATTGAAGAGCTTTCCGCTGTTCTTTCAGATAAGAACGGATTGTCAAAGCAGGATGCGCAGAAGTTTGTCTCTGCCATCTTTGACCTGATACAAGAGGGTATTGAGAGAGACCGTTTGGTAAAGGTCAAGGGGCTTGGCACCTTTAAGGTGATTGGTGTGGATGCCCGTGAAAGTGTCAATGTGAACACGGGTGAGCGTGTGTTGATAGACAGTCACTCAAAGATTTCTTTTATTCCAGATGCCACGATGAAGGAACTTGTCAACAAGCCTTTTTCGAGTTTTGAGACCGTGGTGCTCAATGAGGGGGTAGAGTTTGATGATATGCCAGGAGGACAGGAACCGGAAACTGCAACAACCCTTGAAGACGATGCTTCGGACATGATCGACGAGCCGAATGTGACGGAGGAAGAGAAAGAGGAACCTGTGCTCACAACCGATGTGATTGTGGAAGAATCCGAACAAGAGGCTGAGGTGCAAATGGAAACTCCTGAACCAGAATCGAAGCCGGAAGTAGAGCCTGTAGCAGTTACAGAGTCAGTCCATGAGAAAGAACCTGTACCAGTTACAGAGGGGAAAAAAGACACAAAGTTTAATTGGAAAAGTCAAATTAATAATATAATTGATATGAAAAAGAAACCTTGGAATCTTATTGTTGCCTGTTTGCTTATAGGCTTCTGTCTTGGCTATTTTGCAAAAGGCATTTATGAAGAAAAAACTCGTAAGGTGCAAACTGTTGAGGTTTTCTATCCTGGTGATTCACTATTCGACACCCTTTATGTAGTAGCCACAGTTCCTTCTTCAGGCAAATCGGTTGCCGACACCTCGAATACGGTCAAGAAGGAAGTTACTGGTACGGAAGAGGATACTGTCAAGTCTGTTCAGGCTGCACCAAAGGAAACTCCGACAGCAGTCAATGACTACCTGAAATATGAGGAGATGGATGCCCGTGTGCTTCATGGGGCTTACTATATCGTAGGTACAGACTGCGAGGTGAAGGCCAAAGAAGGTGAAACGGCTGAACGCATCAGCCGCCGTTATCTCGGTCAGGGCATGTCGTGCTATGTAGAGGTGTATAATGGCGTGAATGCCAATACTCCTCTTGAAGAAGGGCAGGTCATTAAGATACCGAAACTGGTGACAAAAAAGAGTATGAAGGACAAGCTTTCAAACGAAAACAAAACCAAATAATAAAAAGATAAAATACATAAACCGAAAAAATTATGGCAGAAGCTATTGATATCCGTGAACTGAACATCCGGATTGAACAACAAAGTGCATTCGTGACCAACCTTACCACAGGCATGGATCGCGTTATCGTAGGACAGAAGCATCTTGTAGAATCATTGTTGATTGGTCTTCTGAGTGATGGAAATATCCTTCTGGAAGGTGTCCCTGGACTCGCTAAGACATTGGCCATCAAGACGTTGTCGCAATTGATTGATGCAAAATATAGCCGCATTCAGTTCACTCCCGACTTGTTGCCTGCCGACGTTACGGGCACGATGATCTATTCGCAGAAAGACGAACGCTTCATGACGAAGAAAGGCCCCGTGTTTGCCAATTTCGTACTGGCCGATGAGATCAACCGTGCTCCGGCCAAGGTGCAGAGTGCGCTGCTTGAGGCTATGCAGGAGAAGCAGGTGACCATTGGCAGTGAGACTTTCGATTTGCCTACACCGTTCTTGGTAATGGCAACCCAGAACCCCATTGAGCAGGAGGGCACTTATCCGCTGCCTGAGGCACAGGTGGACCGTTTTATGCTGAAGGTCGTCATTGGTTATCCTACCATTGAGGAAGAAAAGAAAATCATACGCGAGAATATCGGCAGTGGCCTGCCCAAAGTGACACCTGTCACCACTGCTCAGGAGATTCTGAAAGCACGTGAGGTGGTTCGTGAGGTGTATCTTGACGAGAAGATCGAACAGTATATTGCCGATATTGTCTTTGCCACACGTTATCCTGAGAATTATGGACTAAAGGAACTGAAGGAGATGATTTCCTTTGGCGGTTCTCCCCGTGCCAGCATCAATCTGGCCAAGGCTGCCCGTGCATACGCCTTCATCAAGCGTCGTGGCTATGTGGTTCCAGAAGATGTGCGTGCTGTGGCTCACGATGTGCTGCGCCATCGCATTGGCCTTACCTACGAGGCCGAAGCCAGCAATGTCACCAGCGAGGAGATTGTCTCCAAGATTATTAACAAGGTGGAAGTTCCCTAATAATGCATAATTCATAATGCATAATTCAAAATTCATAGTGCATAATGCATAATGGAAACCTCTGAGATTATAAAGAAAGTCAGGAAGATTGAAATCAAGACGCGCGGTCTGAGTTCAAACATCTTCGCCGGCCAGTACCATTCGGCTTTCAAGGGCAGGGGTATGGCCTTTAGTGAGGTGCGCGAATATCAGTATGGCGACGACGTGCGCGACATTGACTGGAACGTGACGGCTCGTTTCCACAAACCATACGTGAAGGTTTTTGAGGAAGAGCGCGAACTCACGGTGATGCTGCTGATTGATGTCAGCGGTTCGCAGAACTTCGGTACCCGGCATCAGATGACACGCGACATGGTGACTGAGATTGCTGCCACGTTAGCCTTTTCGGCCATTCAGAACAATGACAAGATCGGCGTTATCTTCTTCTCAGACAAAATAGAGAAGTATATTCCGCCGAAGAAGGGGCGGAAGCATATTCTTTATATCATTCGTGAGATGCTTGACTTTCATGCCGAATCGCGCCATACCGACGTTGCACAGGCAGTGGAGTTCTTGACAAGTGTGTCGAAACGCCGTTGCACTGCTTTCTTGTTGAGTGACTTCCTTGATCGGCATGAGTTTCTCCAACAGTTGACAATAGCCAATCGTAAGCATGACGTTGTTGCTATACAGGTCTACGACAGACGTAGTTGCGAGTTGCCCGATGTGGGCTTGATGAAGGTTGTCGATGCAGAGACTGGATTTGAGCAGTATGTCGATACCAGTAGTAGGAAACTTCGTGAGGCTTATTACCGCTATTGGCTGACTCGTCAGAATAATCTGAAGGAGACGTTTGCCAAAAGTAATGTGGACAGTGTAACCATTGCCACAGACGAGGACTATGTGAAAGCTTTGCTTGGACTCTTCAAGCAGCGTGGATAATGCGGGCTTTGCCCTAAATAAGAAACAAAAAATGAAAAATGAAAAGTTGAAGTTGCTGCGTTGGATGAAGGTGATACTCTTGGCATTTGGCATTTGCCATCTTTCACCTGTCTGCGCAGTTGCCCAATCCGTTTCGGTCGAGGCCACCATCAACCCCATTGAGATCTTTGTCGGACAACAGGCTCAGGTACGGGTGACGGCTACGATGAAGGAAGGTTCCACAGCCGTTTTCCCAGTCTTCCAGCCGAACCAGCAGATAACGCCTGGCGTGGAAGTTCTGGGAAGTACCGATGAAGGCGTGCATGGAAAAGAGAACGGATACATAGAACGTTCGGTGGTCTATACCCTGACTTCTTTCTATGACACACTCTATTATCTGCCTCCGTTCGTTGTGAATGTCGATGGTAAGGAGAGCAAGAGCAAAAGCCTCGCTTTGAAGGTGCTTACCATTGAGGTCGACACGCTCCATCCCGAGCAGTTCTTCGGTCCGAAGGGTGTACAGGACAATCCTTTCCTATGGGAGGAATGGGCATCTGCCTTTTGGTTGAGCGTGTTGTTGCTTCTGTTGTTGGCTGTGGGCTATTATCTCTATTTGCGTCTGCGTGACAACAAACCCATTATCAAGGCCATCAGTTTTGTGAAGCGCATACTTCCCCATCAGCGTGCCATACAGGAGATTGAGACCCTGCGTGCCGACCTTCGTCCTTCCGACGATAATCAGGAGAGCATGAAGCTCTACTACACGAAGCTGACCGATGCTTTGCGCAAATATATTGAAGAGCGCTATGGCTTCTCAGCAATGGAGATGACCAGTACGGAAATCATCGAGCACCTGATGAAGGCTGCCGATGCCAAGTCGCTCGATGAATTGCGCCATCTGTTCCAGACAGCCGACTTGGTGAAGTTTGCCAAATACTCCACGCTGATCAATGAGAACGATGCCAACCTGATGAGTGCCATAGAGTTTATCAATGAGACGAAACAGGAGAATGAGCCTACCGTGCAGGAAGTGAAGCCGCAGTTCACTGAGGAAGAACTTCGCTCGAAGACCCAGCGCTCTGTACTGAAATGGGCCATCATTGGCATTTGCACGGTCAGTGTTGTCTTGTTAGTCTATATCGTCTATAGTCTCTATCAGTTATTAGTTTAGACACATGGAATTTGCCAATAAAGAATACTTGTTTGCACTTCTGCTCATCATACCTTATATAATATGGTATGCGATGTACCGCAAGAAGAGCGAACCTACCATGCGGATGCCGGATTCATTCGCTTTCCGCTATGCTCCACGTAGCTGGCGTGTCACACTCATGCCCATTCTCCCGTTGTTGCGCATAGCAGCCTTTACGGCTCTTGTGCTGGCGTTGGCTCGTCCGCAGACGCAGAACTCCTGGAAGAACCAGACTGTTGAGGGTATCGACATCATGCTGGCCATGGACGTTTCAACCTCTATGCTGGCTGAAGATTTGCGCCCCAATCGTATAGAGGCTGCCAAGAACGTGGCTGCCGAGTTCATTGCCGGTCGTCCGAACGACAATATCGGCCTGACAATCTTTGCCGGTGAGTCGTTTACCCAGTGTCCGATGACGACCGATCACTCGTCGCTGTTGTCACTGCTGCAGAATGTGCGCACCGATATTGCGGCACGTGGTCTCATTGAGGACGGAACGGCTATCGGCATGGGACTTGCCAATGCTGTGAGCCGACTGAAGGATTCCAAGGCCAAGAGCAAAGTGGTTATCTTGCTGACCGACGGCTCGAACAACCGTGGCGACATTTCGCCTATGACGGCAGCCGAGATTGCCAAGAGTCTGGGCATACGTGTCTATACGATTGGTGTGGGTACTACGGGAACGGCCCGTTATCCTATGAATTATGGAGGAGCCGTTCAGTATGTGAACTTGCCAGTGGAGATTGACGAGCAGACACTAAAGGGCATTGCCGCCGCTACCGACGGCGATTTCTATCGTGCAAAGAACAACAAGGAGCTGAACCAAATCTATCAGGAGATTGACAAACTGGAGAAGACAAAGCTCAACGTCAAACAGTTCAGCCGCCGCTATGAGGCTTATCAGCCTTTTGCCGTGGCGGCTATGATTGCCCTCTTGCTTGAGATTCTGCTTCGGATAACTGTTTTTAGGAGGATACCATAATGTTTAGATTTGAAGATCCTATATATCTTTACGGATTGGTGCTTGTGGCAATATTGGCACTTGTCCGTTTCGTTACCTATCGCAGGCAGCGCAGTAGGCTTCGCCGCTTCGGCGACCCACAATTGTTGCGCGAATTGATGCCCAGCGTGTCTCGTGTGCGTCCCGCCCTCAAGTTCTGGCTGTTGGAAGCAGCCCTTGCTTTGCTCTTCGTGATGTTGGCACGTCCGCAGTTCGGCACTCGCATCAGCCATGAGAAGCGTAGTGGCATTGAGACCATCATTGCCATGGACATTAGTAACTCCATGCGCGCACAGGACGTGGAACCGAGTCGATTGGACCGTGCAAAGATGATGGTTGAAAACCTTGTTGACAATTTCACCAACGATAAGATTGGCCTGATAGTCTTTGCCGGCGATGCTTTCGTACAGTTGCCTATCACGAGCGACTATGTGTCGGCGAAGATGTTCCTTGGTAGTATTGACCCCGGTATGATGCAGAATCAGGGTACCGATATTGCCGCTGCCATTAATATGGCTACTCACAGTTTTACCCAAATGGAAAATATCGGTAAGGCCATCATTGTGATTACCGATGGCGAGGACCATGAAGGTGGGGCTCTTGAAGCTGCCAAGGCTGCCCGAGAACGGGGAATGCGTGTCTATGTGCTGGGAGTCGGTTCCACCAAAGGCTCTCCCATCCCTTCTCCATCTACGGGTGACTATATGCGTGACAATAGCGGCAACACCGTCATGTCGGCCCTCAACGAGCAGATGTGTATGGAAGTCGCTCAGGCTGGTGGCGGTGCCTATATCCATGTTGAAAACAACTCGAATGCACAGCGCCAACTTGATGAAGAACTCGATAAACTGGAGAAAAACGAGACTGACAGCACGATTTATAGCGATTTCGATGAACAGTTTCAAGCTGTGGGCATCATTATTCTGTTGCTGTTAGTCATCGAGGTGATTATTTTGGAATGTCAGAATCCGTTGCTTAGGCGTGTATCGCTTTTCAAACGGAATGTTAACGTAAAAAATGATGAATGACAAACGATAAAATAGGACTACACAGTATGAATACGATATTAAGAGACAGATGGTTATTAGTAATTTGTTTTTCATTTTTCATTTTCCATCTTTCGTTAAGCCCTGTAAGGGCACAGTCTGATCGTCAGTATGTGCGTCAGGGGAATAAGCTCTTCAAACAAAGGGATTACGAGCATGCTGAGGTGGCCTACAGTAAGGCTGTTGAGAAGAATGAAAAGAATCCGCAGGCCCACTTTAATCTTGGCAATGCCCTCATGGCACAGAAGAAAGACTCGGCTGCTGTGGAGCATTTTCAGAAGGCGGGACAGCTTGAGGCCAATCCCCTTCGCAAGTCGCAGGCTTTCCATAATACAGGTGTCATTTGTCAGCAAAACAAGCTCTATGGTGATGCCATTGAAGCCTATAAGCAAGCCTTGCGGTTGAATCCCAATGATGATGAGTCGCGCTATAATCTGGTGCTTTGTATGCATGAGAAACAGAAACAAGACCAGCAGAAGCAGGATCAGCAACAGGATCAGCAACAGAATCAAGACCAGCAACAGAAACAGGATCAGCAACAACAAGATCAGCAGAAGCAGGACCAGCAGCAGAAGCAAGAGGAACAAAAGCCACAGATGAGCAAGGAGAATGCCGAGCAATTGCTGAATGCCGCCATGCAGCAGGAAAAGCAGACGCAAAAGCGCATGAAAGAAGCCCAGAAACAAGGGCAACGCAGGCAAAACGAGAAAAACTGGTAATATATTAAGCTACAAAAAATGAATAGATGTTAAGACTTTTGGGCATTTCAATGAAAAAGGATAATTTTGCAATTCGTTATTATAAGTGATGCCAGAAATGAAACATACGATGAAAGCAGACAGATGGATCATGCTTGTGGCATTATTCGTCTTGCATTGCTCAGTCTTTTTGAGTGGGGCAATGGCTCAGAAACTGACGGCCAATGCTCCCCAGCAGGTGGCCGTAGGACAGCAGTTCCGCTTGACCTATACGGCTGACAGTCACAATGTGAGTGGGTTAAACATCGGGCAGATACCCGATGCTTTTGAGATTCTTACAGGCCCTCACACGTCGACCTCTTCAAGTTTTCAGATGATCAACGGCAAGACGACACAGTCGTCGTCGGTTACCTATACCTATATTCTGAGTGCTACGAAGAACGGAACGTTTACCATACCAGCCGCTACCATAACGATAGATAACAACAAGGTGTCTTCAAACACAGTGAAAATCATTGTTAGTGGTCAGGCACAGAGTGGCGGTTCGGCCAATAGCCGACAGCGCCAACAAGGCGACAATATGCGTGATGCCGGCACGGCCATTTCAGGGAGTGACTTGTTTATCCGTGTCAGTGCCAACAAGAAAAAGGTGGTGGAGCAGGAACCTGTTCTGCTCACTTACAAGGTGTACACGTTAGTCGACCTGACCCAATTGGAAGGAAAAATGCCCGACTTGAAAGGTTTCCATACGCAGGAGGTGCCTCTGCCTCAGCAGAAAAGCTTCTCTGTTGAACAGTTGAACGGGCGTACTTACCGTACGGTGACTTGGAGCCAGTACGTAATGTTTCCCCAAATTACGGGTAAGTTGCAGATTCCCAGCATCACGTTCAATGGTATCGTAGTGCAACGCAATCGCAACATCGATCCTTTCGAAGCATTTTTTAACGGTGGCTCTGGCTATATAGAAGTTAAGAAAGCCATCAATGCTCCGGGTGTGGATATTCAGGTAGACCCGTTGCCAGACCGCCCAGTCGGTTTCTCAGGTGGTGTGGGTAAGTTTAATATCTCCGCTACACTCGACAAGGATGAGGTGAAGGCTAACGACCCAGTCAATATGCGTGTTGTAGTGAGTGGTGTGGGTAATCTGAAACTTATCAAGGAACCTGAAGTGGGCTTCCCCAAAGACTTTGACCGCTACGATGCTAAACAGACAGACAAGACGAAACTGACAGTGAATGGTGTCGAAGGCAGCATGGTCTACGATTTCTTGGTCGTGCCTCGTCATCAAGGCGATTTCGACATTCCTCCTGTTGAATTCATTTATTTCGACACTGCCTCTAAGCAGTATAAGACTGTCAAGACACAGGCTTTCCATATTCATGTGGAAAAAGGTGAAGGCACGGGTGGCAACACTGTGAGGGACTTTACAGGACAAGAGGATGTCCAGTTGCTGGCTAAAGACATTCGCCATATCAAGTTAGGCAATGTGCGTCAATATATGGCAGGCGACTATTTCTTTGGAAGTACATTCTATTGGGTTGTCATTGCGTTGCTGTTGGGCATCTTTGTGTCGTTGTTTGTCATCTTCCGTCAGCGTGCCATTGCCAATGCCGACTTGGTGGGTGCCAGGGCTGGCAAGGCAAACAAGGTGGCAACCAAACGTCTGAAGAAGGCTTCGAAATTGATGGCCGATGGCAAATCGGGCGAGTTCTTTGACGAGGTGCTTCGTGCTTTGTGGGGCTATGTGGGCGACAAGCTCAATATTCCTGTTACCCAGTTGTCGCGTGAGAATATTCGTGAACGGCTGATCAGTCGCAGTGTGGACGACGAAATCGTCGGACTCTTTTTGGAGGCACTTGACGAGTGCGAGTTCCAGCGTTATGCTCCCGGTGACCCGCAGGGCAATATGCAGAAAGTGTACAAGTCGGCCATGAGAGCTATTGAGAAGATTGAAGGAACAATTAAGAAGTAATCAGAAAAGAAGAAAACATGATGCGCTTCATTATCCTATTCGCTTGTTTGAACCTCTTCGTCTCGGCAAAGGCTGTCACGAAGGCAGAGGCCGACAGTGCCTATGCAGAAGGTAATTATCAGAAAGCCATAACTCTGTATGACTCATTGCTGGCCGACGGCATCAGCTATGAACTCTACTATAATTTAGGCAATTGCTATTATCGTATTGATGATATTACACATGCTGTGCTTTATTATGAGCGTGCTTCATTGCTGTCGCCGGCTGATGCCGATGTACGTTTCAATTTGCAGATGGCACGTTCGAAGACCATCGACAAGATTGTGCCCGAGTCGGAAATGTTCTTCGTCACATGGTATCGGTCGCTGGTCAATATGGCCAGTGTCGATGGTTGGGGCTATTTGGCTTTGGTGATGTTGGGATTGGCACTCGTGTTGGCATTACTCTATCTGTTTGCCAATCAGATCTGGTTGCGTAAGCTTGGCTTCTTCGGTGCATTTTTAGCATTGTTGCTCTTCTTCGTGGGGAATTTGCTCGCTTGGCAGCAGAAACATGAACTGGTGACACAGAAGGGAGCCATCATTATGGATTCGGCTGTCAATGTGAAGAGTACGCCGGCACACAATGGCACCGACCTCTTTATCCTTCATGAAGGTACTAAAGTCACGATTGTCGACGATACGATGCGTGACTGGAAGGAGGTAAGGGTGGCTGATGGAAAGCAAGGATGGATAGAGACCAAGCAGATGGAGGTGATTTAATTCATATTGTATAGTTTTTATATTGCATGGATTGGGAAGCATTGATAGAGTTTGACAAGGAGTTGCTGCTTGCAGTGAATGGCAGTGATTCGCTGTTCCTTGACGGTCTGGTGAAGACACTCACCACTGCTGCGACGTGGATTCCGCTCTATCTCTCATTGTTCTATCTTGTGGTGAAGAACAATGATACGATGCAGAAGATTCTGCTGATTGTTGCCTGTGCGGGCTTGTGCCTGCTTTTTGCCGGCTCGTTTGACGATTTGATTGTGAAACCTACAGTGGCTCGTTGGCGCCCCACCCATGATCCTGCGATAGGTACGTTGGTCGATGTCGTCAATGGCTATCGGGGCGGCAATTACGGTTTCTTCTCCGCCCATGCGTGTAACACTTTCAGCCTTGCTGTCTTCTTCTCTTTGTTGATTCGCAGTCGGTTACTCACATTATTCCTCGTAAGCTGGTCACTCATCAACTGTTGGACACGTATGTATCTCGGTGTCCACTATCCGGGTGACATCATGGTTGGCTTATTGTGGGGAGGCCTGGTCGGTACGTTCGTCTGGATTCTTCATCGGCAAATTAGCAAAAGATGGTCTTCGGGAGGTGGCTATGTCTCTGAACATTACACATCGACCGGATATCAGGTGTTCGATATCGATGTGGTGATCAGTGTTTTCTTGTTTACGATTTTCTATGCTATTTTAAAGGCCTGCTATTTCATATACGTATAGCAGAAGCACGATTATAACCTAACTCACACATTTTTTGATGGATACAAAACAGATTCGTATCAGCGACTATTATTATCCGTTGCCCGACGAACGTATTGCCAAGTTCCCTTTGAAACAGCGCGATCAGTCGAAGCTATTGATATATAATAAAGGTGTGGTAAGTGAGGACACATTCTGCCATTTGCCTGATTATCTGCCAGAGGGTGCCTTGATGGTGTTCAACAACACCAAGGTGATTCAGGCGCGTATGCATTTCCGTAAGACAACGGCTGAAGGCTTGCAGCAAGGCGCACTTATTGAGGTGTTCTTGTTGGAGCCTGCCGAGCCGAACGACTACGAATTGATGTTCCAAACCACGAAGTGCTGTTCTTGGTATTGCTTGGTGGGTAATTTGAAAAAGTGGAAAGAGGGGGCGTTGAAACGTACCATTGACATCAATGGCAAGACGGTTACTGTTTCGGCTACCCGTCAGGGTGAGCATGGCACCAGCCAGTGCATTGGTTTTGAATGGACAGGAGATGTGTCGTTTGCTGAAGTTATCGAGGCAATGGGCGAACTGCCTATCCCCCCTTACCTGAACCGTAAGACCGAGGAGAGCGACAAGACCACTTATCAGACCGTCTATTCAAAAATAAAAGGCAGTGTGGCGGCTCCCACGGCGGGACTTCACTTCACTCCGGAAGTGTTGGCTGCCCTCGATGCGCACGGCATTGACCGTGAAGAACTGACGTTGCATGTAGGTGCAGGGACGTTCAAGCCCGTGAAGAGTGAGAAGATTGAGGATCACGAGATGCACACGGAGTATATTGCCGTGCGTCGTGATACGCTTGTGAAACTCTTGGAGCACGACTGCAAAGCCATCGCCGTAGGTACAACCAGTGTACGCACATTGGAGAGCCTCTATTACATGGGCTGCAAATTGTTGAAGAACCCATCCTTGAAAGAAGAAGAACTCCATGTGAACCAGTGGGAACCGTATGAAGAGTGGGGCGTAAAGGGTAGGGAGTATGAAGTCGGTGATGCCGTCCGTGCGCTCATCGGTTGGCTTGACCGAAACGGGCTTTCCACGCTCCACAGCAGCACTCAGATTATCATTGCACCTGGCTATGAGTATAAGATTGTGCGTATGCTGCTTACCAACTTCCATCAGCCGCAGAGCACATTGCTGCTTCTTGTCAGTGCTTTTGTGCATGGCGACTGGCACAAAATCTATGACTATGCCCTCAGCCATGATTTCCGTTTCCTGAGCTATGGAGACAGTTCGCTGCTGATTCCGTAAACCTTCACAAACCAATTGCTAATTATGAAAATAGGTGATAAAGTAAGATTTTTAAGTGAGATAGGAGGCGGTCGGGTGGCCGGTTTCCAAGGTAAGAACATTGTGCTTGTGGAAGATGAGGACGGTTTCCAAGTACCCATGCACACCAGCGATGTGGTGGTTATCGGCGATGAAAACTACGACACGCAGCATGTGGTGGAGGTGAAAAGCCAACAGGCCAAGCCGACAGCACCTAAGGAGGTGGAACCGGCCGATCGGCCCATCACATTCAAGGCCCTGCCTGAAGAGCGTAAGGGAGGCGAACGCCTTTCTGCCTATCTGGCCTATGTGCCTATTGACCTGAAGGAGCTGACGCAGACACGCTTCGAAGCCTATTTCGTCAACGACTCCAACTACTACATGCGCTTTACCTATCTGTCATCGGCAGGTAGCAGTTGGCAACTGAGGGCCACGGCTGAGGTAGAGCCTAATACGAAGCTCTATTTGGAGGAGTTCGGACGCGAGCAACTGAACGATTTGGAGCGTATTACTGTGCAGATTCTGCCTTATAAGCGCGAGAAGCCCTTTTTGCTGAAAACTGCCGTCGATGTGCAGTTCCGTCTCGATGCCGTAAAGTTCTATAAGTTGCACACGTTTCAGACGAACGATTTCTTCGAGCAGCCTGCGCTCATCTATACCCTTATTGAGAACGACCAGCCTTTGAAACCCCTTGTGGTCAGTGCCGACCAGTTGAAGGAACAGATGTTCCAGAAACAGAATGACGACCAGAAGAAGCCTCGCGTCTTGGTGACACCGGCCAGAAAAGAGGGGGAGCCCATCGTAGTGGACCTGCATGCCGACGAGTTGCTTGAGACCACCTCGGGCATGAATGCCTCGGATATTCTGAACTATCAGCTTGACACATTCAGGAAGATTCTCAATGAGCATGCCAAGAAGAAAGGCACGAAAATTGTCTTTATTCATGGCAAAGGCGAAGGTGTGCTCCGTCAGGCACTCATCAACGATCTGCGCTACCGTTTCAAGACCTATACCTATCAGGATGCTTCTTTCCGTGAATACGGTTACGGGGCTACTTTGATTACCATAAAGTAACATAATCGCACATTTTGCTTAATTTGTGCCAAAATATTTGTTCGTTTCATAGAAATATTGTAATTTCGCACCGTATTTAACGGATACATTTAAACCTCAATAAACATTCAAAAATTATGAAGAAGTACAACTTTAACGCAGGACCTTCGATGCTTCCCCGCGAAGTGATAGAGGCAACTGCCAAACAGTGTTTAGACTTCAATGGTTCGGGTCTCTCCCTGATGGAGATCAGCCATCGTGCAAAGGATTTTCAGCCTGTTGTCGACGAAGCCGTCGCCCTTGTCAAAGAGCTGCTGCAGGTGCCCGAGGGCTACTCAGTCATCTTCCTCGGTGGCGGTGCCTCACTTGAGTTCTGCATGATTCCCTATAACTTCCTTATCAAGAAGGCTGCCTACCTGAACACGGGTGTATGGGCAAAGAAAGCCATGAAGGAAGCCAAGCTCTTCGGTGAGGTTGTTGAAGTTGCCTCTTCGGCTGATGCCAACTATACCTTCATTCCTAAAGGGTGGACGGTTCCTGCTGATGCGGACTATCTGCATATCACGACCAACAACACCATCTATGGTACAGAGATTCGCAAGGATCTTGACGTACCCGTGCGCTTGATTGCCGACATGTCGTCTGACATCTTCTCGCGTCCTATCGATGTAGCTAAGTACGATGCCATCTATGCCGGTGCTCAGAAGAATCTGGCCATGGCTGGTGTGACCATCGTCATTGTGAAGGACGACACACTGGGCAAGGCTCCGCGTCCTATCCCCACCATGCTCGACTACCGCACGCATGTAGAGAAGGGTTCTATGTTCAACACGCCTCCCGTGGTGCCCATCTATTCGGCTTTGGAGACTTTGCGTTGGATTAAGAAGAATGGTGGCGTAGAGGCCATGGACAAGCTGGCCAAGCAGCGTGCCGAGATTGTCTACGGTGAGATCGACCGCAACAAGATGTTCCGTGGCACTGTTACCGCTGAAGAGGATCGCTCGCTGATGAACATCTGCTTCGTGATGGCCGACGAGTACAAGGAACTGGAGAAGGACTTCCTCGACTTTGCCGTATCGAAGGGCATGGTTGGCGTGAAGGGTCATCGTTCTGTAGGTGGCTTCCGAGCTTCCTGCTACAATGCACAGACCATCGAAGGTTGCAACGCACTTGTTGCCTGCATGAAGGAGTTCGAGGCAAATCATTAATATAAGCCCCCTAAGTTAGGGGACAACAGGGGTCTGAACAAGCGCAGATTCCTATAGTATTAATCAATAAGATTGTCTGGTTCGCTTGTTCAGACCCCCAACCCCCTAACTTAGGGGGCATAAATATGAAAGTATTAGTTGCAACAGAAAAGCCTTTCGCAGCGGCTGCTGTTGAAGGCATTCGCAAGGAAATAGAAAGTGCAGGCAACGAGCTTGCCCTGCTTGAGAAGTACACGGAAAAGGCACAGTTGCTCGATGCCGTGAAGGATGCTGATGCACTCATCATCCGTTCCGATAAGGTCGATGCCGAGGTGCTCGATGCTGCCAAGCAGCTGAAGATTGTGGTTCGTGCAGGTGCCGGTTATGATAATATCGATCTGGCCGCCGCTACTGCCCACAATGTCGTGGCCGAGAATACGCCTGGCCAGAATGCCAATGCCGTGGCTGAGCTTGTGTTCGGTTTGTTGGTGTTCGCTGTTCGTCAGTTCTACAACGGTAAGGCCGGTACTGAGCTGATGGGCAAGAAGTTAGGCATTTTGGCTTTTGGAAATGTTGGCCGCAATGTGGCTCGTATTGCCAAGGGCTTTGGCATGGATGTCTATGCCTACGATGCTTTCTGCCCCGCCGAGGTGATTGAGAAGGCTGGTGTGCATGCAGTGGCCAACCAGGAAGCTCTGTTCGAGCAGTGCGATGTTGTTTCGCTCCATATCCCTGTCACACCTGAGACCAAGCAGAGCATCAACTACGCCCTCGTGGGTAAGATGAAGAAAGGCGGCATTTTGGTGAACACTGCCCGTAAGGAGGTCATCAACGAGCCTGAACTGCTGAAGCTCATGGAAGAACGCCAAGACCTGAAGTTTGTCACCGACATCATGCCCGATGCCAATGCCGACTTCCAGAAGTTCGAGGGTCGTTACTTCTCAACCCCGAAGAAGATGGGTGCTCAGACCGCTGAGGCCAATACCAATGCCGGTATTGCAGCCGCCTGTCAGATCAACGCCTTCTTCAAGAATGGCGACACCAAGTTCCAGGTGAACAAATAAGGTACTTCTTTTTACACAAATTGCCGCAAAATATAACGTTTTGCGGCAATTTTTTTGCATATTACGGTCATTGGTGATCCAATTAGTTGGCTGATATGAAAACTTATTGAAAAATCTTTGATTTTATTTTGCTTTTTGCTTGTTTGTTTGTATCTTTGCAAACAGTTTTTGATATACATACGTCACGAGCATCCATAATCGCGAAATAAAAACTGACATTTTATGAGAGATAAGAGAAAAACTTTTGCAGGCCGACTCACCCGCAAGGTATTGGTATGGCTGTTCCTTGTCGTGATAGGTGTTTCCTATTTCATCTTCAAATTCGCCGGGATGGCTACTAATGAATTCTATGCCGAGAGTTTCCATAACAATATGCTCATCACCAGGGAATATACAAGGCGTGTGATTTCGGACGTGTATGTGGCAGTGACAAACAACATCTTCTATTTAGAGCAGAACCTCAACGACCCCGACAGTCACAGAAAGGTGATGGAGCGAATTGTGAAAAACGGTACGCGTGTACGTAGCTGTGGCATCAGCTTTATTAAAGACTACTATTATCCTCAGAAAGGTCATCTGTTCTGCCCGTTCGCATGGCGTAATTCTTCGGATCAGGATTCAATCAAGTCAGAGAATATGGGCGATGATGCTTTCAACTATCTCGTATCCGAATGGTTTAACGACATCATTGAAAACGATTCGGCCAAATGGTCGGATCCTTTCTACGACGGATATGATGCAAAGACGGCTTTGGCCGCCTACATGGTGCCCATACACGACCAAGAGGGAAAGGTTGTGGCTGTGCTGGGAGCCGATATTTCTCTTGACTGGCTCACGAATAAGCTGATTGAGATGGACAGCACAACAATCAGGAAAGCATCGTTCTCGTCGTTTGACATGGGAATAACTTCTCATAGTTACATTATCAGCCACGACGGAACCTTTATCACCCATCCCGACGAAGAGCGCATTCTGGAAGACAATTTCTTCAGGCATATAAATCAGGAAGGAGTATCGGATGAAGAACGCCTGATCAACAAAATGAAGAGCAAAGGGATCAGTGATAATGAAAGTAGCGAGAAGTATATCTATGACGGCAGTGAGTGTTATGTGTTCTATACACCCGTGAAGTACACCGATTGGAAGATTGTCACGGTCGTTCCTTGTCGGTCTATTGATCTGTTGGCCATCACCAATGGTGCCGTCTTGCTTTCCTTTATCGTGTTGGCCATGCTGATAATTGTCATAGTGTGCCGTTACTATTTGAAGCGGGAATCGGAACTTATGCAGGCATTGGTTGTTTCAGCCAATGACTTGGCCAAGGGCAAGTTTAATTCGCCACTGCCCGATGTCAATCATAATGATGAGATTCGCCAGTTGCGCGATTCGCTTGACAACCTGCAGTTCTCACTTTCCAACTATGTCAATGATATGAAGAAAAAAGCTGCTGAGGATAAGAAGTAGCACGATGTAGGCTGCGAAGCAGCAGAGTCCATATACGACACAGGCATCCCCAAAGGATGCCTGTTGTCGTGTTTGTCAGTGATTCGGTTGGGACTCGAACCCAAGACCTACTGCTTAGAAGGCAGTTGCTCTATCCAGCTGAGCTACCGAACCGACCTTCGTTGCATAAAAATGCGGCTGCAAAGGTAGGCATTTTTTTGCGAACCTCCAAATTTTTAGACGGTGAATACGGCGAAAAAGAATATTTTCAGATACTTTTCAGACTCTGAATCTGATATAGGCACGGTCGTCGAAAGAATTGAAGCCTTCAGCGAAAGCCTTTGTAGCTTTGAACTCGCCAATGTTCAGTGGGTCGTCGGCACGTTGCCGGGCCAGTCGGGCTTCTGAGGCTTCGAGGGTGGGTTCCAAAAAAGGATAGCCATCGGAGGCGAGAACGATTTCCCATGTTTGGAAGTCAAGCGGAAGAACACGCACATATTGCTCAGGAACGGGGAATCCGTCGATGACGGAGTAGGTTTTGTTCTGGTTCTTCATTGTTTCAAGCATGTGGGGGATGATGGACTTGCGGGCCGTGTCGTCGATAAGGAAACGGTCGTGGGGTTTGGGGCTGTTGTTGATGATGGCAGCGCGTTGCTCGGCCAGCTCTTGCTCGTAAGGCTTGGGGTTGTCGAAATATTGGGGAACAGGAGGCTCGTTGGGGGCAGAGGACAAAGGGGTGAGCAGACACTGGCAGTCGCCAATCATCCAAATCTCACGACGCAAACGACTGAAAATGATGCATGAAGCGGTGAGACGTTCCTCGGGATGCTCGGCCAGATGCTGTAACTGGGATTTGCGGTAGTGCTTCGCAATGGCTCGGCTCGCCCCCACGCAGAATTGGTGACAAGAGAGGTCTTTCTTCGATTTGCAAAGAAAGGCAGAGATGATCTTCATGGCATAGCGCCCGTTAGAGTTGAAGAAACTGTAACGCTGGGTGGTTTTCGAGGTGGAGCCGTCGATGACGGCAATAAAGTCGTTAGTGACGACGATTCCGTCCTCGCTTTTCTTTGCGGGGTTCTTCGCTACGAGGGCTTGTTCGAGGATTTGCATGGTGGGTCTTGTTGGGACTTGTTGGGAAGGATGAAGGAATTGGTGGGTGTTTGGGAAACAGACGGGCAATGAGGTCTGGCCGTCCGATGCGGCGGAGTGACTGCTCGATGCCTCGGCGTTCCTCGGGTTTGTACCAGAAGAAGAACTGCCGCTGGGCCTGCTTTTCCTGTGGGGTCTTGGCGGAGAAAACCGGCTCAAGCGTGTACGGATCGTAGCCCGTGTACCACATTTCGGTGGCAATGGTCATGGGAGTGGGCGTGAAGTCCTGCACCTGTTCGAGCTGAAAGTCGAGTTGTTTGGTGAGCACAGCCAGTTCGGCCATGTCCTCCTCATGACAACCGGGATGGGAGGATATGAAATAAGGAATGATTTGTTGACGCAACTTCTCCTCGCGATTGATTTTGTCGAAGATGGTCTTGAAGTCTTCAAACTGTTTGAATGAAGGTTTGCGCATGAGCATCAGCACACGGTCGCTGGTGTGTTCGGGAGCCACCTTCAAACGGCCGCTGACATGACGGCAGATCAGTTCACGGGTATATTCTTCGGCAGAGCGATTGGCGGCCTCGTCCTTACCTCTATATAATAATAGGTCGTAGCGAACCCCCGAACCGATGAAGCTTTTCTTCACTTCTGGAAGGGCATCGACGGCTCGATAGATGTCAAGAAGTTTGGAATGGCTGGTGTCCAAGTTGGGGCATACTTGCGGATGGATGCAACTGGGACGACGGCATTTCTCACAAGCCTTCAGGTTGCGCCCATGCATGCCGTACATATTGGCCGATGGGCCGCCGAGATCGCTGAGATAGCCTTTGAAGTCGGGTGTCTGAGCCACCTGTTTTACTTCCTTTAGGATGCTTTCCTTGGAGCGGCAGGCAATGAACTTGCCTTGATGGGCCGAGATGGTGCAGAAGGCACAACCGCCGAAGCATCCGCGATGGATGTTGACCGAGTGCTTGATCATGTCAAAGGCAGGAATACGCTTGCCCTTGTATTTGGGATGCGGCTGGCGCGTGTAGGGCAGGTCGTAGGAGGCATCAAGCTCGGCAGTGGTGAGGGGAGGGTAGGGAGGATTGACGACGACGGTGGTACCTGCGATGGAATTGCGGGACACAGGATTCTTGAGGGGCTGTAGGATGCGCTGGGCATGCATCATGTTCGACTGCTCCTCGATGTGGCGGTAGTTCTCGGCTTCGGAACGTTTATTGCGTAGACACTCCTCATGGCTGTGGAGGATGATGTCGTCATTGGTAGGGGCAATATCCTTAGCCAGATAGACGGTCTGTGGAATATCCTTGATGTCTGAAATGTGCTCGCCATTGTTGAGCCGGTTGGCCAGTTCAATAATGGGTTTCTCGCCCATGCCGTAAATAATCAGGTCGGCCCCACTGTCGCAGAGGATGCAGGGACGAAGGCGATCTTGCCAGTAGTCGTAATGGGTGAGACGGCGCAACGATGCCTCAATGCCGCCAAGGACGACAGGAACATCAGGGAAAAGCTGTTTCAGGATTTTTGTATAGACGATGGTGGGATATTCGGGACGCATGTCGTGCCGTCCGTCGGGCGAGTAAGCATCTTCAGAGCGCAGCCTGCGTGCAGCCGTGTATTTGTTGACCATGGAGTCCATACAACCCGGAGAAATGCCGAAGAACAGTCGGGGTCGTCCCAATTTCTTGAAGTCGCGGAAATCGCCGTGCCAGTCAGGTTGTGGAACGATGGCCACGCGATAGCCCTGTGCCTCGAGTGTGCGCCCGATGACTGCTGCACCGAACGAAGGATGGTCCACGTAGGCATCACCCGAAAAGAGGATGATGTCCAGGCCATCCCATCCCCGCAGTTCCATTTCCTTTTTGGTGGTAGGCAGAAAGTCCGTGAGACGATACTCCATGTGTGTCAAGCCTCTTCTTCCTTCTCTTCTTTGTTGGACTCTTTCCAGTTGATGTAAAGCAGCATCAATTGTTGCAGACCATAGGCCTTCATGTTCTGATGGTAGATGACATCAAGGCAAAGGTCGAGCAGGTCTTTGCTGTGTTCGGTCTCCGACTCCAAGAGGGCACGTATGTTCAGCTTCAGCTTGTCGAGCACCGCCTCGTCGACGATGCCGTTAGAGTCAATGAGATCACGGAAGAGCTGGTAGTGTTCGATGGTCTTCAGATGGAGTTCGCTCACTTCTATGCTCCTTGTTCCTGAAATGTTTGATTGTATTTTCATCTTCTTGTATGGTTATGATTGTTCTTGCAATGGTTGTGCTATTTCAACAGGAAGTCCAAGATTCCCTGCATGACAGAGAAACGCTGTTCTTCGTCTTTGATGCATTCCCAAGGGAAGCCCATGACGAAGGTGCGGTAGTCTTTGCCCTTATAGGCTGTTGCGGCACTGGTGCCGTCGGCATAGAGCATGGAGCAGAATGCCTCTTCAGTGGCAGGCATCAGGACATCGCACGATGTTGCGGCATAATGCTGTTCGCACAGTTGGTGATGGAAGTCGAAGGTGGTGCCCAATCCTTTGACCGTCTCGCGCGAATCCCGGTAAATGCCTGAAAGCTGGCATTTCAGCACCTCAGACAGGAAGTTTAGCTCGTCGTCGCTTTTCATGTCGCGTCCCAGATAGGCACCGCTTGCCATCACTCGTCCGCCTTGGGCTGTGAACTGGCTGATGGCATTGCACATGTCCTGTGGGAATGCCTTGTAGGAGTACAGGCTATACCCGTCGTCGCATTCAAGTCCGAGGGCCAAGTCGATGAGGTCGTATTGATAGAGCGGCATGCTCGAAATGGCATCCGACGAGCAGCTGACGATGTTGTATTTGCCTGCCTCGGAAATGGCTTTGGCATGGGTACGGACATAATTGAAATCATTGCCGCCAATGAAGTGCCCTTCCATCTCATGGGAGGAATACCCCAGTCCTGTAGAGTCTTCAATGCCAAGGCGGGTGGAGTTGAAAATACGCTGGCGGCCTATGAAACCGCAGGTGCGGCCAAAGCTGACACCGGCATCCTTTTCGAGGTCGAAGCCATGGCCGTTGACGGCAGGTGATGCGAGTCGATGAAACCCATCGACCACTAAGATGCTCTCACTCTTTTTTGAACTGAAACGGGCAGAAAGTACTTGGGTGGGGAAGCTGATCCCCCCCTTGTTGACGGCTGCTACGCGGAAATGGACCAAAGTGCCGGAGCGTAGTTTGGTAGTGATGGCCGTTCCCTTGATGACCGTACCGTTGTCGAATCCACCGTCGCCTTCAGCCGTATATAGAATATAGGATGTAGGATTTGCGGTAGGTTCCTGTGGGTCTGAGGTCGGGGTCCAGCTGATGCGCACCTCATTACTGCCGGGCTTGGTGAACTTGATGTTGAAGTTATGCGGTGTCAACGGGGCGACGACGTAATCCTTCTGGTGTTTGCGCGTAATGTATTTGAGCAATGTCTTATAGATGGAGCGCGCCAGTGTGAAGCGGAAGTTTGGATCGAGACCGTAGCGCATGTCTGTGAAATTCTGGTGTGAGAGTGTCTCCAGAATAGCCGACGGGACAAAGGGCATGCGAGTCTCAGAATAGTTGCGGTCATAGAGTTCGCGGGGCATCCAAGAGCGAAAATTGAACCTCAGGTCTGTCGTAGTGTTGTCGAGCAGGTCTGAGGCCAGCTCACGCGACATCTCGCGTGAGTGTCCCGAAGCCAATAAGGGGTTGCCGTAGCCCGTGGTGCAGATGGCCAACGAACCATAGACACCATCGCCGTCGGGCTTGTTGTAGCCGGCATCGCTGTGAATGGCCAATGACAGTTCCAACGGGACATTGCGCCCCGCAGAGTCGGGCGCATAGACAGAACCGCCACACAGTTCGTTGAGCATTAGTGAACGGGCGTTGATGTCGTCGCCATAGTCGTTCTCGCCGTTTTTCGACGAATAGATACTGTAAGGCATGCCTGCCCATTGTGCATAATAGCGTGCCCCCTCTAAACAGCGGGGCATGTGGCTCACGTCGCCTCCACGCTCAATGTTGCCCATGCCGCCACCGAAGCGCACGGCATCGGTGGTCACTATGCCTGTGTGCTGGCTATGGTTGGTCAGTGTCACGCAGTTCTCATCGTTGCAGCCGGCATCGAATTGGAACGTTCCCAAATAGACCCATGTCGAGCCGCCCATGCGTTGGTTGACCCTGAATTCTGTCTTCTGTCCCTGATGCCAGACGGTATAGTGGGCATCGTCGACACTGCCTTCCACTGTCTGATAGCTGACGTAGACGGCATAGCTGCCAGCCTCAGGTATGTTCGGCTGATAGGTCGCCATGCAGAATCTGTTCTTGTTGCTTGTCGTCTCGACCATGCGTGCGGTGCCAGCCAAAAATGGGTTTTCACCGTCATGATAAAAGCCCTCGTGCATGGCGAATCCTGGAGCCGGTGCCTGCATCCATTCTTTCTGGATGTTGTCTTCGTAATAGTAGGGGGCTGTGTGGTCGTTGTCCACGATGACCTCATTGCGCTGCCAGTCCCGTTCGCGTGGAGAAAAAACAATTGCCCCTGCGTTTTCGAGCATGGGCATCAGATAGGGCACCACGATAGTCTGTGTGAACAGGTCTTCGCATGTGGTGTAGAGTGGAGGCCGCTGCCATCGCCATCTGCCTTTTTCAATGTCGTAGAATCTGCCATGAGAGGCCCAGAGTGCCAGATGGCGGCCTTCGAGTCCTTTGGTGATGGAGTAGGGGCGCGATACGTTTTTTACCCAAGGCTCCCCTTTGTGCTCAATGCCTTTCCAGTCGGTTGGTTGGGCTGGAAGCGTAACCAAAAGGAAAGGCATGAACAGAATCCCTGCCAATGTGACAATTCTCGTAAGGATAACTTTCATTGGTCTATATTTTCCCGATAGTGAAGTTTTCGGGATTCTTTCCTTTAAAATCCTTGAAATAGAGTTTGATTTCACGCATGTCGTGCTCAATGTCTCCCGTTGCTATGATGGTCTTGGTACATTGTATGAGCTTTCGCTCGTAGTCAAGTCCATAGAGAAGAATGGGAATGCCGGCTCCTTGTGCAATGAAGTAGAAACCTTTTTTCCATTCCTCAACACGCGAGCGCGTTCCCTCGGGCGTTATACATACGTGGAACTTTTCTGCTTTTCGCGCCGTTTCTGCCATAGCATCGGTCATTCGTGTGCGTTTCTGACGATACACGGGAATCCCCCCCATTTTGCGGAAGATGGGGCCTAATGGCCAGAAGAACCATTCCTTCTTCATGAGAAAGTTTGATTCCAGACCGAATGCCTGATTGTATAGCTGCCCAATCAGGAAATCCCAGTTGCTGGTATGGGGGGCCAGACAGATGATATATTTGTCGGGGTGGTCTTCCGTTACTTTAACTTTCCACCCCATTTGTTTGCACAAGAGCCAATTACAAAATTTCTTCCACATGATATGATTGGTTAGGGAATCGGATAGGGAAGTGAATTAAAGGGTGTTGATATGGTCTACGATTTCGCCCACTTGTGCGCTGAATTGTTGGCGCAGGGTTTTGTAGAACAGCTTGGGGGGCATGCCTGGTTCGGGATGCGACACACGGCAGATGAAGTCAGACTGTAGGCGGATGATAGAAGACAGTAATGCCTCAGCGTTATCCTTATGCCTCTCGGCACCATACAACGATGCGGCAACGCATTCGGTAAACAGCTCCTCGCAAATGAGATTGATGCCGCGTTTAAGTGATTTCTTGTTAGCCATAATGATTCTTGATATTATAATTGTTTGCCTGCCAAAGTTAAGCAAAATATCTGAGATGACAAGCGCAATATTCAAAAAAAAACTTAATTATATTCTTTTTTCAATATTAATGAGTAACTTTGCGACGCGAATTATTTAATCCATTTATTATAAATCTAATCCAAAGTATGCTGAAAAGTGCATTACAGGTGGCCAGAGCCGCCTATCAGCCCAAATTGCCACGCGGCTTGCAGGGCGCAGTGAAGGTGCAGGAGGGTGCTCCTACACAGAGTGTTGACAATCAGGAGGAGATCAAGGCACTCTTCCCCAATACCTACGGCATGCCGCTCGTAGAGTTCGTCCCTGGCGATGAGGTCAAGCATGAGCCAATGAACGTCGGTATTATTTTGTCGGGTGGTCAGGCTCCTGGCGGTCATAACGTTATTACTGGCCTGTTTGATGCCGTCAAGCGTCTGAACCCCGCAAACCGCCTCTATGGCTTCATTCTGGGCCCTGGCGGTCTGGTAGACCATAACTATATGGAGCTTACCAAGGAGATTGTCGACGAGTATCGCAACACCGGTGGCTTCGACATGATTGGCTCTGGCCGTACCAAGCTGGAGAAGGTGGAGCAGTTTGAGAAGGGTCTTGAGATTATCCGCGAACTGGGTATCAAGGCCATCGTCATCATCGGTGGCGATGACTCTAACACCAACGCTTGTGTCTTGGCTGAATATTATGCTGCCAAGAACTACGGCGTGCAGGTCATCGGCTGTCCTAAGACCATTGACGGCGACCTGAAGAACTCTCAGATTGAGACCTCATTTGGTTTCGATACCGCATGTAAGACCTACTCGGAGCTTATCGGTAATATTGAGCGCGACTGTAATTCAGCCCGCAAATACTGGCACTTCATCAAGGTGATGGGCCGTTCGGCTTCTCATATCGCCCTGGAGTGCGCTCTGCAGACGCAGCCTAACATTTGCCTGATCTCTGAGGAGATTGAAGCCAAGGCCATGAGCCTCGACGATATTGTTGAGTATATCGCCAATGCCGTAGCCGTACGTGCTGCCGATGGCAATAACTTTGGTACTGTCATCATTCCCGAAGGCGTCATCGAGTTTATTCCTGCTATCAAGAAGCTTATCGCTCAGCTCAACGACGTGCTGGCACGTCCCGAAGTAAAGGATATGGGCCGCACGGAGCAGATTGACTTCGCCAAGGCTCACCTGAGCGACGAGAACCTCGCCGTGTTTAACTCTCTGCCCACTGGCGTAGCCCGTCAGCTTGCCCTCGACCGTGATCCTCACGGAAACGTACAGGTGTCGCTCATCGAGACCGAGAAACTGCTCTCTACGATGGTGGCCCAGAAGTTGGAGAAGATGAAGAAGGCCGGTACCTTCAAGGGTAAGTTCGCTACCCAGCACCACTTCTTTGGTTACGAGGGACGCTGTGCAGCTCCTTCTAATTTCGATGCTGACTACTGCTATGCTCTTGGTACTTCAGCTGCCCAGTTGATTGCCAACGGTAAGACTGGCTACATGGCCATCGTGAAGAACACCACAGCTCCTGCCGACGAGTGGAAGGCAGGTGGTGTACCCATTACGATGATGATGAACATGGAGAAGCGTGCCGGCCAGATGAAGCCCGTTATACGCAAGGCACTCGTTGAGCTTGACGGTGCTCCCTTCAAGGAGTTCGTTGCTCATCGTGACGAGTGGGCTCGCCAGACGGCTTACGTCTATCCCGGTCCTATCCAGTATTGGGGACCGTCGGAAGTGTGCGACCAGCCTACTAAAACTTTGGCATTAGAGCAGAAGGCATAAACGCCTTTATTCTTCTTTATTTCAAATCATCTTACAAAGTCGTCGAGTTTGTGACACAAAGTCGACGAGTTTGTAGCACAAAGTCGACGACTTTGTAAGATGGTTCTATTTTACCCTCAATGCAACTTCATACAGAAGGCAAGAAAAAGCATAAACGACCTGTGCGCAAAAAGCCATCAGGCAGTAGGACTTATATGTTTCCTAAATGGCCTCGCTGGATATTTTGGTTCGGTGGTGCTGCCGTCGTTGTTGTCTATGTATGGATGTTCTATTATTTCTTCGTTTCTCCTTTTGGGTTTCGATGGCGTGCCCTCTTTGGCGATCCTGTCACACCACAGGGCTATGATATTCATGGCATAGACATCTCCCACTATCAGGGGAAAATCGATTGGGAGGTGTTGCGCAATCAGGGCATGATCGACCGTTGTCCCATCCGCTTCGTGATGATTAAGGCCACAGAAGGGACAGACCGTATTGACCCGAACTTTGAGGATAATTTCACCCAAGCGCTGGAGTATGGTTTCACCCGTGGCGCCTACCATTTCTATAGCATTCATTCGCCAGCCGACCGTCAGGCACGCTTTTTCATTGAGAATGTCGATTTGCAGAAAGGTGACCTGCCTCCTGTCCTCGATGTGGAAGGCAAGCCCCAGTCACAGAGCGAAGAGGACTTCAAGAAGAGTGTCTTAGAGTGGCTCAACATTGTCGAGCAGCACTATGGCGTGAAGCCCATCATCTACACCTATTATAAATTTAAGATGAAATACCTCTCAGATGCGGTGTTCGATGAGTACCCGTATTGGATTGCGCATTACTATGTGGATCGCGTAGAGTATAAGGGCGCATGGAAATTCTGGCAGCATACCGATGTGGGCAGGCTGCCAGGAATCAAGGGGTTTGTGGATTTCAATATTTACAATGGCTCTTACTATGACCTTCGTCAATTGACAATAGGTAGTCAGGAGACCATTGGTGTAGAGGCGTATAGGGATGAAGATTAGAAAATCACCAAGACGTGCTTTTTCGTAGCGTCTTCTTCTTCATCGTCCAATTCTCCTTCGTTTGTATAGCTTGGCGTACCTTTAATGGTTGGCCAGTTTCTGTCACCGCTTTCGCAGGCTTTGCTTTTCAATACGGTTGACTCGAATCGTCCTCCGCTCAGAATAACCTCGGTGTCGCTTTTCACGCCTTTGGGCTTGGCATATAAATTGGTGCCGGTTGTCTTGACTGTCAGTGTTCCGCCGCTCATTTCGATGTTTTGCGAACAGTTGATGCCTTTGCCGCCGTCGCCAGTGCTGGTAATGGTGAGTGTGCCGTCAGTCATGGTGAACAGGCTGTCGCATTTGATGCCTGCACACGAGGTGATGTCTTCCACGTCGTCAACGATCTCGGATTTGCAATCGCCTGAGGTGGTAATGGTGATGGTTCCGCCGTTGATGGTGGTATAGGAATCGTTCTTGATGCCACGGGCACCGTTAGCTTCCACATTGATGGTCAGTGTGCCGTTGTTGATGATGAACCCGTCGTTCACCTTGATTCCGTTCGAACCAGTTTTTGCAACATTCACGTTGATGACACCCTCTTCGATGGTAATATAGTCGTCGCTGGCAATACCGTTCTTGGCATTGCCGTTCAGTGTGAGCGTACCCATGCCATCGAAATAGATTTGGCCTTCACTGAACAGCACGCCTTTCTGGTCGATGCTTGCACCGTTGGCATCCACTGGAGCTTCACCGTAGGCTTCGCCATCCGTGAGTGTGTTGGTGGTATTGGCCGCACAGGTCACATTGAGCGCCTTGCCACACTGGTTGTTGATGGCAGGTCCGTCGGCATTGGTCAGGTTCACGCCGTTGAGCACAATGCCGTATTTCTTCTGGCTATAGACAAGCAACGAGCCATCGGTGGCAGTGCCGCTCAGCGTGAGCAGCAGATACTTGTCTGTTTGGGAATTGACCACCACATCCGCGCCATTGACAGAAACGGTCACTCCGTCGACGTTGCCCGATAATGTGGCTGAAGTTTCGTTGTAGGTGATGTTCAGCAGCAATGTGTCAGACGAACCGGCAGACGATTTGGAAGATGACGGGCCATACGTGTCGGTAAAAAAGTCTAACGAATATTTGTCATCCTTCGAGCACGATGCAACAACCAGTGCCGTGAAGAGTAGGAAAAGATACTTTTTCATGGATGTTTAGAATTTATATTTGTAACTGAGTCCCAGCAGATGACTATTCACTTCGTTGTCGTCATCATCGTTGTTCACGTTCTGAAAACGATAGGTCAATGAGAAGGTATGTTTCTTCATCAGCTTGTAGTCAAGGCCGACTTGGTAACGCATCTTCTGGATTCCCGTCTTGTCGACAAACATCTCGACGTTGGCAAAGGGATCGAATTTACAATGTGGTATGTCATAGTCGATGCCCAGACGGTTGCGCCACACGTGCTTGCCCTTGGACGAAACCGACTGTAGGGCGTAACCCGAAAGGCAATCTTCTTCATCGTAGGTAAACTTATATTTCTTGTCGGCCACCGACGGACGATAGGTGTACTGCCAGCGTTCACGGAGCGAGAAAGTGAAGCGGTTCCATGCGATACTGCCCGACAGACTCAGGTTCAGGCGATGGCGTATGCCCCAATAGCTTGGTGTCCATTTCTTCGGATCCCCACTACTGTTGAAGGTCAGCTCTTCAGGATTGTTGTCGTAAAGCAGGTTGTATCCGGCAGAGAGTTTCAGACCTTTTATGATCTTATACTCTGCATTCACACCGGCACTCAATCGGTCGGCTGTGCGGCTGTTGTTGCGGGTGCGGAATTCAAGCTCTGCACCCACATTCCATTTCTGTGATAGTTTTTTCTCTGCTCCCAACTCATACCATAGGCCGAAGTCGTCCTTTTGGGCAGATAGTGCCAAAGGTAGAAGGGTAAAGCAGAAAAAAGCAAGAATCTTTTTCATACCTCTCTCCATTGTGATTTTCTTACGGTGAAGACGTTGTTTACATCGTTGCCGGCTTCTGCATCGTATGTGACACGCAGCACAACAGAGTCTTTCAGGAAGTCAATGCCGCCCACATCGATTTTGATAATCTTCAGGCCAGTTCGTGCTTCCAAGTCGGCAATCAGCTCCTCGCGCTTTTCGGGCTTGATTAGCTCCACGCGGTCATACTGTATGAGCTTGGTGGCATGTGCCTTGGAACGTATCTCGCACAGGATGATGGATCCCACGGTGAGAACGTCGACCACAGCCAGTTCGCCGAAGTCTTCGGCCATGGCGTGAACCACCGACAGGCAGACGATGAGGAACAGATAAGTCATCTCGCGTACAGGCATGGCATCGGTGCGGTAGCGCATGATGCTGAAAATGCCGAACAGACCTAAACCCACGCCCATGGTGGCTTTGCCTCGCTCCATGCCCATCATGAAATAGACGAGGAAGAAGATGGCTACAGTCATCAGCATGAAGGTGAAGTAGAAGTCGTTGCGGTGACTCTTGCGATAGTAGAGGAAGTGGATGATTCCCCAGTTCACGATGATACAGGTGAGGAATCTCAGTAGCGTAGCGCTAAACTCAGCTGAAAACAGATTCGTTAAATCCATGATTATTATAATTTAAATTTTTAATTGTCATTTTTCAATATTTTCTCCACATCACGAAGCTTCGGTTTGAAACGGTTCACCAGCAAGTTGTTGTTGGTCATGGCTGCTCCCATGCAGTATTTGCTAAAGCCGTGGGGATGTATGCGCAACTTTCGCAGCATTTCGAGCACAGGCGAATAGACCAGTCCGTCGCGCTTCAGTTCGATGATGACCAGATGGTCCATCTCACGGTGGGTGTCAGTCACCATGTTGTTGAATTCCAGTGCCGTGTCGATAGTCAGCCGTTCGGTCTTTGCGCGGTTTACTAAGGTGATGCGGTGAAAGTAGTTGTGCATGTGGGGAATCAGGTCGTCCACTCCGAAGTGCAGGTGCTGGTCGATGAACAGTCGTTTGGCTTCGTCGTGAAGGTTCATGTCGTTCACCTCTATGCGCTTCTTCTTCGTGCGTCCGTGGTTGTTCTTCGTCTTGATTTCCATGAACTGGAGGTTCGAACTGACGTAGGTGCGGAACCGGATTTTCTGGCGATTGGTGTGCCCGGCCTGATGTTCGTAGTACATACCGTAGGAGCGCGTGTCGAAATAGGTGGTGTCGTAGAGCATGTTGCGCTCGCCGCCAATCTCCTGCGCATAGTAGTCACCCTGTGCCATCATCAATAGTTTCTCCAACATGGGTCTTGTGGTGACAAACTTTGTGTCAGTACGGTTCATCAGTTTCACGCTTTTCATTTCGGCAAGCGTGATGGGGTCGAACGACTGTATGATTTCTTCTAAAGGCATGTAGTGTAGTAAATTAGTTTTAGGCAAAGGTATGGAAAAAGAAAGACATCCGCAAATTATTTCAATGAATAGTCTTTCTTTTTCAACCAATGATTAATTATATTGGCGCAGTGCGGCCATCAGTTCGCTGTTCTCGCCTCGTGTGCCGATTGTGATGCGAAGACAATCCTTGCAGAGCTGTATGTGGGTGCGGTTGCGTATGATGATGCCTTTGTCTACCAGATATTCATAGATGGCTTGTGCATCCGTCATGCGGGCCAGGAAAAAGTTGGCATCGCTGGGAAAGACTTCTTTGCAGATGGGGAGTAGCCGGAAGGCCTCCATAAGTCTTGTACGTTCAAGCAACAGAATGTTCACCCATTTCTCTATGTCATACCTGTCTTTGAGCATTTCCAGTGCTTTCTGTTGAGTCAACAGGTTCACGTTGTAGGGGTATTTCACCTTATTGAACAGGGCGATAATCTCCTTTGAGGCAAAGGCCATGCCCAAGCGGATGGCAGCGCAGCCCCATGCCTTGCTCATCGTGTTCAATATAATGACATTAGGATGTTTTTCCAGTTCAAGGCGTATGGGTTTCTGACGGGAGAAGTCGCAATAGGCTTCGTCGACGACGACGATGCCTTGGAACTGATTGATGACCTTCAGCATCTCGTTGCGGTCAAGGTTATTGCCCGTGGGGTTGTTGGGTGAGCAGAGCCAGATGATCTTCGTATGTGTGTTGCAGGCGTTCAACAGCTTTTCCGCATTCATTTGGAAATTTTCATCCAATAACACTGGACGATACTCGATATCGTTGATGTCAGCACACACACGATACATGCCGTAGGTGGGTTCGATGGCCACTACGTTGTCCTTGCCCGGACGGCAGAAGCAGCGATAGGGTAGGTCGATGGCTTCGTCGCTGCCGTTGCCAAGGAAAATGCATTCCGCAGGCACACCCTTCAGTTGGGACAGCTCTTTTTTCAGCTCTTCCTGAAGAGGGTCAGGGTATCGGTTCAGTGGAGTGTTATAAGGGTTCTCGTTGGCATCGAGGAACACATGTGCCGCTTTGCCGGCATATTCATTACGCGCACTACTGTAAGGAGCCAGTGTCCAGATATTGGGACGTGTCAGTTCTTGAAGTGGTTTCATTTATGCTCATTAATACTGTTTCGACTGCAAATTTACGTTTATTTCCGCAAAAAACGACATAAATAGACAGATTATTTGTTTTATTCTTGCCAAAAAAGTATTCGTTTTTTCAGAGCGAATTCAGTCTTACCGTCATGGCCTGCTTGTGGGCATCGAGTTGTTCAGCCTCAGCCATGAGTTCAACAGCGTGACCGATATGGCGGACACCCTGCTCAGTGAGGTGCTGGAAAGTTATCTTACGGCAGTAGCTGTCAAGGTTGACACCGCTGTAGGCTGTGGCATAGCCGTGAGTAGGTAGCGTATGGTTGGTGCCGCTGGCGTAATCACCGGCACTCTCACAGGCATATTTGCCGAGGAACACACTACCTGCATTGACCACCTTCTCGGCGAGTGTGTCGTAGTCGTTGGTCTGGATAATCAAATGTTCGGGAGCGTAGCAATTGGAAAGCTCAATGGCCTCGTCGGCAGAACTGACAAGCACAAGGCGGCTGTTCTCTAAAGTCTTGGCAGCAATCTCTTTGCGGGGCAATAGTTCAAGTTGTCGTTCAACCTCGTTTTTCACCTTTGAGAGCATGTCGTCCGATGTGGTGATGAGCAGCACCTGCGAGTCGATGCCGTGTTCAGCCTGTGACAGCAGATCGGCAGCCACAAACTCTGCATTTGCCGTCTCGTCGGCAATGACGCACACTTCGCTCGGTCCGGCTGGCATGTCGATGGCCACGTCGTGCAGGCTCACTTGTTGTTTGGCTGCCATGACATACTGATTGCCGGGGCCGAAAATCTTGAAGACTTTGGGTACCGACTCAGTACCATAGGCCATGGCACCGATGGCCTGCACGCCGCCGGCCTTGAATATCTTGCTGACTCCAGCCGTACGGGCAGCTACGAGGATGGCAGGGTTCACCTTACCCTCGCGGTTCGGTGGTGTGCAGAGCACAATCTCCTTGCAGCCGGCAATCTTGGCCGGGGTGGCCAGCATGAGCACTGTGGAAAAGAGTGGGGCAGTGCCTCCGGGGATGTAAAGTCCTACACGCTCGATGGCCACACTCTTCTGCCAACAGGTAATGCCGGGACCCGTCTCCACTTTTTCACCATGGAAGCATTGCGATTCGTGGAACTTACGGATGTTGTAGTGAGCCAGTCGGATGGCCTGAGTCAGCTCTTCACTCACCAGTCCTTCGGCCTCCGTCATTTCCGCCTCACTTACTGCCAGCGTGTCGAGACTGGCATGGTCGAATTTCTCTTCGTACATTTTGACGGCTTCATCGCCGCGTTCCTTTACGTCGGCCAGAACAGAAGCCACCATGGCATTCAACTGTGAGACGTCGAGACGGGGACGTTCCGTAATCTGCGCCCACTCACTTCTTGGTGGATATTTGATGATGTTCATTAGAGTATCATTTTTTCGATTGGCGTGACAAGGATGCCTTGTGCGCCTAGTTCTTTCAGTTTGCCGATGATTTCCCAAAAACGCTTCTCGTCGAGGACGGTGTGTACCGAGCACCATTCGTCGTCGGCCAAAGGAATCACCGTGGGGCTCTTCAAGCCAGGCAGTACGTCGATAATCTCCTGCAAACGGGCTTTCGGGGCGTTCATACGGACATATTTCTTGTCTTCAGCCTGACGGACAGCCTCGAAGCGGAACAACATCTGTGAAAGAATCTCACGCTTGTCCTGTGACATGCCGGGATGGCCGATAAGAAGGGCTTCGCTCTGCATCACCACTTCTACTTCGCGCAGGTTGTTGCTCACGAGCGTAGAGCCAGAGCTGACAATGTCGAAAATAGCATCGGCCAGTCCGATGCCTGGGCTGATCTCCACGGAACCTGTGATGACATGAATCTCGGCATTGATGCCTTTCTCATTCAGGAACTTACGCAGAATGATTGGATAGCTTGTCGCAATCGTCTTGCCGTTGAACCACTCCAGCCCCTGATAGTTAGTCTCTTTGGGAATGGCCAGCGACAGGCGGCATTTCGAGAATCCCAGCCGTTTGATGATCTCGGCCTCGGCTCCGCGCTCGAAATATTCGTTCTCGCCGACAACACCTAAGTCGGCAACTCCCGAAGCCACACTTTGTGGAATGTCGTCATCACGAAGATAGAGTACTTCCAAGGGAAAATTCTGGGCACTGACCAGCAACGTGCGTTTAGAGGCTCCTACCTTGATATCGGCTTCACTCAGCAAGTTCATCGTGTCGTCGAAGAGGCGGCCTTTCGATTGTACGGCAATTCTTAACATGTTATTTCCTAAATAATTATTAACTTTACAAATATTGAAATCCTGTTTGTATTGGTTTGCCCTGCAAAAGTAAATAAAAATTCTTGATTGTGCAATAAAATGTGTACTTTTGCAACCAAAAATCGTGTGAATTGAAACGTATAGGAATATTTATACTCTTTTTGTTGTTGCTGGTGTCCTGCCATCAGCGACGACAGGAACCTTTTGTCAGTCCATGGGGTGAAGAGGCCATTGACGACGATTTTGACCTTGATGATATTGAATATGTGGGTGAACTCATTGCGATAACTATTTCTGGCCCTGATACTTATTATGATTACCACGGTACTCATTTGGGGCTTCACACGATGCTCTGTCAGCAACTGGCTGACTCGTTAGGGGTGCGTCTTCGTATCGAACTGTGTCGTGACACTGCTGAAATGCTGGCAAAATTGGATGCCGGTGAAGCCGACCTTATCACCTATCCTTTCTACGCTTCTAAGTTGCCGTTAGGGTGGAAGGTGGCAGAGGGGAAGGACCAGTTGGCGGAAACCATTGAGAAGTGGTACAGTGAAGAGCGAATAGCAAAAGTAAGACAAGAAGAGCAACAATTGCTCAAGTCGGGTGGGAGGGTAAAACGTAAAGTCTTTGCCCCCATGCTTAATGGCAAGGGTGGTGTCATTTCAAGCTATGATGCCTTGTTCCAGCATCATTGTCAGCCGATTCATTGGGATTGGCGGCTGATGGCAGCCCAATGTTATCAGGAGTCGACCTTCGATCCCAATGCTCTTTCGTGGGCAGGTGCTAAAGGGCTCATGCAGATCATGCCAGCCACTGCCGACCATTTAGGTTTACCGCGTTCACAGATGTATCAACCCGAACCCAACATTGCTGCTGCCGCCCGTTATCTGAAAGAGCTTGAAGAGTCGTTCGCCGACATAGCCAACCGTCGTGAACGACAAGATTTTGTGTTAGCTGCCTACAATGGAGGTACACACCACATCCGCGATGCCATGGCACTGGCACGCGAAAATGGGCATAATCCCCATCGGTGGAGCGATGTGTCAGAATATGTTTTGAAGTTGGGCGATCCTGAATGTTATCAGAATCCTGTGGTGAAATATGGTTATATGCGAGGAAGCGAGACGGTTGATTATGTGCGTAGCATCCGCCTGCGTTACCAGCAATATCGCAGAGTGAAAGCCGCTGTCGGTCAGGGAAGTTCCAATCCTCAGAAATCACGCAACGAACGCCATAGAAGCAAATACCATCTCTGATTTTTCACCCGTATTCGTTACTTTCCGCTCCTTCTCCTAAATTCTGCACAAGTGATGGCAGTGGCAATCGCCACGTTGAGACTTTCAGCCGTATCGCCATCATGGTAGCAGGGAATGAAGAGTTTTTGGCTGATGAGCTGGCGGATAGGGAATGAGATGCCGTTGCCTTCGTTTCCCATGACGATGATGCCGACCTCCGAGAGCTCTTGACTGTAGATGTTCTCACCGTCGAGAAGGGTTCCATAGATGGGGAGTGCGGTGTCCCGAAGTGTCTGGCCTAAATCAACATAAAAGATGTTGACCCGTGCGATGCTTCCCATGGTAGCTTGCACTACTTTGGGGCTCCATGCATCGGCAGTGTCCATGGAACAGAAAATGTCTTTGATGCCAAACCAGTCGGCTATGCGAATGATGGTTCCCAGATTGCCGGGATCTTGGATGCCGTCGAGAGCCAAGCAAAGGCCTTCGGGAGTGGGGTTCTGTTGGTGTTGGGGAATGGGCATCAGGGCAAGTACTTGCTGAGGATGTTGCAAAAAACTGATTTTGCGAAGTTCATCATTGCTGACACGCTCTACAACGAAGTTTGTGCCTGTCCCTTCTTGCCATTCGTCGGTAGCAAAGAGCATTTTTGGACGAAAACCGCATCGCAACAGATCGCCAACCACTTTTGGCCCTTCAGCCACGAAAAGCCCTTCGCGTTGGCGATATTTTTTGTACTCCAGTTGTTTGATGCGTTTCACATCGTTCTTGCTAACCATAATGATTTCTAAAAAGACATTAATTTTGCCGCAAAGTTACGAAAAATATTAGGAATTATGAATAGCGAATTATGAATTATTCATACCTTTGCAGTAAATTATGCGAAAAGTATTGAGTGGATGGGCCTTTCTTGTGGGCATGACGTTGTTGCTGTCGGCGTGCTCAGTCACTCGCTACGTTCCCGAAGGCCGATATTTGTTGAGTAGTGTTAAACTTGATGTCGAAGACGGTGAAGGGGTCAATGTCAATACCAGTCAACTGCGAGGACTTGTTCGCCAGAATCCTAATGCCCGTCTGTTTTCGCTTTTCAAGATGCCCCTTGCCACCTATTCGTTGTCAGGACCTGACAGTACCCAGTGGATGAATCGCATGTTGCGTTCGATGGGTGAGCCTCCTGTGCTTTTCGACAGTGTGTCGGCTGTCCGCACCTGTGAAGACCTTTGTCAGGAATTGCGCAATGAAGGCTACCTGAAGGCGGATGTGACACACGATGTGAGGCGGCATGGAAAGAAAGTCCACGTGAGCTATCATCTGAAGCCCGGCTTACCTTATTTTATTCATACGCTCCGCTATCGTGTGGAAGATCCCAACTTGGCCTCTCTGATGGCCCTTACTGCTGACAGCATACACCGTATTCTGTCTGTGGGCATGAAATTCGATGTGGCCAATCTGGACGCTGAGCGAAAACGCCTTACGAATTTGATGAACGACCATGGTTACTATCGTTTCCATAAAGAGTTTATTACATACGAGGCTGATACGCTTGAAGGCTCGCAAATGATAGATATCACGCTCAACTTAGGACTCTACAAGCGGAGCGATTACCCGGATACCCTCCATTCCCGTTATGTGATCGACAAGATTAACTATGTGAGTGGTGACCTTAATGACAGCCGGTTGCATCTGCGTCGTCATGTGATGGAGGAGTGTACCCATCTGGAAGAGGGCGATTCCTATTCGGGTACGAAACTTCAGCAGACTTACAATCACTTCGGGCGTCTTCAGGCGGTGAAGTACACCAACATCTCTCTTGTCCAGCATACCGATACCACTTTGCTTGATTGTAATATCACATTACAGACCAATAAACCCTCTACCATCAGCTTCCAACCGGAAGGCACCAATACGGCAGGCGATTTGGGAGCAGCGGTCTCACTCACCTATCAGAATCGTAACCTTTTCCACGGGAGTGAGGTGCTCAGTCTGGAGTTTCGTGGTTCCTACGAAGCCATTAAGGGACTGGAGGGCTACACCAATCAGAACTTCACCGAATATTCCGTAGAGGCACGTCTGGCTTTCCCACGCTATCTGATGCCGTGGGTCTATCACACAACCCGCCATAATGCCATGACCACCAGCGAGTTGTCTGTTCTTTACGACATGCAGGACCGACCGGAATTCCATCGTCGTGTGCTCTCTACCGTTTGGCGTTACAAGTGGAGTTTCGCCCATCGGCACGACCGATACCAATTCGATTTGCTCGATTTGAACTACGTGTTCATGCCGTGGATTTCGGACACTTTCCGTCGTGAGTATCTGGAAAGTGAAAATTCGCGCAATGCTATCCTCCGTTACAACTACGAAGACCTGTTTATTACAAAAATTGGTTTTGGCTATTCGTATAACCACAATAACATTGCCTTGAAGACGAATATCGAAACTTCTGGCAATGTGCTTTCGCTCTGTTCGTTCCTGTTGGGCAATCAGAAAAACAGCCGCGGTCAGTATAGTCTCTTCAACATTGCTTTTGCCCAGTATGTGAAGGGTGACTTTGATTTGACCCGCTCCGTACTCTTGGATCGTCATAACCAGTTGGTGTTCCATCTTGGTGTGGGTATTGCCTATCCATACGGTAATAGTACTGTCTTGCCCTTTGAAAAACGCTATTTTTCGGGTGGTGCCAATAGTGTGCGTGGATGGAGTGTGCGATCGTTGGGGCCAGGCAAGTTCAAGGAACACGATGGGCGTATCAACTTCATCAACCAGACGGGTGACATGAAGCTCGACCTGAACGCCGAATACCGTACCCATCTTTTTTGGAAACTTGGTGGAGCACTATTTGTCGATGCCGGTAATATCTGGACATTGCGCGAGTATGAGGACCAGCCTGGCGGACAATTCCGTTTCGATGAGTTCCTTTCGCAGTTGGCTGTCAGTTATGGCTTGGGATTCCGTTTCAATTTCGACTATTTTGTACTTCGTTTCGACCTTGGCATGAAAGCTGTCAATCCCGTCTATGCGAGCGACGGAGACGAGCACTATCCTGTGCTGCATCCTCAACTGAGCCGCGACTTCGCTTTCCACTTTGCTGTGGGATTGCCTTTCTAAAGGGCTGTTAATGCACCGAAAAAAGGTTAAATTTTTATGCAACTCATGCAAAGAACTCCTAACTCTTTTGTATCTTTGCACATAAATTCTACAAGACAGATGCTGAAATTCATATCTTTTGGCAGCGGTAGCAGTGGAAATTGCTACTTCCTCTATACCGAAAACGATGGTCTGCTCATTGATGTGGGGGTAGGCATACGGACACTGAAGAAGCACTTTAGGGAATATGGCCTTTCGCTGACTCAGATACGCCGTGTGCTTGTCACTCACGATCATGCCGACCATATCAAATCGGTGGGCAGCATCAGTCATGATTTACATTTGCCTGTCTATGCTACGGCTGTCGTTCATAGCGGCATAGACAGAAATTATTGTGTGACACGTAAGGTGGACCCTGCCGACCGTCATCTTGTGGAGTCTGGTAAAACAGTTCAATTGGGCGATTTCCTTGTGACACCTTTTACTGTTCCACACGACAGCAGTGATAATGTGGGCTATTTCCTTGAAGCAGGGAATACCACTTTCTGCATCATCACCGATGCAGGTATGGTGACAAGCGAAATGGCGGGGTATATCAATCGTGCCCACTATCTGGTCATCGAGGCAAATCATGATGTTGAGATGCTGGAGCAGGGGTCTTATCCACAACATTTGAAGAAACGCATCCTCAGTGGCACGGGGCATCTGAGCAACACTAATTGCGGAGAGGCGATTGTCCAGAACATGAGTGAGTCATTGCGTCATGTGTGGCTATGTCATCTCTCAGAGGAAAACAACCATCCCGAATTGGCTCGTAAAACGGTGGAGTCTGTACTTCGTTCATACGGAATTATCGCAGGGAAGGACTTTGAACTCGAAGTGTTGAAGCGCACCGTTCCTACAGGAATCTATGAGTTAATCTAACATAATAAAAGAGGTATGACTCAGACCGTATGCACGTCTGACCATACCTCTTTCTATAGTTGTCAAACTTCGTTTAGTAGCTTCGCGCAATGATGACGCGGGCCTTCGACGGTTTGCCGCTCACCATATCGATGCCGGGTGTTTGTTCAAAAGCGAAAGGCACGCAACGAATGGTTGCCTGTGTATCCTCCTTGATTTTTGCCTCGGTCTCGGCTGTACCATCCCAGTGGCAAAGGAAGAATCCACCATCTTTCACACGCTCCTTGAACTCTTCATAGTTGTCGCATTCGTAGATGCGTTCATCACGATATTTGCGGGCCTTTTCAAAAATGTTCTTCTGGATGTCTTCCAGCAACTGTTCTACGTAGTCGGCTATTCCCTCTATCGAACGTGTCTCTTTCTCCAGTGTGTCACGGCGCATCACTTCGATGGTGCCGTTCTCCAGATCGCGTGCTCCTAAAACAAGACGCACAGGTACACCCTTCAGCTCATAGTCGGCAAACTTGAAGCCTGGACGTTTGTTGTCTGAGTTGTCAAACTTCACGGTGATACCCTTCTGGCGCAACTGCTCTATGATGGGTTCAACCTCCTTGTTGACCAGTTCCACCTGGGCGGGTTTGTTGGCAATGGGGATGATGACCACCTGGATGGGAGCCAAACGAGGAGGCAGCACCAAACCGTTGTCGTCGCTGTGAGTCATGATCAGCGCACCAATCAGTCGGGTCGAGACACCCCATGATGTGGCCCATACATATTCAGGCTTGTTCTCCTTATTAAGATAGGTTACGTCGAAAGCCTTGGCAAAGTTCTGTCCAAGGAAGTGCGAAGTACCGCTTTGCAGGGCTTTTCCATCCTGCATCATCGCCTCAATAGTGTAGGTGTCCAATGCACCTGCGAAGCGCTCTGTCTCGCTCTTTACACCTTGCAATACAGGAACGGCCATCCATTCCTCGGCAAATTTTGCATAGACGTGGAGCATTTTCTTGGCTTCCTCTTCAGCCTCTTCCTTCGTGGCATGGGCGGTGTGTCCTTCTTGCCAAAGGAACTCGGATGTGCGGAGGAAGGGGCGTGTACGCATTTCCCAGCGCATCACGTTACACCACTGGTTGCACATCAAGGGAAGGTCGCGCCATGAGTGGATCCAATTTTTGTAAGTGTTCCAGATGATGGTCTCTGACGTAGGACGCACGATGAGTTCTTCCTCCAGACGGGCCGACGGATCGACCTCCACGCCGCTCTTGTCGTCCTTGGCACGCAGGCGGTAGTGGGTCACTACGGCGCACTCTTTTGCAAAGCCTTCCACATGCTCAGCCTCGCGACTGAGGAACGATTTCGGGATGAGCAGGGGGAAATAGGCATTCTGTGCCCCCGTTTCCTTGAACATTTTGTCAAGTTCCTGTTGCATCTTTTCCCAAATAGCGTAGCCGTAGGGTTTGATGACCATACATCCACGTACTGCCGACTGTTCGGCGAGATCTGCCTTCACTACAAGATCGTTGTACCACTGACTGTAGTTATCGGCTCTTTTTGTTAATTCTTTCAGTTCAATTGCCATGATTATTATATGTATATCAAATTTTGGGTGCAAAAATACTAAAAAAGTTTGAAAACTGGCATTAATTACAAGAAATAGATTACCTTTGCAACATGAATTTTATTGTTTAACATTTTAAATACACATTTATTGTAATTATGAGAAAATTTAAGGTAATTATTCTGACACTCTGTGCAGGAATGGTGATGGCAGGTTGTAACAATCTGGCTAAGGGTACCGCTATTGGTGCAGCCGGTGGTGCTGTGCTTGGCGCAGTTGTAGGTAAGATCGCAGGTAATACTGCCGTTGGTGCAGCCGTTGGTACCGCTGTAGGTGCCGGTACTGGCGCACTGATCGGAAGACACATGGACAAGGTGAAGGCTCAGGCACAGGCTGTGCAAAATGCACAGGTGGAGAGCGTGACCGATGCTAACGGCTTGCAGGCTGTGAAGGTAACCTTCGATTCTGGTATCTTGTTCACCTCTGGTAGTGCTACGTTGAGCCAGACCGCTAAGAATTCCCTGTCAAACTTTGCCAATGTGCTGAAGCAGAACACTGATTGCGATGTTGCCATTCAGGGTTACACCGATAATGCCGGTTGGAAGAACAGCACCGCCGAGCAGAGTGCTGCCAAGAACCAGCAGCTTTCTCAGGATCGTGCCCAGGCCGTTACCACTTACCTGCAGTCTGTAGGTGTAAGTGCTGCTCAGATTCGCAGCACCACTGGTTTTGGTGAGGCTAACCCTGTTGCTGATAACTCTACGGCTGCCGGTAAGGCCCAGAACCGCCGTGTAGAGGTTTACATGTATGCCAGCCAGGCCATGATTCAGGCTGCTGAGGCTGGTAATTTGCAGTAATCTTTACGAGAGATGCTGATTGTCAGCTTTATTAAGAAAATTGTGAAATGGATCGTGGTGGCATTCTTTGCCTCCACGATTCTTTCTGTTATCATTCTGCGCTTTATCCCTGTCTTCTTTACGCCCCTCATGTTCATTCGGATGGTGGAGCAGATCGACGAGGGCAGGGACGTAAAGCTCAGCCATCATTGGGTGCCGCTTGAGAAAATATCCCCCTCCATGCCGGTGGCTGTAATAGCCAGTGAGGATGCCAATTTTCTCAGTCATCACGGTTTCGATGTCGAGGCCATCCAAAAGGCAGCCAAGCGCAACAAGGAACATCCTGAAAAAAACAAATTAGGGGCATCGACGATTTCCCAGCAGACAGCCAAAAATGTCTTCCTGTGGCCAGGCCGCTCATGGGTGCGTAAGGGATTGGAAACCTATTTCACTGTACTCATTGAACTGCTTTGGCCGAAGCAACGCATCATGGAGGTCTATCTCAACTCCATTGAGATGGGGGAGGGCATCTATGGTGTAGATGCAGTGGCTCATGAGCATTTTGGCTGTTCGGCCAAAGAGCTTTCACGAAGTCATTGTGCATTGATTGCCGCCACACTCCCCAATCCCCGAGTTTTCAGTTCTTTGCGTCCTAGTCGCTATATGTTGAAACGGAAAGCGCGCATCGAACGTGAGATGAAGTATGTGCCGGCTTTCCCCAAGAAGGGTGAAGACCCGAAAAAATCCAAGTGAAATCATGAAAAACGAAGAGATTCTTCACAAGCTGGGCATTGCCGGGCTGAACGATATGCAACAGGAGGCTTTCGAAGCCATCCTCCGTACACGCAATGATGTGCTCATCCTTTCACCTACCGGGTCGGGAAAGACACTGGCTTTTTTATTGCCATTGGTACTGTTGCTCGATGGCTCTAATGATGCCGTGCAGGCACTCGTTGTTGTGCCAGGGCGTGAACTTGCCTTACAGTCCGATCGCGTGTTGAAGTCAATGGGGTCCGGCTTGCGTTCGCAGAGCTGCTATGGCGGGCGTGCAGCGATGGAGGAACACCGCGTGTTGCGTCAGAATCGTCCCCAACTGATTTTCGGTACTCCTGGCCGTCTGAACGATCATTTGGATAAGGGTAATATTGATGCCGCCCAAATACGCTATCTCGTCATTGACGAGTTCGACAAATGTCTTGAGATGGGCTTTCATGACGAAATGTCACGACTCATGCAAAAGTTGCCCGCCCTTCAACGTCGCATTCTCCTCTCAGCTACCGATGCCGAGCAGATTCCGCATTTTGTGGAACTGGGTCGCATTTCGCGTCTCGACTATCTCGATTCGGAAGAGCCTGTGTCTGATAGGGTGGAGGTCTATCGGGTGGATTGTCCACAGAAGGATAAGCTCGATTCTCTTCGTCAATTGCTATTCCAGCTTGGTGACAGCCAAAGTGTCGTCTTCCTCAACTATCGTGAGTCTGTAGAGCGTGTCGATGGGTATCTTCGTCAGCAAGGATTCGTTACCAGTGCTTTCCATGGAGGGCTCGACCAACGTCAGCGCGAGGATGCGCTCTATAAGTTCTCTAATGGCTCGTCGACGGTTCTTGTCAGTACCGATCTTGCTTCGCGTGGTCTTGACATCCCCCATCTTGACAATGTCATCCACTACCATCTTCCTCAGAACGAAGAGGCACTGATCCATCGTGTCGGCCGTACGGCCCGTTGGGATCAGGTGGGACGTACCTTTTTCCTCGTTGGCCCTGACGAAAACCTATCTTCCAACCTCCCTCGGCTTGGTGAGGATATGAAATGCTGGTCTCCGGCTTCTGAAAAGGGGAAATCTGAAGAGGGTGTTCCCCAGCCCCGCATGGCTACTATATATATAGGAAAAGGTAAGAAAGATAAAATCTCCAAGGGCGACATTGTCGGTTTCTTATGTAAAATAGGTGGCCTTCAGCCTTCCGAGATTGGCCGAATTGATGTCAACGACCGTTATGCATACGCGGCAGTTTCTCGTTCACGTCTTCATTCCCTTCTTCAGTCTGTCCAAGGCCAGAAAATCAAAGGCGTTCGTACGGTTATTGAACTAGTGAAGTAACCTGTTTAAAATCCCCATTAATATGGATTGTAGGGGTCATGGGAAGCCCGTAACTTTGCAGTCGAAAATAATTCAGAAATATGAATATGAAGAAAAACCTTGTTTGTTTCGCATTTTTGATGACTGCATCGTTGAACGTGATGGCCGAGAATGTAGGTGAAGTGGTAAACGACACGTCACGTGTGGTCGATCTAGATGAAGTGGTGATTGTAGCCCAACCAAAGGAGACTGTGCGCCTGCGCAAACAGCCATTGAGCAGCACCCTGTTTGGTGAGAAGGAAATGGCACGATTGGGCGTGCGCGACCTCAGTCAGTTGTCGGCTTTCGTACCGTCTTTCTCTATGCCTGAATACGGTTCGCGCCTCACTTCTTCGATGTATATTCGTGGTATCGGTTCGCGTATAAACAATTCTGCCGTGGGCATCTACTACGACAACATCCCCCTTGTGTCGAAGTCGGCTTTCAACACCTATTTTTATATGCTCGACCGCGTTGACGTGCTCCGTGGTCCGCAGGGCACCCTTTATGGAGCCAATACTGAGGGTGGTATTGTGCGTGTCTATTCCAAGAACCCAATGAACTATCAAGGCACCGATATAAACTTGGGAGTGGGTACTGCCTTCCAGCGAAAGGCAGAGATAGCCCACTATCAGCGTCCTAACGACCAGTTGGCTTTCATGGTAGCAGGCTTCTATAATGGCAGGGACGGTTTCTTCGATAACACCAACCTCAACGAGAAGAACGACAAGATGAATGAGGCTGGTGCCAAGCTTCGCCTGTTGTGGAAACCCACCGAGAAGCTCTTGTTCGACCTGACCAGCGACTATCAATACACCAACCAGAATGGATTCCCTTACGGTTATTATCATGTCGATGAAGATGAGACAGACGATCCCTCAACTACCTATATGAATGCGTACCGTCGCCAAATGGTCAACACGGGTTTGAATATCTCTTACGATTTCGGTAAAATGCTCCTCACTTCGACCACCAGCCATCAGTATCTGTGGGACAAAATGAACATGGATCAGGATTATCTCGTGGATGACTATATGCAGTTGGAGCAGCGCCAGAAAATGAACGCCGTGACCCAAGAGTTGGCATTGCGTTCAAAGTCTGACAGCCGTTGGCAGCATTCTACGGGCCTCTTTGCCAGCTATCAGTGGCTTCACACGTTAGGCCCCGTTTATTTCGGTGATGCGATGAACAAGATGATTCTCCAGAAACTGGTGGATGTAGGCATGCCTGAAAGAGTGCTGGGTATGATGCAGCTCTCGAACAATCATACACCTGGTGACTTTCATACGCCTCAACTGAACTTAGGCGTTTATCATGAGACGAATCTGAATGTCACCGACCAACTGATGCTGACCCTTGGCCTACGCTATGACTACATGAAGCTGAAGATGGATTATTATACTGAGTCGATGTTTGATTTGACGGTCAATATGTATCCTCGTCCGGCTGTGACGAATCCATACCAGTCCATCTACGGCTCGGATATTTCAAAGTCGTATAGTCAGGTGTTGCCAAAGTTCGGTTTGACATGGAAGTTCGACGAGAGTAACAATGTCTATGCAGTGGTGAGCAAGGGTTTCCGTGCTGGAGGTTATAATCTGCAAGGCTTTTCTGACATCTTCCAAAATGAGCAGCAAGGCATTGGCAGGGGCTTCATGTCGATGATGACTGCACCGATGGTGATTGATCACCGTGAGAATGCTGAAGAGCAGAATGTGGTGAACGAGCAGATTTCTTACAAGCCCGAAACCAGTTGGAACTATGAAGTCGGAACACACCTCACTCTCTTTGACAAGAAAGTGCAGGCAGACATCGCACTCTTCTATACGCAGCTTCACGACCAGCAGCTTTCTGTGATGAGTCCTGATCATGGTTTTGGACGTATCATCGTCAATGCCGGTAAGAGTTACAGTTGTGGTGCCGAATTGGCTCTTCACGGAAAAGCCATTGACGATAAGCTGTCGTGGGGAGCTACCTATAGCTTTACCCATGCCAAATTCAAGGAATACGACGATTTCGACGATGCTCACAACCCCATCAGTTATAAGGACAACTACGTGCCCTTTATTCCCCAACATAAGTTCAACGTCAACGGTGACTATCGTTTCGACTTGACAGAGAACCTGTTCAAGAGCCTCACAATTGGTGCCAACGTGGCAGGGCAAGGCAAGACCTACTGGGAAGCCGACAATGCCATCAACCAGAAGTTCTATGCAACCCTCGGTGCCCATGCCGCTCTCGATATGGGACAGGTGGTTGTTGATTTCTGGGGACGCAATCTGACCAACACACATTATAATACATTCCTCGTATACAGTAAAATGACTCGTCAGAACTTCGCTCAGCTTGGATTGCCCCTGCAACTTGGTGTCGATGTGCGTATGCACTTCTAAAACGGCATGGTTAAGCGTTAATCTTCTGAAAAATGTTCGTTTGTTCCAATGATTATTCGTACTTTTGCAATTAATATTACAAACAGACGAACATGAGAAAATTCTTTGTATACACTCTCTGGTCTCTATTGCTGATCGTCGTACTGGGTACGACGGTCAGTTTTTGGGCTATAGCTAATGGTAAAGTCGGATATATGCCTCCCATTGAGGATCTTCAAAATCCCATCAACCGTTTTGCCACACAAGTTTATTCGAGTGATGGCAAACTGATGGGAACGTGGAGCATGAGTCGCGAGAACCGCGTGATGGTCGACTATTCAAAACTGTCGCCTACGCTTGTGCAGGCACTTGTCGCTACCGAGGATGCACGATTCTACGAACATTCGGGTATCGACTTCTATGCCCTGATGCGTGCTGTCGTGAAACGTGGCTTGTTGGGACAGAAATCGGCTGGTGGCGGCTCTACCATCACTCAGCAGTTGGCGAAGCAGCTTTATAGTGAAGTGGCACATTCGACCACCGAGCGTTTGCTTCAGAAGCCGATTGAATGGGTGATTGCTGTCGAGTTGGAGCGCACCTATACGAAAGACGAGATTATCACGCTCTACCTGAACTACTTCGATTTCCTCCATAATGCCGTGGGCATCAAGACCGCTGCCAATACTTACTTCTCGAAGGAACCGTCGGAATTGTCCATCACGGAAGGTGCCACGCTCGTGGGTCTTTGCAAAAATCCCAGTTATTTCAATCCTGTGCGCTTTCCTGAACGCTCGCGCGATCGTCGTAATGTGGTGCTCGGCCAAATGCTTAAAGGCGGCTATATCACCAAGGAAGTCTACGACAGTTGCGTGGCTTTGCCATTGGAACTCCATTTCCATGTCAACGACCATAAGGATGGTATAGCAACCTACTTCCGCGACTTTCTGCGTCGTTACATGATGGCTAAGAAGCCTGTCCTGTCAGATTATCCTTCATGGGGGTATGTGAAATTCTATATGGATTCGTTGGCATGGGAACAGGATCCTCTTTATGGCTGGTGCCACAAGAACAAGAACCGCGACGGCAGGGAGTATAATGTCTATACCGACGGTTTGAAGGTCTACACCACCATCGACTCGCGTATGCAACGGTATGCCGAAGAGGCTTGCTATGATCACGTAGTCAAGTTCCTACAGCCTGCTTTTAACCAAGACCGTAAGACGAAGGCGAACTTTCCATATAGTGACCTCTCGAAGGAACAGGTCGATCAGATTCTGAACCGATCCATCCGCCAAAGTGACCGCTATCGTGCAATGAGATCCGCTGGATATTCTGAGGAAGACATCATCAAGTCGTTCCATAAAAAGACGGAAATGCAGGTGTTCACCTATCATGGCGACATTGATACGGTCATGACTCCCCTCGACTCCATTCGTTATTTGAAGTCATTCCTTCGCACGGGCTTTTTCAGCATGTGTCCGCAGAATGGACAGGTGAAGGCATACGTAGGCGGACTTGACTTCCAGCATTTTGCCTACGACATGGCCACTGAAGGCCGTCGTCAGGTGGGATCGACCATTAAGCCGTTCCTCTATTCATTAGCTATGGAAGACGGCATGACACCCTGTGATTTGGCTCCCAATGTGCAACAGACTTATATGGTGGCCGGGAAACCCTGGACACCACGTAATGGCAGCCGCTCGCACTATGGCGAGATGGTGACTTTGAAATGGGGCCTGCAGCAGTCGAACAACTGGATTTCGGCCTACTTGATGTCGCGTCTCAATCCGCAGGCATTCGTACAACTGCTCAACGAATACGGTATTCGTAATCCCGAAATCCATCCCTCTATGTCCCTCTGTTTGGGACCTTGCGACATCACCGTGGCCGAGATGGTCAGTGCCTACACTGCATTCGTCAATCACGGCATCCGTATGTCTCCCCTCTATGTCACCCGTATCGTGGACAGTGAAGGCAACGATGTGGCAAAGTTTGATCCGCGCATGAATGAGGTAATCAGTGACTTGAGTGCCAACAAGATGCTCTACATGCTGAAAGCCGTCGTTGATGGCGGTACGGGTAGTCGTCTGCGTTTCCGTTACAATTTCACTGCGGAACTGGGTGGAAAAACTGGTACAACCAACAAAAACTCCGATGCATGGTTCATGGGTATCACCCCCAAGTTGGTCACTGGCTGTTGGGTGGGAGGTGACGACCGCGATATTCACTTCAACTCTATGTCGATGGGACAGGGTGCCACGATGGCATTGCCTATCTTCGCCTATTACATGCAGAAGGTCTATGCCGATAGTCAGCTCGATTATAGCCAGGACGACCATTTCGATATTCCTGAAGGTTTTGATCCTTGCAAGCTTGCCGACGACATGGATGAAGAGGGCGGTGATGAGGAGGATGATTTCGAGGAAGTGCCAAACCAGATTTTCCAATAGTCGATGACCCTTTTCTGACGGATGGTAGTCCTATATATTATAATAGGTGTTGCGATTGGTGCGGTTGTCACCTATATTCTGATGCAGCGGAAGCTGACCGAACTTCGTGTGGCAGAAGAGGTGAAAGACCGTGAACTGGTGTTGCGCGAGGAACAGGCACAAAAGGAAGCCAAACTTCGTGCGGAACAGTTTCAAGAGCAATTGCGTGTCGTTCGAGAACAGTTCCAGAATCTTGCTACCCGTGTGCTTAGTGAAACGAGCGACCGCCTGCATAGTCGTAATCGCGAGAGTCTGGAATCTATCACGAAGCCGATAAATGATAATTTCGAGCAGCTACAGCAAGCCATCCGCGAGAGCGACAAGGAGCAGGCACGCACGGCAGCATCGCTTACCGAACGCTTGCGGCAGGTAGGGGAGCAGGCTGAGAAGATGGATCGGACGGCTACCCGACTGACCAATGCACTGCGCGGTGACTCGAAGCAGGCTGGCGACTGGGGGGAACTGGTGCTTCAGGAACTCTTGGACTCGCAGGGCTTCCGTCGGGGTATTGACTACGATGTACAGGGCACCATTATCGACAATGAGGGTAACGTCATTCTCAATGAGGAGTCGGGGCAGAAAATGCGTCCGGATGTGGTGCTCCATTATCCTGATCAACAAGATGTTGTCATCGATGCCAAGGTGAGCATCAAGGCTTATTACGACTATGTGAATGAAGGAAACGAACAGTTGAAACGGCAGATGCTCGACCGCCATGTGCAGAGCATCCGTTCGCATGTCAAGGAGTTAGTCAATAAGGACTATAGCCGCTATATCCAGCCGCCACGCACGGCCATCGATTTCGTCATCATGTACGTTCCCAACGAGGCCGCTCTTCAGGTGGCACTTGCCCGTGAGCCTCGCCTTTGGCAAGAGGCCTTCGACCAGAAAGTGTTCATTTCCAGCACTCAAAATCTTTTTGCCATCCTTCGCATGATTCAGATTGCTTGGCGGCAGCACCGTCAGACGGAGAACCAGCAGCGCATTGTGTCATTGGCTGAGCAGCTACTCTCGCGTGTGGGCCTCTTTACCGAAAGGGTCGGGAAGATTGGCCGTGATATTCAGCAGATCCATACCGATTACGACGAAGTGCAGAAGAGTCTTAACGGTCGTCTGAGCATCGTTCAGAAAGCCGGCGAGTTGAAGAAACTCGGTGTGAAGGAAGATCCCAAACACCCACTACCGTTCATGGAAGACCAGCAGAATGAACTCTCCCTATGATGAGGGGCATACCATCTTCTGATATGACCAATCACAGAAATAGGATTATAGCGGTGGCAAGCCTGATGATGGGGCTTGTCCTCACAATGGTGGTGCCTGTCACTGCGCAGCAGCACCAAGTGCTACTGGAAACGACGGAGGGAAACATCTTGCTGACACTCTATGATGACACGCCCCTGCACCGCGACAACTTCCTACGGCTTACTGGCGAGCACTTCTATGATTCACTGCTCTTTCACCGGGTGGTAAAAAATTTCATGATACAGGCAGGTGACCCTGACAGCCGATATGCCGAGCCGGGAGCCACGCTGGGTGAGGGCGACATTGGTTATACCATTGAGCCGGAACTATATGCTAACGATAGTTGTCTGCTTCACCACCATCAGCGCGGGGCACTGGCAATGGCACGCGAAGGTGACGAGGTGAACCCTGAGCGCAGGTCGAGCGGCTGTCAGTTCTATATTGTATGGGGCAGGCATTACTCTTCCAATGAGTTGAAAAAGATTGGCGAGAAGCTTGACTCTGCCACGCAGCATCGCGTCGTGATGACTCCAGAGATGAAGAACCTCTATCTGAAAATCGGAGGATCACCGCATCTGGACGGCTCGTTTACCGTGTTTGGAGAAGTCACCGAGGGACTGGATGTAGTGAAGCGCATTCAGCAGGTATTTACCGACGATGAAGACCGCCCTGTCGACGACATCCGCATTTTGAAGGCTACCATCGTGCAGTAGCAAAATTTCGACTATAGTGCGATTCTATTTTATTCATCGTCCTTCAGCGTGACATTAGCCAAAGCCGATGCGGATTATCATTCAGATACGCAATCCATGCCTGTAGTTGCCCTTTGCGAAATAAGATGCGGTCATTAAATCCGACCTATAGGTCTTTATTCATCTCTTCCGTTATTTCTTCAATCACTTCCTCAATTGGAATCGCCTCACTCTCTTCTTCACCCAATCCCATTAATTCGATAATGTCAAAGAAGTTAGAAATGTAGAATATTTTATCTGTAATTTCCGTGAGTGAAAATTCTACTAATGAAGTACCTGATTGTGCCAGGAAGTCTCTTAACTGAGGGTTTTTCTTGACAGCGACCTCTAAATCTTCTTCTGTCGTTGTAAAGCAAATGCAACAGTCATCGTATTCTGGGTCTGGAGCATAACATTTAAACTTTAAATCTTCCAACGACAAACATAAGGCAGCAACACGGAATTTCTCAATTGACTCAATAGCATTAAATATGTCAATCCCAAAACACTCATAATTATGAGCAGACCTCGTCACAGTTCTGTTTGGCTGATTGTTCTTCTCTGCCCGGGCCTGTATGATGCGCAAGTCACGTTCAGTCTCTGAACTACCAGACTTTACGTCACCCCATAGGACGTTTCTTCTAAAGTCTTTGTCTAAAGCCCATTTTGCGTCTTTCTTAACTCCACGCTCAAAGTTTTTCTCCATTATATGTATAGTTTATTCGTCACTTTCTTTCTTGTCATAATATCCGGCTTCATAGCCCTCTTCGTAACCAAGTTGGTATTCTTTTCGAGGCTTCCTTTATTGACTTTGATTCTGTTTGTATAAAGAAAACATCTTTTCTATACTTTCTTTCACTGTCTTTCTGAGCATTGCAGGTTCCAGTACTTCTATATCTTCACGATGGGAGAAAAGTTCCTGTTCAAAGTCGTAGGTGGGCTTCAGCCAATACTCAAAGATTGAATAGTCTGGATAAGTTTCCACTTCTTTTTGAGAATGATGCAGGGGTAGTGAACGGAAATACTTTGCCTGCCCATTCATCACCTTTATGCGGACACGTTGACAATCGACACCTTCTTCTATAATGATACCAAACGAGTCGTGATAGTAGTCATGAACGTTGAACTGCTTGGGATAGTCGAATTTCAAATTAGTCTTAGTCAGGTGTAAAATGCGGTCTAACGCGAAAATCAGTAATCCTTCCTTGTCTTTTATTTTGCCAATGACATACCACCGCTGACGGAACAGTTTCACAGCGTATGGCTCCAGTTCGTAAACTTTTGGACAGTCCCGTTCAAAACTCTGGTATTCCATTTCGAGCGTTTTCCTTTCACGGATAGCCAGTATCACCGTTGAGAGATATGGTTCGGCAGAAGGGACATTCTCTAATGAAATACATTCTTCCATATCTCTTGCCTCACGAATGGCGTTTGTCGTTGAAAAGGTGTTGATGAGCCATTGCCGCAAGTCATTATTTCCAAAAAGGGAATCGCCTTCTATGTGATAGGTGTTGTCGTGCTTGTCACATTCGATATTGACCCCAAAGAGCATTTCTATCTCCTTGCGATGATAATCCCATGTACGCCGTGGGATGTCTTTGCCGTCATAGTAGGGCGCGTCGTGCCATCGTTCGTTAATTTCTTTCAATGTGATACGACGGGCGCGGTGTATGGTACTCACCTCCCAAATGTAGCGTGCTAACAGATATTTTGACATACGAATCCTATTTTTTTGCAAAAGTAATCATTTCCTTTGAGACTGTGCAATGTTTTTGCCACTTCTTTTTGTTCCTTTGCAAATTAAATCAAAAAAGTGATACGGATAAAAAAATGTTGTAACTTTGCAGCAATTTAATGAATAAGAAATATGGCAAAAATCGTTTCAATTAGAGAAATTTTAAGTCTGAGAGGGCTTGACGTGAATAAACGAATAAAGGTGGTTCGTCACAAAGACGCACGCAAAGAAGTTGTTATACGAGGGAAACTTGAGCAAGGAAACCCTTATGATTGGTATCGATATAACAGAGAATTGTTTATTGGTTATCAAAGTGAGCAAAGTAAAGAGGTTTATAAAGACGTTGACTACATCGTTTCATTTATTGGAGAACACGGAACAACCGCTCGTTTTGTTGGGGTATACCACATCGATGGTGTTAAACAAACAACTTTTCCTGATGGAACACCTTGTTTTGATTATCAGATGTCACAAATGTCAGGTTTTGAGGAACTGGAAGAAAGAATCATTATTGATTGGGGTAGTAGTGCTATCTCGTGGCATCAATGGCTTACTAAGGACAAGGACAAAGAAGTAATAGAGATAACCCCAGGCTTTGATAATATCTTTCCTGGATATGAAAACGTTTTGCTTCGTTTAGGAGATTTGCAGAACATCATAAAGCAAGAATATCCAGAATGGAAACGTATGCTTAGTGCTGTAAATTGTATTTATGTCATTTCTGACAGGGCATCAAAGTCTCTTTATGTGGGTTCTACCTATAACACAGAAGGAATTTGGGGGCGTTGGAAGCAATATGCAGAAACCGGAGGGCACGGATACGATGTCACTCTTCGAAAACTATGTGAGGCTAACCCTTTATACGGAAATAATTTCTCATGGTCAATCTTGGAAATCCTTCCTTTGAATATCAGTCAGGATGAAGCAGTAGCCATAGAAACAAGATATAAAGCAAAATTTGGCCGTGAGGTGTGTTCGCTTAACAACAACTAAAGATTCCTGATGATATCTTCTTACTGTGCAACGTTTTTGCCACGTTGCACTATATTTTTGCATCATAATTACCAAAAATAAGATTGATTATGAAAGCAAAAGTATTGGGTTTAGAAGAGGTGAAACAGTTATGCAATGAGTTCTTGGAACTTTGTGTGTCAGGATCCGATGAAGATATAGAGCATTTCGGCGAGGATGTAGAAGTTCGGTTTATTAATGATGACGGTTCTTTCGGCTATACCTACGTTTGTGACTTATTCTTCTATCACGACCGCATGTATTACTGGACACAAAGGCGCACAACAAAGGAACACTTGACACTCAATGACTTTGAACTCTATGGTTCGCTTGAAATTCTGGAAATCTTTGGGGATATAAAGATTTTTCCTGTAGTCTATGCGGGTACTTATACTGGCTATAAGGATGATAAGGGTAGGAAAATCTATACAGGTGATGTAGTAAAGGCAACGATGTTGACTGATGCCGATGCTCCATCAATCGGTGGGCGTACACGAGCCACTAAGAAGTATGGGAATGACAAAGGTGGATATACCGCCATCGTCGGTGTTGACAGCTATTCCACACGCAATGATGATTATTACTATATTCTCGACAACCTCCCTATTCCCATGCGTTTCACAAAGAAGGTTATTGTCATCGGTAATGTGTTTTACGATATAGACCGCGATAAAATGACGGTCGACATCAGAGAACGTTGTTGCATGTTGGCATTCCCGTATCGAATCAATGTGCGTAACCTGCATATCAAGATGGCTCACGCCCCCAACTTTAAGAGCAGAACTTGGCAAGAGAAAGCTTTACACATTCTTACAGGGGAATGCAACTATGAGAGTTTGCCTATTCGCATCCAATGAAAGGTAAACCGTTAACCGAGGTCTGGTAAGCCGTTTACCAAAGTCTGGTATGGTGATTACCAATGCCGGGTAAGGATGTTACCAAACAAGGGTGACGGACTTTTGTGTTAGGGCAATGGCAGGCTTTGTTTTACGGAAATGGTAGCTTTGTATATGATTTATTTGCTGAAAATGTTGGCCATTTGTCGAAAAAGGTGTATTTTTGCAACTTCAAACGCAAAAACGTTAACAAATAGCGAAAGTTAGTATTATAAATATGAAACACCAGTTGAGAAGCAGTGTCTGCACGGAAGGCCGTCGCATGGCAGGTGCCCGAGCCCTTTGGGTGGCCACGGGCATGAAGCATGAGCAGTTTGGCAAGCCCATTATTGCTATTGTCAATTCGTTTACCCAGTTTGTGCCTGGTCATACTCATTTGCATGAGATTGGGCAGATTGTGCGTGAAGAGATAGAGAAGATGGGATGCTATGCCGCTGAGTTCAATACCATTGCCATCGACGATGGTATTGCCATGGGACATGACGGCATGCTTTACTCGTTGCCTTCCCGTGACATCATTGCCGACTCGGTGGAGTATATGGTGAATGCCCATAAGGCTGATGCCATGATCTGCATCTCAAATTGCGACAAGGTGACCCCCGGCATGCTGATGGCTTCCATGCGTCTGAACATCCCCACCGTGTTCTGTAGCGGTGGCCCTATGGAGGCTGGCCGTTGGCGCGGCGAGAATGCCGACCTCATTACGGCGATGGTGAAGGGTGCCGACCCTTCTGTCTCTGACGAAGAGATGAAGGAGATAGAGCAATGCGCTTGTCCCGGATGTGGCTCTTGTTCGGGAATGTTCACGGCTAACTCGATGAACTCGCTGACCGAGGCTATCGGACTTTCACTGCCCGGCAACGGAACGATTCTTGCCACCCATATAGAGCGTGTTGAACTGTTCCGTCGCGCAGCCCGTCAGATTGTGAAGAATGCACTGGCTTATTATGAGGATGGTGACGAGAGCGTGCTGCCCCGTAGCATTGCCACCCGCAAGGCTTTCCTCAATGCCATGACACTCGACATTGCCATGGGCGGATCGACCAATACCGTGCTCCATCTTTTAGCTGTTGCACAAGAAGCCGGAGCCGACTTCAAGATGCAGGACATCGATGCACTCTCCAGAAAAGTGCCCTGTCTGTGTAAACTGGCTCCTAACACGCAGAAATACAGCGTACAGGAATGTGGCCGTGCCGGCGGTATCCTTGGCATTTTGAACGAACTGGCTAAAGCCGGACTCGTGGATGGTTCTGCACCGCGTGTAGACGGCTTAACACTGGGCGAGGCTTTGAAGAAATACAGTATCGTCGACGGTGTAATGGATGCAGAAGCTAATCGTATCTACCAAAGTGCGCCAGGCAACCGTTTTTCTACGAAGATGGGGAGCCAGTCGGAAAAGTGGGGAACACTCGACATCGACCGTGCCAACGGCTGTATTCGCGACGTGCAACATGCTTACACCAAAGATGGCGGCCTCGCCGTACTCTTCGGCAACATTGCCCAGGACGGCTGTGTGGTGAAGACTGCCGGTGTCGACGAGAGCCTGTGGCACTTCGAAGGCCCTGCCGTGGTGTTCGATTCACAGGAAGATGCCTGTGAGGGTATTCTTGGCGGAAAGGTGAAGAGTGGCGACTGTGTGGTTATCACCCACGAAGGACCGAAGGGTGGTCCCGGTATGCAGGAGATGCTCTATCCCACCTCTTATATTAAGAGCATGCATTTGGGCAAGGAGTGCGCCCTTATCACCGACGGACGTTTCTCTGGTGGAACCAGCGGACTCTCTATCGGACATATCTCGCCCGAAGCTGCCAATGGCGGCAATATCGGTAAAATCAAGGATGGCGACATCATTGTCATTGACATTCCCTCGCGTTCCATCAACGTGAAACTCAGTGACGAGGAATTGGCCGCCCGGCCGCAACAGCCATTGAAGCGCAACCGTGTGGTGAGCAAGGCACTGCGTGCCTACGCACAGAGCGTTTCGAGTGCCGACAAGGGAGGAATCAGAATTTTAGAGGGTTCAGAGTATGAGAGATAGAATAACCGGTGCAAAAGCATTGATGCGGGCCTTGCAGGCTGAAGGGGTGAAGACGATTTTTGGCTATCCGGGCGGTTCGATTATGCCTGTGTATGATGCACTTTTCGATTATACACGAGGTGAGAAGAAATGTTTTGACCATATACTGGTGCGTCACGAACAGGGTGCTACCCATGCTGCCGAGGGCTATGCCCGTGTGAGCGGCGAGGTGGGCGTGGCTTTGGTGACCAGCGGCCCTGGCGTGACCAACACGCTGACGGGCATTGCCGATGCCATGCTCGACTCCACGCCCATCGTGGTCATTGCCGGACAGGTGCCCATCTCCGCTTTGGGTACTGATGCCTTCCAAGAAGTAGACCTCGTGGGCGTGGCACAGCCTATCTCGAAATGGTCGTACCAGATACGACATGCTGAGGATGTGGCATGGGCCGTGAGCCGTGCTTTCTATATCGCCCGCACAGGTCGACCCGGTCCTGTGGTGCTTGACTTTCCGAAGAATGCACAGGTGGAAGAAATCGACTGGGAACCGAAAAAAGTGGACTTCATACGTTCCTATGTCCCTTATCCAAAGTTAGATGAGGAGATTGTTCGACAGGCTGCCGAGCTTATCAATAATGCCAAGTGTCCGTTAGCGTTGGTAGGGCAGGGCGTTGAGCTGGGCAATGCACAGGAAGAACTGAAGACATTCCTTGAGAAAGCTGATATTCCTGCAGGCCGAACGATGCTGGGATTGTCTGCATTACCATCAAACCATCCGCTCAATGTCGGAATGTTGGGCATGCACGGCAATTATGCCGTGAACTTGAAGGAACAGGAGTGCGATGTGCTCATTGCCATCGGCATGCGCTTCAGTGACCGTGTGACGGGCAATCTGAAAACCTACGCTAAGCAGGCGAAGATTATTCATCTGGATATTGACCGCAGTGAAATAGACAAGAACGTGAAGACGGATGTGGCCATAGTGGCTGACTGTAAGGAGTCGCTGCCTGCACTCACCGCTCTTCTTCATCCGAATCAGCACAAGGAGTGGCGCGAGTCGTTCAAAGAATTAGACGAGAAGGAACGTGTGAAAGTAATAGAGCCAGCCATTCATCCCAAGGAGGGACCGTTACGGATGGGTGAGGTAGTCAATGCCGTGGCAGAACAGGCTCCTGATGATGCTGTACTTGTAACGGACGTTGGTCAGAATCAGTTGTTTGCCACCCGTTACTTCAAGTATCACCACAAGCGCAGTATCTGCACCAGTGGCGGATTGGGTACTATGGGTTACGGTATGCCTGCTGCTATCGGAGCTACTTTCGGAGCTCCCAACCGCACGGTGTGTTGTTTCATGGGCGACGGCGGCTTCCAGATGTGTATCGAGGAGCTTGGCACCATCATGGAACAGAAGGCAAGCGTTAAGATGATTCTGATGAACAACCACTATCTGGGTAATGTGCGCCAATGGCAGGATATGTTCTGGATGCGTCGCAAGTCGTTCACCAAGATGATGAATCCCTGCTACGAACTGATTGCACAAGGCTATGGCATCCCCTACGAGGCTGTGACTGACAGAAAGAATCTGGCAGCGGCTGTTGAGAAGATGCTGAAGACCGACGGCCCTTATATCATGGAGTGTGCCATTCTTGAGGACGACAATGTGCTGCCCATGACCCCTCCGGGAATGAATGTGAACGAAATGATGTTAGAGGTTTAGCAATAGGTTGTGAAAAAGAATATAAGTAAATAGTTAAGATGAAAGATACTACAAAACTATATACGCTGCTGGTCTATTCGGAGAACGTGGCTGGTATTTTGAATCAGATTACGGCAGTTTTTACACGTCGTCAGGTGAACATTGAGAGCCTGAACGTGTCGGCTTCGAGCATTCCCGGTGTTCATAAATACACCATCACGGCTTGGAGTGATGAAGACCAGATAGTGAAGATTACCAAGCAGATAGAGAAGAAAATAGATGTTGTGAAGGCAAACTATTTTACCGACGAACAACTGTTCTTCCGTGAGACGGGACTCTATAAGCTTTCGACTGATATTGTCTTACAGAATCCTGAAATATCGCGTACCATACGTCGTCATGATGCCAGCATCACTGAGGTCAATCCTACATACGTGATTGTGATGAAAAATGGCAAAACCGACGAAATCATCTCGCTTTTTCTTGCTCTCGATGAGTTCGGGTGTGTGTTGCAGTACACTCGTTCAGGGCGTATCGCCGTGACGAGAGGCAAACAGGAACAAGTGAGCGAGTTCTTGGAGCAACGAGAAAAGGCAGAACACTAACGTTCTGCCTTTTCTCGTTATCTTTCCATTCGGTTTTTATAATCCAGCCTTTTCTAATTCTGTCGCCATCTCCTGTTGCAGTTCGTGGGCTTTTTCACCTGCAACCTCAGCATAGTTGTCTTCGTTGGAAGCGTAGATGATGCCACGGCTTGAGTTCACAAGCAGTCCGCAGTCTTTGTTCATGCCGTAGCGGCACACTTCCTGTAGGCTTCCGCCTTGGGCACCCACACCAGGTACGAGGAGAAAATGATGGGGAGCCACGCGGCGGATGTCCTCGAACATCTTGCCTTGGGTGGCACCGACAACGAACATCATATTCTCTTCCGTGCCCCACTGTTGGCAGGTTTTCAGTACCTTTTCAAACAAGCGCTCACCGTTCTTGTCTTCCATGAGCTGGAAGTCGTGCGAACCCTTATTGCTGGTCAGTGCCAGCACAATGACCCACTTGCCGTCATATTGTAAGAAGGGCGTAATGCTGTCCTCACCCATGTAGGGAGCTACGGTCAATGCATCGACATCGTACTCCTCGAAGAAAGTGCGGGCATACATCTGACTGGTGTTGCCAATATCACCACGTTTGGCATCGGCAATAATCAAATGGTGGGGATAATGCTCTTTAATATACTGTACGGTTTTCACAAACGATTCCATTCCTTTCAGTCCAAAAGCTTCATAGAAAGCCAGGTTTGGTTTGTAGGCCACGCAATAAGGCGCAGTAGCATCGATGATGGCCTGGTTGAACGCCATGATAGCCAGCGAGTCATCGTATTCCTCGTCGTCACCCAGTTCGGCCTTGCAATCGTTGATGATACACTGCGGAATCTTCTTGATGTCGGGATCAAGTCCTACACAGAGAAACGACCGTTTCTCCTTAATCTGTTCTATCAATTCAGTTCTTGTCATGAGATGCTTTTCTTAATGAATAATAAAATAACCCTAGATATATTGAAGACGATTAGCCATACGAGCATATAAAGCCAGAAACCACCATATTCGCGGAACTGTTCAGCGACTGTAACAGCAAAGATTATTGCCACAAAGTCAGTCCAGCTTTTCTTGATGTTGGTCCATGACCATTCTTCTTTCAACTCTTTCCAAAATCCCATGTTATTTGCTCCTTTTTATAGTTCTGTTTCTTTCATTCGCTCGGCGTTCTCAGCCACGGTGAGCGCATCAATCATGGCCTGGATGTCACCACCGAGAAATCCCTGCAAATCATGGGTGGTGTAGCCGATACGGTGGTCGGTGACACGTCCCTGTGGGAAGTTGTAGGTGCGAATCTTGGCCGAGCGGTCGCCTGTGCTGACGAGTGTTTTTCGGCGTGAAGCGATGTCGTCGACATACTTTTGGTGCTCCTTGTCGTAGATGAATGTATAGAGGCGTGACAATGCACGCTCCTTATTCTTTGGCTGGTCACGGGTTTCAGTACACTCGATGAGAATCTCTTCGGTCTCTCCTGTATTGGGATTCTTCCACATGTAGCGCAACCGAACGCCAGATTCCACCTTGTTCACATTCTGACCACCGGCACCGCTGCTTCGGAAGGTGTCCCATTTGATTTCCCCTTCGTTGATATGTACTTCAAACTTGTCGGCTTCGGGCAGTACTGCCACTGTGGCGGCTGAGGTCTGCATGCGACCATTTGACTCAGTGACCGGAACACGCTGAACGCGATGCACGCCACTCTCATATTTTAATGTGCCATAGACATCGGCACCGCTCACGGCAAAATTAATCTCCTTATAGCCACCTACAGCACCCTCGTTGAAGTCGGTGACAGAAAGCTGCCATCCCTTTGCCTCGCAGTAGTTCTTGTACATCTTGAACAAGTCACCGGCAAATAGGCAAGCCTCGTCGCCGCCTGTTCCGGCACGAATCTCCATTTGAACGTTCTTTCCGTCTTCAGGGTCTTTGGGAATGAGGGCAATTTTGATTTCTTCTTCCAGCTTAGGTTGCAGTTCCTCATTGAACGACAATTCTTCGCGGGCCATCTCCTTCATTTCGGGGTCAGTCTCGTTTGCCAGAATGTCCTTTGCCTCCTTGATGCCGTTCAGGCATGCAATGTAGCGCTTGCGGGCATCCATGATGTCGCTCAGGTCCTTATATTCCTTGGTTAGTTTCACAAAGCGTTGTTGGTCGGCAATCACTTCAGGGTCGGTAATCAAAGTCGAAACTTCCTCAAAGCGGCTCTCCAATCCGTCGAGTTTTTGTAGAATGCTGTTATTTTCCATTAAGTGATGGGATTTGGGGCATTAAAATTAGTAATTGAAGGTGCCAAACTCACTGTGTATTGTGAGCGAGCGTGGGCCTTCTTCGATATGGCCTACTATCTGGGCATCGATGTTGAAACTCTTGCTGACAGCGATTACTTGTTCTGCCACCTCGCGTCTGACATAGATTTCCATGCGGTGACCCATGTTGAACACCTGGTACATCTCTTTCCAGTCGGTGCCTGAACAGTCGTGTATGGCACGGAATAGTGGAGGAACGGGGAACATGTTGTCTTTCACTACCCGGCAATTATCTCCCACGAAATGAAGCACCTTTGTCTGGGCACCACCAGTGCAATGCACCATGCCATGAATCTCCGGGCGAAGTTCGTCGAGCAAGCGCTTGATGACAGGGGCGTATGTGCGAGTGGGGGAGAGCACCAACTGTCCCATGTTGGGCAGTTCGGTGTGTTGGGACTCTGTTGCAACATACGGGACGGAGTCGGTGAGCGCGAACTTGCCGCTATATACCAGTTCGTTAGGAACTGCATGGTCGAAGCTTTCAGGGTATTTCTCAGCCAGATACTTGGAGAACACATCGTGGCGAGCTGAAGTAAGGCCATTGCTGCCCATGCCTCCGTTATAGCAATGCTCGTATGAAGCCTGACCTGTAGAGGAAAGCCCCACAATGACATCTCCAGGACGGATGTTGGCATTGTCAATGACATCGCTTCGCTTCATGCGGCACGTCACTGTCGAATCGACGATGATTGTGCGCACCAAGTCACCCACGTCGGCAGTCTCGCCTCCTGTGGGATAGATGCCGATGCCCATTTCACGGAGTTCTGCCAACAATTCGTCAGTACCATTGATGATTGCTGAGATGACTTTACCAGGAACAAGCATCTTGTTGCGTCCGATAGTGCTGCTAACGAGAATGTTATCGACGGCACCCACACAGAGCAAGTCGTCTGTATTCATGACGATGGCATCCTGTGCAATGCCTTTCCATACGCTGAGGTCGCCCGTCTCTTTCCAATACATGTAAGCTAACGACGATTTCGTACCGGCACCGTCAGCATGCATGATGTTGCAATATTCAGGATCTCCACCGAGAATATCGGGGATGATTTTGCAAAAAGCCTGTGGAAAAAGGCCTTTGTCGATGTTCTTGATGGCTGCATGAACATCTTCTTTTGCGGCGCTCACACCGCGCATCATATATCTGTTGTCCATATTTTAGAATTTCACTTCAGGTGCCTTTTCAGCTCCTGCTTCTGCTTCAAACTTCTGCATCTTGTCGAAACCGAACATGCCAGCAAAAATAGAGTTGGGGAACCGACGGATCTTCACATTGTACGTTTGAACAGCCTCATTATAATTGTTGCGTTCTATGTTAATACGGTTTTCGGTACCTTCGAGCTGCACTTGCAGGTCGCGGAAGTTCTCGTTGGCTTTCAGGTCAGGATAGTTCTCCTGAATGGCAATCAGACGGCCAAGCGCACTTGACAGTTCACCTTGGGCAGCCTGAAACTCTTTCATCTTCTCAGGAGTCATCTTTTCGGGATCAAGGGTCATTTGGGTAGCCTTTGAACGTGCGCTTACCACACCTTCGAGTGTCTCTTTCTCGTGTGAGGCATAGCCTTTGACTGTTTCCACCAGATTGGGGATCAGGTCGGCACGGCGCTGATAGGCCGACTGTACTTTGGCAAGAGCGGTCGTGGCATTCTCTTCCACTTCAATCATACCGTTGTAAGCACTGATTGCCCAAAGTACAATAGCAACTAAGACTGCAATAACTCCAATTAAATACTTCTTGTTCATAATTTATTTGTTTTTAATTACTTGTTTGGTTCATTTATTCTACCAGCTCGATGTAGCACCTCCACCACCTGAACTGCCTCCAGAGAATCCTCCTCCCGAAAATCCTCCGCCGCCGAAGCCTCCGCCCCCACCTCCACCGAAGCCTCCACCGCCGAACACAACGACAGGAGCCTTCACAAAGGGATTGGTACGAAGCATATTTTTGCCATTAGAGAGGTTGTAGCGATGATAAAGATAGATGATGAGAAGTGCCCAAAAAACAAAGAGCAGCATATAGATGCCAAGCACGCCGGATGCTTCTTCGGCTTCAGCTTCTTTTCTCTGAGACTCCATCATTGGAAGGTCTTTTCCCTTCAGGGTATTGTAGATGGCCTCCGTCAGATAGAGCATACCGCTGTCGGGTCGCTCGGCTTTCATACAAGGAATGGCATAGGTTTGTTGCAGGCGTGAACACTCTATGTCAGTAAGGTCAGCTTCCAAGGCTCGTCCGGTATGGGTGCGCACTTTATGGTCTTGATATGCCAGCACGATTACCAAACCTCGGTCGTTCTTTCCCACTTTATAGCGGTCGAAGATCGTTTGGGCAAAATTGAAGATGTCTTGTCCCTCAACGTGGTTGACAATGATCATGGCTGATTCAATTTGTAGGGAATCGTCCATCTTCTTCAGCATCTGGTTGAGTAGTCGCTCTGTGTTTGCCGAAACCACTTGGTCAGGATTGCTTACATAGCGGGAACCGTCGGTCAGATGGTACATTGGAATGTTCTCGGCATTCCATTCTGTCGTTTCGGCAGTGCTGTTCGTTCTGGTTACAGATGCCTGTGGAATATCTTCAAGAGCGCTGGCCGTTCCTAAAGTATAGCCACACGCGATCACTTGGCAGATAACACCTGCGATAATCAGTGTTTTCCAGAATCTCTTATATTTACGGGAGGTTGGGGAATCTGTGCTGCTGCCTGTTGTGAGCGTTCTACACTCTTGTTCAAAGCCCCGCTTGTTTTGTAAATATAATTGCTCGTAATGTTTACGGACTCTTTCTTCCCCCCATTTGTCGAAAAAGCCCAAGGAACGTTTCTCAGTGTGGAATTCGCTCTCCAACATGTTGGTCACTTCATTGTATTTCCGGGCGATTCTTTTCAAGTTCTTCTTGTGCGTCTCTTGTTGGGCGGTCAGCAATTTGTTCTCCCGACGATCGGCAATCAATCCTCCTACTGTCAGTGTTCCGAAAACAGTGCAGAATACTTGTAAGAACATCCATACCGTCGCTATCGAACCAGACGTAGAGCCCAGTTGTAAAGCGGTTCCTCCTCCGACGAGTATGCCAACTGTGGCAACCATCAAGGCCGTTCCTGATATGTTGACTTGTTTCGACAATTTGTTAGTTCAATTTCTTTTATGTACTTATTCTTAACGCTCTTTCCCGTTCCAGAATTCCCAGCTGGCAAAGGCTTGCAATAGTAGCATCTCAAGTCCGTTCTTGGTCTGGGCACCATATTGTTTTCCTCGCTTCATGAAGAGAGTCTCGTCGGGATTATAGATGAGGTCATACAGTATTGTACGCTCGTCCATTGCTTCGTAGGGCAGGTTGGGACACACTTCCGTCTTGGGGAACATACCCATTGGCGTACAGTTGACAATGACATTGTATTCCTTAACGACTTCTGGTGTGATACTCTCATACTGAATGGTGCCCGGACGTTCATAGCGACTAACGAACACTGTTTCCAGTCCTAACGACTTCAATCCGTAGTCAATGGCTTTCGAGGCACCACCCGTTCCTAATATGAGGGCTTTCTTGTGGAAGTTCTCCAGCATCGGTTCGATGCTCTGCGTGAAGCCAATGACATCTGAGTTGTAGCCTTTCAACTTGATTTTCTTACCCTCGTGTATCACCTTGATGACGTTGACGGCACCAATGGCTCGTGCCTCTGGGCTGATGTGGTCAAGAAACGGCATGACCTTCTCTTTGTAGGGAATGGTAACATTAAGACCTTTCAAATCTGGGTTTGAACTCAAAACTTCGGGAAGTTCGTCGATTGACGGAATCTCAAAGTTCACGTATTCGGCATCGATGCCCTCGTCAGCAAATCGCTGGTTGTGATAGCTGATAGAGAATGAATGCCCTAAGGGGTAACCGATTAATCCGTACTTATCCATAATGCTAATACCTATTTAGTTGCGAAATATATTGTACAAATGCCAAAAGTGAGTCTTCTGAACGATGTATCCTTGAATCCTGCTTTTTTCAGAATGTTCATCATGCGCTCTCCCTGAGGAAAGGCCTCAATCGTTTTGTTGAGGTAGGAGTAGGCACTGGTGTCTTTGGAGATGAATCGTCCATAGATAGGCAGCACCGTGTTGCTATAGATGCTGAAGAGCTGTTTCATAGGGAACGAGACGGGTGTCGTCAGTTCCGCGATGCTCAAATGCCCTCCTTCTTTCATTACACGGCACATCTCGCTGAGTCCTTTGTCCAGATTGGCAAAGTTGCGTATGCCGAAAGCTGCCATCACTGCGTCGAATGTATTGTCGTCATAGCTTAATTGCATGCAGTCCTCTTTCTCGAACCTTATTATATTCTCCAGCCCTACTTGTTTCACCTTCTGTCGTCCAATCTCCATCATCCCCTCGCTGATGTCGGCCCCGATGAGCGTTTGGGGGCGAAGCATCTGTGCCGTCATAATGGCAAAATCGCCTGTGCCTGTGGCAATGTCAAGTATCGTCTTAGGCTGATAAGGTGCCAGCAACTGAATCGCTTTCTTCCGCCATCTGCGGTCGATGTCCCATGACAGCCTATGATTCAGTTTGTCGTAGGTAGGTGCAATGTTGTCGAACATGGCTCCTACCTGCTGTGTCTTACCGCCTTCGTGGTATGGTTTTATCTCTTCCTGCTTGTAAGCCATTCGCTGACGTTCTTCTCTATTCGTGCGGCAATATCTCCGTTCTCAGTGCTTCTGTTAAACTTTTCCCCGACGATATTTTCATAAAGCTCTATGTATCTTTCTGATACGCTCTCTGCATACTCGTCGGTAATTTCGGGCATAACCTGTCCCGGCTCGTTCATGAAGTTGTGCTCAATGAGCCATTGGCGTACGAACTCTTTTGACAACTGGCACTGGGGTTCGCCTTTGGCCAGTTTCTCTTCATAGCCATCGGCATAAAAATAGCGCGAAGAATCGGGAGTGTGGATTTCGTCAATGAGGTACACCTTACCGTCGCGCTTGCCAAATTCATATTTTGTGTCCACGAGGATCAAACCGCGTTTGGCGGCAATCTCCTGTCCACGGGCAAAAATCTTGCGAGTGTAGTCCTCCATCACTTCATAATCCTCTGCCGATACAATTCCCTGTGCGATAATCTCCTCTTTCGAGATATTCATATCGTGTCCTTCGTCGGCTTTGGTTGTCGGCGTGATGATAGGTTCGGGGAAACGCTCGTTCTCCTTCATGCCGTCGGGCAGGCGCACTCCACACAGTTCGCGGCAGCCGTTTTTGTATTCACGCCATGCCGATCCGGTCAGAATGGAACGGATAATCATTTCTACACGAAACCCCTCGCACTTCAGTCCTACGGTTACCATAGGGTCGGGCGTAGCCAGTTTCCAATTGGGGCAGATGTCCGTTGTGGCATCCAAGAACTTGGCGGCAATCTGGTTAAGCACCTGTCCCTTGAAGGGAATGCCCTTTGGCAATACCACATCGAAGGCTGAAATACGGTCGGTGGCAACCATCACCATCAGGTCGTCGTTAATGTTATACACGTCGCGTACCTTTCCGTGGTACACGCTTTTCTGGCCTTCGAAGCTGAAGTTCGTTTTAGTTAATGCTTTCATTATCTTTTGTTTTATGAGTTCCTTCTGTTTGTGGGATGTGGTCGTACTCTTCGTACGCATTGACAATTCTCGTCACCAGCTTATGTCTCACAATATCCGAGCGGTCCAGTCGGACCACTCCGATGCCCTCGATATTGCTCAGGATGTGGAGAGCCTCAATGAGTCCGCTCTTCTGCGTTTTGGGTAGGTCTATTTGGGAAGTGTCACCTGTGATGATCATTTTCGTGTTCCATCCCATGCGGGTCAGGAACATTCTGATCTGTGCCGGTGTCGTGTTTTGCGCCTCATCAAGAATCACCACTGCATCGCTCAATGTTCTGCCGCGCATAAAGGCCAATGGGGCTATCTGTATCACATGTTTCTCCATCATGTCTTGCAGCTTCACTTGTGGCAGCATGTCCTCTAATGCGTCATAGAGTGGCTGAAGGTAAGGGTCGATCTTGTCCTTCATGTCGCCTGGCAGAAATCCCAGTTTCTCACCGGCCTCCACGGCTGGTCTTGAGAGGATAATCTTTTTGGCCGCTTTTTCTTTCAGTGCCCTCACGGCCAATGCAATGCTCAGATAGGTCTTGCCTGTTCCGGCAGGTCCTACTGCAAATACCATGTCGTTCTCGTTGTAGGCATTGATGAGTCGCTGCTGGTTTTCCGAGCGCGCCTTTATGGGTCGTCCCGACATGGTATAGCATACCACACCGTCGGGTACTTCGTCTTTCGTGCGTTTTCCTTTGATGATATCCAAGATGTCCTCCTCTTTTAAGGAATTGAATTTCAGCACGTGTTGGCGCATCTTTTCCGTGCTTTCCTCGAAGGCAGCCATCTGTTCCTCGTCGCCGAGAACACGCATCACATTGTCACGTGCCATGATACGCAGCTTCGGAAACAAAGCCTTTATCATTTGCAGGTGACTATTACCTACGCCGTAGAAAACCACGGGATCTATATCTTCAAGTACAATATGCTTCTCTATCAAAGTCTTATTTCTGCTTAATTTGCCTGCAAAGTTATGAAAAAAGCTTGTAATCAAGAAGCGATTTGGGAAGATTAACGCAATTCGACCTGAAATAAAGTCAATTAACTTTGCAGTCTCAGCTTTTCTTCGTAATTTTGCAGGCCGTAAAAAAGAAAGATGAAAAAGGAAGACCTTAAAAACAGGTATATTGAGGCGTTTGGCTGTCTTGTCATTGTGTTGGCATTGGGCAGATGTGCTTACGATGGGTTTCATACGACAGAGCGGCCCCCTCTTTTCAATGACATACAAGTGACATCTATTCCCCTCTCAGAAGGTCAGGCTTTCCATCGTGTACGTTCTGTGCCAAATTTTAAGGAGTGTTTTCCCGATACTAATGCCACACAGCTCATGGCGGCCCGACAGTGGGGCGTTTCTCCTGTGAAGAACCGTGCCGATGCGGAGATGCGAAAAAACGAGCTGGTGTATATCGGCGCTTCTCCTTATTACAGTGTTGACCCCCTTCGTCAGAGCATTCCCTATTTAGTTCCTCGTGCTGCTATCTTGCTGGAGGATATGGGGCGTGCTTTTTTCGATAGCCTGTATGTGAAGGGTCTTCCCTTGCATAAGTTTGTGGTGACGAGCGTGTTGCGTACGGAGGAGGATGTGGCCCGGCTTCGTCGGTTCAATGGCAATGCCAAGGAAAATTCTTGTCATCTCTATGGCACGACTTTGGATATATGCTACAACCGCTACGAGACGGTTGAAGACCCTGATGGGCCACCACGCTGTCAGGTACGCAATGACACGCTGAAGTGGGTGCTCTCTGAGATGCTGCGCGACATGCGTGAGCAAGGTCGATGCTATATTAAATATGAGGTGAAACAGGGCTGTTTCCACCTTACTGTCAGATAGTTCGTATTGAGATTAAGATATGCAGTTCATAGAAAAATATTTCCCGAAACTTACCGATAGGCAGCATCAGCAGTTTGCTGCCCTCGATGCTCTCTATCATGAGTGGAACGACAAGATCAATGTTATCTCGCGTAAGGACATTGATTTTCTCTATCTACACCATGTGCTCCACTCTCTTGCCATTGCCCGTATGGTTCAATTCCGACCCGATACGCGCATCCTTGACTTTGGGACTGGGGGCGGTTTTCCAGGTATTCCTCTTGCCATTCTTTTTCCTGAATGCAAGTTTAAGCTGATTGATGGAACTGGAAAGAAAATACTTGTGGCTCAGTCGGTTATCGATTCGGTTGGATTGGAAAACTGTCATGCAGAACACTTGCGTGGTGAAGATGAGAAAGACCGTTACGACTTTGTCGTTTCGCGTGCGGTGATGCCATTGCCCGACCTTGTGAAGATTGTTCGGAAAAACATTGCTCCTACCAGTCATAACGCTCTGCCTAATGGCATTCTCTGTCTCAAGGGAGGGGAACTACAGCCTGAGATTGCCCCATTCCGTCGCATTGTACAGGTTCAGGCACTGAGCGATTGGTATAGTGAAGATTGGTTCGAAAAGAAATATTGCATCTATTTACCTCTTTAATATATGGAGATAAAGACTTTCACCTGCAATATGCTTCAGGAGAATACCTATATCCTGAGTGACGATACACTTGAGTGTGTCATTATTGATTGTGGAGCCTTCTATGATGCTGAGCGACGTGCGGTCGTCCAGTATATACGTGACCATCAGCTTCGTCCCGTTCATCTGCTCTGCACCCATGGCCATCTTGATCATTGTTTTGGCAACGACACTATCTATAGCGAATTCGGCCTTTGTCCAGAACTTCATTCGGCCGATGAGTTTCTTGCTCATGACCTTGCCCAACAGGCTGCTGACTTCTTTGGTGTGCCATACGACCATCCTACGCCTCCCCTTGGCCGTTTCTTTTCCCATGGTGACATCATTAGTTTTGGCCATCATGAGCTAAAGGTGTTGCACACTCCTGGCCATACACCGGGTGGTGTCTCGTTTTATTGTGTTGAAGAAAAAACGGTTTTCACAGGCGACACTCTTTTCCGTATGAGCGTTGGACGTACCGACTTTGAGCGTGGTTCATGGTCTGACCTTCTACAGAGTCTGCGCACTGTCATTTCCCCCTTGCCCGATGACACTGTGGTTTATTGTGGACATGGCCCCAAGACTACAATTGGTGAAGAGAAACGCAGTAACCCCTATTTGCGATAAACGAACGCGAGTCCGATGATTATGGGTGGATAATCTTTATTGAATAATTTTGAATCTTACTCTGAAGGAATGCTCCTGTTGGTCCCAGTTCGTGCCGAGCATTTCAAAACGTCCTATTTGAGCAGTGCTGCGGACATGCTTTCCGATACATGGACAGACATCGTAGTCGCCGATGCGAACGAGACGGATGGTCTCGGAGGCATCATCGGGTAGACGGTTGAGTTCAATGCCGTCGGGCAGTTCGTCACGTGTGACAAATTCAAAACTAACGGGTAGGTCTTCTTCGATAAGTTCATTCATGCGGCGTTCTATCTCGCGCTCTTCCTTGCGGTCGGGCTTGTGGTCGAGATGAAAGCTCATTTTGCTTTTCTTTCTTTCCACATGCGCATTGTAGCTGCGCTCACAGCCAAACAGCCTGATCATCGTCTGGTTGAGCAAATGCTCCGCCGTATGGGCCGGCGGAAACTCGTCCTTGTTGTGGTCGTTCAGAATAATGTCGTCATTCATTTTGTCTTACAGAAAGGCTCCCTCAGTTTATTTAAGCTCTTTCAGTGCAAAGGTAATGAAAAAAAATGACTAACGAAAGGAATATTTTGCATAAAACCCAAAATCCGCAGAAGTTTTTTTAATGCGTAATATTGGGACATGAACCCAATGGATTGCCCTCATGACCACA
>CAMYVQ010000004.1 GCA_947302435.1 uncultured Prevotella sp. | reverse complement strand
CTGCAGGTAGACTATCGCGAACAGTACAGTGCCGCAGGCCGTTTCCCCGGTGGATTCACCAAGCGCGAAGGCAAAGCCTCAGACAATGAAATCCTGACATCGCGACTCGTGGACCGCGTTCTCCGTCCACTCTTCCCCTCTAACTATCACGCAGAAGTTTTCGTCAACGTCATGCTGCTCTCGGCAGATGGTGTGGACCAGCCCGATGCTTTGGCCGGTTTTGCAGCTTCGGCAGCCCTGGCCTGCTCGGATATTCCCTTCGAGTGCCCCATCAGTGAGGTGCGCGTGGCCCGTATCAACGGTGAGTATGTCATTGACCCCACCTTCGAACAGATGAAGCGTGCCGACATGGACATCATGGTCGGTGCTTCGGCTGAGAACATCATGATGGTGGAAGGCGAAATGAAGGAAGTCTCTGAGCAGGATCTGCTCGGTGCGCTGAAGGCCGCTATGGAGGCTATCAAGCCCATGTGCGAGCTGCAGGCCGAGCTGAGCAAGGAGCTTGGCAAGGACGTGAAGCGCGAGTACAACCACGAGGTCAATGACGAGGCCCTGCGCGAGCGTATGAACAAGGAGCTGTACCAGCCCGCCTACGACATCACCAAGCAGGCATTGGAGAAGCAGCAGCGCGCCGAGGCTTTCGAGAAGCTCCTCGAGGACTTCAAGGAGAAGTTCTTCGCAGAGCGCAAGGCAGCCGCCAGTTCTGTGGTCAGCGACTCGGTCGCTGACAACGAAACCGAGATCAGCGACGACGAGTACTCGGCCATGATGGATCGCTACTATCACGACGTGGAGCGCGATGCCATGCGCCGTTGCATCCTCGACGAGGGCATCCGTCTCGACGGTCGTAAGACCACCGACATCCGCCCCATCTGGTGCGAGGTGTCGCCCCTGCCCATGCCTCACGGATCGGCTATCTTCACCCGTGGCGAGACCCAGAGCCTCTCCACCTGTACCCTCGGCACGAAGCTCGACGAGAAGATGGTCGACGATGTGCTCGACAAGAGCTACATGCGCTTCCTCCTTCACTACAACTTCCCCCCGTTCTGCACGGGCGAGGCCAAGGCTCAGCGCGGCGTAGGCCGTCGTGAGATCGGTCACGGCCACTTGGCTTGGCGCGGTCTGAAGGGTCAGATTCCCGAGGACTTCCCCTACACGGTGCGCCTTGTCAGCCAGATTCTGGAGTCCAACGGCTCGTCGTCGATGGCTACCGTCTGCGCCGGCACACTGGCTCTGATGGATGCAGGTGTTCCCATGAAGAAGCCCGTTTCGGGTATCGCCATGGGTCTGATCAAGAATCCCGGAGAAGACAAATATGCCGTGCTCAGCGACATCCTTGGCGACGAGGACCACTTGGGCGATATGGACTTCAAGACCACTGGTACACGCGACGGTCTGACCGCCACCCAGATGGACATCAAGTGCGACGGTCTGTCGTTCGACATCTTGGAGAAGGCCCTCATGCAGGCCAAGGCCGGTCGTGAGCATATCCTGAACTGCCTCACCGACACCATCAGCGAGCCTCGCGCCGACTTCAAGCCCCAGGTTCCCCGCATCGTCCAGATCGAGATTCCGAAGGAGTTCATCGGTGCAGTCATCGGCCCTGGCGGCAAGATTATCCAGCAGATGCAGGAAGACACCCATACCACCATCACGATCGACGAGGTCGACGGCGTGGGCAAGGTGCAGGTGGCCGGTCCCGACAAGGAGGCCATCGATGCAGCCCTGGCCAAGATCCGTGCTATCGTGGCCATCCCCGAGGTGGGCGAAGTCTACGACGGTGTGGTCCGCAGCATCATGCCTTACGGCTGTTTCGTGGAGATTATGCCCGGCAAGGACGGTCTGCTCCATATTTCGGAGATTGACTGGAAGCGCTTGGAGACCGTCGAGGAGGCAGGCATCAAGGAAGGCGACCACATCACCGTGAAGCTGCTTGAGATCGACCCGAAGACCGGCAAGTACAAGCTCTCTCACCGTGTGCTCATTCCGAAGCCCGAGGGCTACGTGGAGCGCCCTGCCCGTCGTGAGCGTGGCGAGCGTCCCGAGCGCGGCGAGCGTCGTGCCGAGCATGGTGACGGAACGCGCCGTCCCCGTCCGGAGCGCGGCGAAAGGCCCGAGCGTGGCGAACGTCGCCCCCGTCCCGACTTCCGTCCCCGTCCTGAACACGCTGACGAGTATCATGAGCCTCAGGCCGACCATGAGCCCCGTGGCTTCAGCGATGCCCTCGACCACATGGACTTCTAATCCATCCTTCCCCGAGCCCCCATTGGGGGGCTGGCTAAAAAGGACTATCATAGCGGCTTGGATGCAACACATCCGGCCGCTTTTTTACACCTTATTATTTATATACGCGCGCGATGCGAGGAATGTCCGGCACCCTAAAAAACGGTTCCCGTTGACGTTCCCGTCATTCAATATAGATGATGTTGGGAATGAAGTCAAATGATGTCATGATTAAAGTTCAATGATCACCTCATTGAAGTCAAACGATTACATCATTTTATATAAATAATGACATAAATCAATATCAATGCCTGAAAGGGCTAATTTTTGGGGAAATTTTGAAGAATATTGTTCTGCAAACGGAATAAAGGTGTGTCTGTTTCACACTATTTTTGATGCTTTATGAAAAAAACTTTGAAAAATAACGCGTAATACTAAAATTTTGATTAAATTTGCATCCGATATAGTGCGCCTTGGTGAAAAAGAGGCAAACTGTGATGACGAAAATCTCCAATATTTACTAACTTTACTAAAATTTTTAATTAATTTCAAAAGCTTATGAAGATTTCAAAACTACTCGTTTTGAGTGCGCTTTGGCTGTTAGGTCTTAGCGCAAATGCTCAGGACTACACTGAGCGTGTAGCTCCAGAAAGTCCGGGTAACACCTTTGATGAGGAAGCCCTGGCTGCATTGGACAAAACTCCTCAGGCATTCCAGGCTGATGAGTACTATGTGCTCTACAACAAGGGTGCCAACATGTTCTTTATCGCCGGTAACGACTGGGATACACGTGCCAGCTTCAACGACAAGCAGGCTGCTGTGGTCTACTTCACTCAGACTTCTGCCGCCAAGGAAAAGGGCGAGGGTGTCTATGAGCTGAAGAACTACGTGCCTAAGTTCAGCGAGTTCCGTAGTGCGTTTGCTGACGGTCCCGAAGGTATTTGGACAGACAATAATAGTCAAGCCAACCGCTTCTGGAAGGTGACTGCTGTTGGTGAGGATATCCGTCTGAGCTGCGTAACTCAGGGAGACAACCTCTTCCTCGGTTATAATCCTGCCAAGAACGACACCCGTACCTATCTGCTTGCCTCTGGTGACATCGACTGGCAACTCTATTCGGCTCCCGGCTGGAAAGAGTATGAGGCTGCCATGGTGATCTACAACAAGGCGAAAGAGTTGCAGGCTGCCATCGACCGTGCCGTAGAGGCTGAAGTAGATGACAACCTGATTATGAATGCTTGTGAAGTGTATAACAATCTGGAGAGTACCATTGAGGAGATGGATGCTCAGATCTTGGCTCTTATGACTGCCATGAACGGCCTGATTGGCGAGGGTGCCACGGCTGACGATCCTATCGACGTGACCGAGCTGCTCGTCAACCCCGACTACGAGAACAACAACAACGAGGGGTGGACGGGCGATGAACCTCGCTTCGAGTCTTATGGAAATGCCGAGTTCTTCGGCAAGAACTACACCTACTATCAGAACATCAAGGGTGCCCGTCCCGGTGTGTACTCCGTGAAGGTGCGTGCCTACTATCGTCCGGGTTCTATTGAGGAGGCTTATCAGGCATTCCTGATTCAGAACAACCGTAACGCCAAGCTTTATGCCAAGACCTCTGCCGGTGAGGTGCGCTTCCCCGTGGTGAACCAGTATGCCGGTGGTGCTGACAACGACCTCGGCTATGAAGGTACTGTCAACATCAATGAGGAAATCTATGTGCCCAACAACATGCAGACGGCTGCTGTCTTCTTCGACGAGGAAATCAACGACAACGCCGCCAACTATGACAACACCATGTATTTTATCCTTCCCGAGGGTGAGATGAACATTGGTCTGCAGAAGAAGACCCAGCTCTCTAACGACTGGACCCTCTTCGACAGCTGGAGCCTGAACTATTACGGCAACGAGGCTGATGCCTATCAGATGGTGTTTGAAAAGACGAAGGAAGCCTATCAGCTGCCCGACGACCAGTATGTGGTTTCTATCCCCTACCTGCAGGCATTCGAGTCGGCTGCCCCTGCTTCTAACGCTGCCGCCGACATCGTGGCTGCTCTGAACGCATTGGAGGAAGCCTACGATACGCTGACCACCAACGCCCAGCTGTGGCTCGACCTTGATGTGGTTGCCAAGCAGGCTGAGGCTGTAGGCGCCAATATGAATCTGGACTACACCTATACGGGTCCTCTTGGCGAATGGGCCATGAACGTGATGCAGCTGAAGGGTGAGCGCCAGCTGACCAATGACCAGATCCGCGCCCTGATTGCTGAGAAGAAGGCTGAAATCGCTGTTGCAATGAAGCATCCTTCTCCCACTGCGAAGGACTTGGAGATGACCGACATGTTGGAGAACCCCGCTTTCGAAACCAATAGCTGGAATGGCTGGACCAAGACTGCTGCCTCTGGTGGCAACGTGGCTGTGAGCAGCAAGTGCGCTGAGGCATGGAACAACAGCTCGTTCGACATCTATCAGGTGGTGAAGGAAGCTCCCGTGGGTGTCTACAAGATTTCTGTGCAGGGATTCTATCGCTACGGTCGTGGCGACAATGCCTATAATGCCTATAAGGCACAGGTGGAACCCTACGTGAAGAAGGGTGGCGCTCCCTGCTTCGTCTATCTGAACGAGAAGACCACTCCGTTCGTGAACGTGTTCGACGAACCTAAGGAAGAAGGATTCTATAAGGCTACTGGTGACCTGGCTGCATACGTAAGCCCAGACGGAACAGAGTACTATCCTAATGGCATGGTCGATGCCGCTACAGCTTTCGGTGCTGGCATGTACACGCAGGAGGCTATGGGTCTCGTTCGCGAGGGTCAGGATCTGCGTATTGGTGTGAAGGGTTCTTCCAACCAGCTTGGCGACTCTTGGGTGATTTTCGATAACTTCAAGCTGACTTGGGTTGGCTATGCTGTGGATATTATTCAGCCCGTGCTCGAAGAGCAGATTGCCATCTATCAGGAGAAACTGGGCGAACCGATGAGTAAGACTGCCTACAACGAACTGAGCACAGCCCTCGCTTCTGCAAATGCTGCCATGGGGCTCGATCCTTCTCAACCTATCACTGGCAAGCAGATGTTCGACGCCTTGGCTGGCCTGTTCAAGGTTGACTCGCTCGTCACTGCCTCTATCAACAAGTTTAGCGAGCTGGCCGATGCCAAGACAAAGCTCGAAGAGGCTATTGGCACATACGAGAGCACTGCTTCTGCAAATGCCATCACCACTGCCCAGAATCTGCTGTCGGAAATCGGTCTTCTGATGAATGCCCACAGCATTGAGGATACCGATGTCGATAACTATGTTGACAAGGTAGACGAGGCTATTGCTGCCCTGCGTGTGGAGTGGGTTGATCCCAAACTGGTTAGCGATGATAATCCAAAGGATTATACTTCGGCCATCAACAACCCCAACTACGACGAGAACAATGACGGCTGGAAGGGTCAGCAGGCTGCTCGCAATGGCGACTATGGCAATGCCGAGATTTTCGACGTCAGGAAGTACGACTACTATCAGGATCTCGTGAACCTGCAGCCTGGTACCTACGAGCTGAGAGTTCAGGCCTTCTATCGCTATGGATTGCCTACGATGGATTACGATTCGTTGCAGACTGAGTACAGCAACAATGCATATCTCTATGCTGCTATCTCTCCCACCGACGATGGCAATTATACCTACTTCGCTACTCCGCTGATCCGTCTGGCTGCCGAGGCAAGCGACTGGACAGATATTGCACCTGAGGAGATGGCTGGCTACGCTTTCTGTGCTACTGACACCACCTTCACTCCGACTGGCGAAACCGATCCGGAGACTGGCGTGGCTCTGCAGGACACCCTTGTACAGTATCGCTATGTGGCCAACAACATGGCTACGGCCAGCGAAGTGTTCCTCGAAGAGAAGTACATGAACAACAGCGTGATTGTGAAGGTTCCCGCCAACGGCAAGCTGCGCATCGGTCTGAGAAAGAAGGGCGATCAGGGCAAGAGCTGGACGCTCTTCGACAACTGGACACTGACCTACTATGGAGAGAACAGTGCCAAGGTTGCTACTCCGATTGACTTGGAGCAGGTTGTTGCAGTTGATAATCTCGCAGCTGAGCCTTCAGTGCTCCGCAGAGAGTTCTTCACCATCGACGGTCGCCGTGCCAACAGCATGCAGAAGGGTATCATGATTATGAAGACCACGCTTAGCAATGGCAGCATCGTTGTAAGAAAGATCCGCAAGTAAAGCACTACTGATGATCAGACGATACAGACTGACCAATCTCTGAAAAAAAAGGACTGGAGGCGGATAAAAAGCCGTCTCCGGTTCCTTCGTTTTTTCTATCAACTACAACAAATCTAAAAAACGTCCCCCAACAGTACTTGTCAGGACTCCTTTCCGGGACACCCGTCAGGCTCTTCCTGACCACCAAATACGAAACCTACTGGCCGCAAGGCCATCCATATATAGCAAACTCGCAATTATACTAACAAATAAAATATTAACTAAAATCAAAACTATGATTCGAAAGACTATCTTGATGCAAGGAAGACAGGTGGCCCTCGTCGCCTGCTCGCTGCTGATAGGGACAGCCTGTCTGCAATCATGTAAGGACGACGAGAAGGCCGTCCTTACAGGACAGCCGGACTGGTTGGGCAACTCTATCTATGAGCAGCTGCAAAAGGAAGGCAACTACACCACGTTGCTGAAGCTCATCGACGAAGTGGACGACAACAAGGACGTGCTGAGCACTACCGGCTCGAAGACCCTTTTTGCCGCCAACGACGAAGCTTTCGCTGCCTGGTTTGCCGACAACAACTGGAAAGTCTCAAGCTACGAACAGTTGTCGCCTGTGCAGAAAAAAGTGCTGCTCAACAATTCAATGCTCGACAATGCCTACTTGTTGGAGCTGATGTCAAACGTAAAAGCCACTGCTACGGAAGGAAAGCCACAGGCGGGTCTGGCCATGCGTCGCCCCAGTTCGGCCACCATCTACGACTCCGTCACAGTGATGCGGCCAGAGGAAATGCCTCAGTCGGAGTATTGGGATGAGGTGCGTGCAAAAGGTGCGCCCATCTACATCTTCAAGGACAACACGCCCGCTCCGCTCATTCACTTCCTCCCCGCCTTCATGCAGCGCAACGGCATCACCGCCGAGGATTTGAAGTACCTGACCAACGGTCGCGGACAGAGCATTAACGAAGCCTGGGTCAACGGTGCGCAGATTATCAATGCCGACAAGACCGACCGTCAGGGCATCGACTACGATATCACCTGTAAGAACGGATACATCCACAAGGTGGACCGTGTCATCGAGGCATCGCCCAATATGGCTGAGATCATCCACCAGCATGCCGACGACCTGACGAATTCTACCAGTCGTTGGGCCAGTATCATTGACCGTTTCTCAGCCCCCTACGACAAAACGGCTTCCCAGACCCGCGACAACAACGAGACTCAGCTGAAGAAATGGCAGCGCCTGTACAACATGTCGGACAACGACACCGTCTACACATGGCGTTATTTCAGTTCGCAGCTCGACGGTACCAGCGCACAGAGAAAGCTGAACGCCACACCGCCCAACAGCGAAAAGGAGACTGAGGCACAGCTCCGGTTCGATCCGGGCTGGAACAGCTACATCTATACCAATACCGCCGGTCAGGACCTCTATTATGATGCCGGTGCCATGCTCGTTCCTACCGACGAAGCCCTTGAGACTTGGTGGAACGGCGAAGGCTCCGACCTGAAGGAGGAGTACGGGGAATTGGAGAACGTCCCCTTGAAGACCATGTCGAAATTGGTGAACGTGAACATGATGTCGAACTTCATCGAGACCGTGCCCACCAAGTTCAGCAACATCCTCGACGATGCCAAGGAAGAATTGGGCGTGAAGAAGGAGAACATCGTGGCTTCCTATATGGGCTGCAACGGTGTGGTCTATGTCGTCGACAAGATGTTCACTCCCGCCGAGTTCGCGTCTGTGGCCTATCCCGCCACTGCCCACCCCTCGACCATGAGCATCATTTATTGGGCCATCGAGCAGTTGAACTTCCTGCCCTATCTGCTCGCCATGGATCAGACCTATTCGCTCATTCTGCCCAGCAACGATGCTATGCTGCTCTATGCCGATCCTATTTATTATAATACGAAGACCCCGATGTGTATCAATTTCCGTTGGGATCCCTCCAAGAAGGAAGAGGAGCGTGTGCGTGGTGACCGCCACAACATGACCATCGACGAGAATGGCAACATTGTTGTAGGCTCGCTGACCAAGAGCGACCTGGACCAGACAATCGTGCAGAACCGTCTGAAGGATCTCGTGGACCAGCTCATCGTCTTGGGCGACATCACCGATGGCCGCGAATACTATAAGACCAAGGGTGGCAGCTATGTCCGCGTGACCAATGAGGGCGGCCAGCTCAAGGTGCAGGGCGCCTTCCAGATCGACCATGCCGGCGGCTTCCTTGTGAACCCCAACGACACCAAGCAGGTGGTGCCCAAGCGCAACGGTAAGTCTATCCTGATCAATGACGGTATCCCCCTTACCGCAGAGAAATCTGTTTATAACACGCTTTATGAAAATCCCGGCGAGTTCAGTGAGTTCTTTGAGCTGATGAACGGTGGCGATGCTTCCCATAAGCTGTTTGTGCAGTCGGAAGGTACCGGCGATAACCGTCGCACCCCTGCCGGTGGTTCGGCCAACTACAACATCCGTCTGTTCAACAACTATAACTATACTGTCTACGTGCCCAAGAACGAGAAAATCCGTGAGTTGATTGATGCTGGTTATCTGCCTACTTGGGCCGACTACAATGGACTCAAGTCTACTGACAAGGAATGGAACGATGCCGCCAAGAACGGACACAGCGGACTGACTGCCAAGCAGTTGGTCGACAGTGCGAAGACCATTCTTCAGGACATGATTATCGACTTTGTGCGCTATCACATCCAGGATAATGCATTGGCAATCGGATCAGTGACTGACCCCACCGTACAGGAGTACGAGTCGATGCAGCGCGACGTTGAGACCGACCGCTTCTACGGCCTGAAGACAAATATGACTGCCACCTCGCTCGAAATCACGGATGCACGCAACGGACGCGACGAAGAAGGCAATCCGAAGGGAGAAACCAGTCGTGTAGTCACGGAAAACGGCTTCTATAACCTGCTCTGCCGCGAGTATTGGTTTAAGGGCGCCACAGCTACGGGTACGCTTTACTTCGTGTCGAGTGCCGTGGTACACCAGATTGACGGTGTACTGCTGGCCAAGCCATTGGTGAAGTGGAAGGACAAGCTGGAAGAACTGAAAAAATTAGATGACGAAAATTAACTGAGAATATGAGAAAGCTAAAAGCCATTATCATGACGCTGGTCCTGCTCGCTTCGGTGACTGCCAGCGCACAGACGATAACCACGGTTCATGGTACGCTGAGCGACGATATGGGTCCGCTGATGGGTGCCACCGTGTGTGAGATCGATGCTACGGGCCGTATCATTGAGTCGGCCATCACCGATTTGGACGGTAACTTCACCATGAAGATCCGTAACGACAAAGACAAGATCCGTTTCAGCTATGTGGGGCTGAAGACCATCACGCTGCCCATCAACAAGTCTACCTATAACTTGAAGATGGAGTCGGCCACACAGCTGAAGGAAGTCGTCATCAAGTCGAAGAAGCGCGCACAGGGTAACGGTCTGCCCATTCCCGAACGCGAAATATCATACGCCTCACAGACCATCTCGATGAAGGAGTTTGAAGGTCTGGGCATCACCTCGGTCGACGAGGCCCTGCAGGGACGTATCGCCGGTCTGGATATTATCGGTAATTCTGGTGACCTGGGTTCGGGTTCTACCATGCGTCTGCGTGGTGTGTCCTCGCTCTCCTCGCTCACCGATGCCAACCCGCTGATTGTGATCGACGGCAATATCCGTGAAGTGAACCTCGACAACTTCGACATGGCCTCGGCCAACCAGGAGAAGTTCGCCGAACTGCTGAACATCAACCCGGAGGACATCTCGGACATCCGCGTGCTGAAAGATGCTGCCGCTACGGCCGTCTATGGTTCGCAGGGTGGTAACGGTGTCATCGAGCTGACCACTAAGCGTGGTGTACGAGGCAAACCGAAACTCACCTACTCGCTGAAGCTCACCGGCACCTATCAGCCGAAGGGTTACGACCTGTTGAGCGGTGACGACTACACCATGCTGCTCAAGGAGAGCTACTTTAACCCGCAGCAGAGCAGTGAGGCCGCCAACATCCCCGAACTGATGTACGACCCGACTTTCTCGGAGTATCAGCAGTATAACAACAACACCGACTGGCGCGATGCCGTCACACAGTGGGGTCTCCGCCAGAACCACTACGTCAGCATCTCGGGTGGTGGCGAGAAAGCCTCGTTCCGTATCGGTGGCGGTTTCGACCATGAGACAGGTACGATTATCAAGCAGAAGCTGAACCGCTTCTCTACCCGTGTAGCCCTTGACTATAACATCAGTGAGCGCATCCGTGTGAGCACCAACTTCTCGCTGACCTACACCAAGAACGACATGAACAGCGACGGTCTGCTGGATCTGGCTATGCGCAAGATGCCGAACATGAGCATCTACGAGCAGGATCCCGTGACGGGTGCCAATACCGACCGCTACTATACCATGCTACAGTCGGGCAGTGCCGTGTTCAACGAGTCGAAGGCTGGTGCCAAGGACAACCAGAAAGGTTATGTGAACCCCGTGGCTTCGGCTAATCTGGCCAAGAACCAGCGCCGCACCTACGACATGTCGCCTGAGCTGATCATCAACTATCACCTCTTAGGCACCGACGAGGATCACCTGCAGTTGAACTGGCGCGGATCGGTCTATATGAACGTCTTCAATCAGTACGACGACTCGTTCTATCCGCAGGAACTGCGCAGCGTGGGTTGGCAGGACGGTGTGAACACCAGCTATTCGGGTTCTTCAAAGAGCGTGTCGATCAACACCAAGCAGACCCTGACCCTCGTTCCCGCCTTTACCAATAAAGACCATAGCGCCATGTTCATGGGCCGCTTCGAGCTGACATCAGGTTCCAGCACCGGACAGTCGGCCAGCGGTAGCGGCCTGCCTTCGGGCGGTGTCGAAAGCCCCGATGCCGGCGGTGTCATCACTGGTTTGTCGTCGTGGTTCAATGAGTGGCGTTCCATGTACTACACGCTGTCGGCCCACTACGCTTACAAGGAGCGTTATGTGTTCGACTTCACGGTACGTGCCGACGGCACGACGAAGTTCGGTCCCAACAACCGCTGGGGCTACTTCCCCTCGGTCTCTCTGAAGTGGATCATCAGTGACGAGCCTTGGATGGAAAAACTGAAGCCCGTGCTCTCGATGCTGGCCATTCGTCCCAGCTGGGGTCGTGTGGGTAACCAGCCGCGTTCTGACTATCTCTATACTTCCAAGTATAATACAACCAGCAGCTATCTGAACCAGACGGCAATGGCTCCTTCCAACATCCGACTGACTGACCTGCGCTGGCAGATTGTGTCGTCCTACAATGCCGGTGTCGACCTCGCCTTCTTCGAGGGTGAACGTTTACGCCTGACGTTGGAAGCCTATTCGTCGACCACTACCGACATGCTGATGGAGAACTACCGCATTCCTTCAAACACCGGTTTCGCTACGCTGCCTTACCGCAACTCGGGTAAGATGCGCAACATGGGTTGGGAATTCCATATCACCACCAACGGTCTGGTGAAGGCAGGCAAGTTCGGCTTCGACCTGAATGCGAACTTCGGTAACAACAAGAACACCATCTTGGAGATGGACGAGTACATTCTGAAGGGTCTGAACTCTACCTTTGCCTATAACAATGCCGAGTGGCTGCGCCGCGTACAGCTGCAGAATCCGCTTGGTGCTATCTACGGTTTCCGTTCATTGGGTGTCTATCAGTACACCTACGACTATGTGGGCAACAAGCTTCGTGAATTTAACACTGAGGCAGAGTACAGGAATTGGGTGGAGAACGAGTTCTTGGCTTCCGGCAAGACCGCTCCTATCGTGCTCAATGCACAGGGCAAGCCTGTCTATGGCTCTGACGGCAAGCCGCTCCGCATGATGTACAACTACACCAACGACGGTACGGGTAAGAACTATCAGTTCAATGGTGGTGATGCCATCTACGAGGATATCAACCACGACGGACAGATCAACGCCCTCGATATCGTTTATATCGGTACTTCACTGCCTAAGCTGACGGGTGGTTTCGGCTTCACCTTCACTTACGGCGACTGGCGTCTGAACACGCAGTTCACCTATCGCTTCGGTAACAAGATCCTGAATCTGGCACGCCTTCGTTCCGAGGCAATGATCGGCAACGACAACCAGAGCCAGGCCGTGAACTACCGCTGGCGTAAGAATGGCGACGTGACCTCGATCCCCCGTGCCATGTATGGTGCTTCCTCACAGTATAACACGCTGGTCAGCGACCGTTTCGTGGAGGATGGCTCTTATCTGCGTATGGGTTATGCCCAGTTGTCCTACTCCATCAAGAAGAAGTATCTGAAGTGGATCGGACTGAACCGTATCAATGTCTATGCCAGTGTGAACAACCCGTTTGTCATCACGAAGTATTCGGGTGTCGACCCCGACATCTCGCAGGGTGGCTACGATCCCGCTATGGACAATGCCCAGACACCGCGTTCGCGTTCTTATACATTGGGTGTAACGGTTGACTTTTAATTGAAGATTGAAAATTGAAAATTGAAATGAAAGTTATGAGAACAACATATATATATAAGAAGATGAAGGGAGCGGTGCTCATCTCTTTCCTCTCTCCTCTCTCCACTTTCCTCTTTTCCGGTTGCTCTGACTTCCTGGAGATTGAACCCCAGAATGAAATCACACTGGATCAGTTCTGGAATGAAAAGGCCGATGTAGAGGCAATCATGATGGGCTGCTACTCGCGAATGCAGAGTGACGATGTCGTGCGCCGCATGATGATCTGGGGAGAGTTCCGCAGCGACAACATCAGTGTGGGCCTGAATGCTGACAAGGATCTCAGCCTCACCAACCTGTTGAAGGAGAACCTCACGGCTTCGAACGACTATACCAACTGGGAGGGCTTCTACAATGTCATTAACCGTTGCAACACCATCATCAAGTATGCCCCTGAGGTGGCCGAGAAGGATCCGGGCTATACCCCTGGCGAACTTCGTGCCACGATTGCCGAGGCGTCCGCCCTGCGCGACCTCTGCTATTTCTACCTCATCCGTACGTTCCGTGATGTGCCTATTTCCTTTGAGGCTTTCATCGACGACGACCAGGCCATGGAATTGCCTGTCACACCGTTCAACGAGGCACTCAACATGTTGATTGCCGACTTGGAGAGTGTGCGCAACGATGCCGTGAAGCGTTATCCTTCCACGCAGCCGCTCTATCAGACGGCTCGCATCACGCAGGATGCCATCGATGCCATCCTTTGCGACATGTATCTCTGGAACAAGGACTACCAGAATTGTATCAATGCTGCCAACCGCGTCATCGCTTCCAAGAAGGAAGAGGCTAAGAGCGGCAAAACAGGAAGTTCCATGAGCGGCCTCACGCAGACTGATACGGAGCGTACCAACGGCTACCCCCTCATCTCCGAGTATTCGGGCAACCGTTTTGGCAATGCTTACAATAGCCTGTTCATCACAGGCAACAGCCAGGAAGCCATTTTCGAGCTGACCTTCTCAGGCAAGGAAACGGAAAACAAGAACACCTTGTCGAATACGGCTGTCAACCTGTTCTATGGTCATGGCAATGTGGCCCGTGGCTATGTGGCTCCTTCGAGCGTGGTGATGGGCGACAACGGCACGCTGTTTGAGAACAAGCGGGACGCCCGCTACTATGAGGCATGCCACGAAGGTTCAGAGGCTATTGCCAAGTTCGTCTATCAGTCGCTGTCTATCGATGCTACCAGCACTTCGGAAGACCCGAAGGCTACGTATAGTACGAAATGGACGGAAGGCCTGAACAAGAGCAATTGGATTATCTATCGTCTCACCGACATCATGCTGCTCAAGGCCGAGGCACTGACACAGCTGATGGTGCAAGGTACTGATGTTCCTGAGCCGAAGACCGCCCCGGGATGCTATCTCTGGAGACTGAACACACAAAAGGGTTCTGCCGATGCCAGCTTGGAAGACAAGAAGGACACCGTCGATGTGGTGCGTGCCTTGCGTGTGATCGAGGAACTGGAAATCTCGAAATCATCGGAGAAGTACTACTTCATCAAAGGTACGATCGGCGACGACATCGTCATTGACGACGAAACCGGCAAGGCAACCTTCACTCTGGTGCAGGAAAGTGGCACAGAGACACTGCTGGTCAACGAGGTGATGGGTCTTGGCAACAAGGCTATCGCGAAATCGGGTGCCAAGCGCCCCAAGGCCGGCGATGCAGTCATCGTCTTCGGTAAGCTGATGAAGGGCATGAAACTGGATGCTACGGCACTGGCTCAGAATGAGACGTATATTGTGCAAGCATTCGACTTGGTGAATGCCGTGAACAAGCGTGCCATACTTTCCCGTACGCTCACGACCAGCGACACATTGGCTCTTGACAACTACCGCTCAAAGTCCGTCTTGGTGGAACTGATACAGTCGGAGCGCCAGCGTGAGTTGCTCTTCGAGGGAAAGCGCTACTACGACTTGGTGCGTGAGGCTTGGCGCGAGGGTACCAGCGAGAAACTTGCTACCACTGTCGTCAAGAAGATGACGAGTGGAGGAGAAGCCGTGCGTATGCGCTTGTCGAAGATGGACGGCATCTTCTGGCCCTATAATATCAACGAGCTGAAAGTGAACACGAACCTGAAGCAGAATCCTGCCTTCGGTAGCGGTGAGAACGGAAGCTATGAGCAGAATAATTAATGTTGAACGCAGAAGATAGAAGAATATGAGAATCAAAAATAATATATTTGCCCTGGTTGCTATTACCACTGCTCTCGCATGGGGCGGACTGACCTCATGCTCCGACGAGCCGGATAGCGAAAACTTCTACACCTTCACCGGTGAGATGGCCAGCGACTATCTGAAGAATAATGCGAAGTACAGTGACTTTGCAACGGTGGTGGAGCGTGCCAATCTGATGGACATGCTTGCCAGCTATGGACACTACACCTGTTTCGTGCCAGACAACGATGCCTTTGACGAGTATCTGAAGAAACACAACAAGGCAAGTCTGGCCGACCTGACCGATGCCGATTGTGATACGATTGCCCGTACGCATTTGGTGAACAATATGTATTCCACGATGGACATGAACGGCACGCAGCTGCACGATGCCAACCTGATGCGCCGCTATCTGCCCACCATCGCCGGACTCGACGAGAACCAGAATGCCGTGGTGTTCCTCAACACCCGTGGCGCACACATCTATTATGAGCTGCGCGACGACTCAGTGGAGAACGGCATCATGCAGCCCATCAACCAAGTGCTGGAGACTTCGAGCGGCAGTATTCTTGAGGTGCTGAAGGACAACGACCGTATCAGCCTGTTCTACGATGCACTGATGGCTACGGGCGTGGGCGAGGACATTGCCAATACCGACCCCGAAGACACCTCTTGGGATCCCAAGTCCCATGAGAAGTACTATTATACTTCCGACTTCTGGAAAGAGGTTGCCTGGGTGCCTGACACGAAGAAGACGGCTTTCACATTCTTTGTCACGCCGAACTCCGTGCTGAAGGATAAGTACAACATCGAGTCGCTGCGCCAGCTCTATGACAAGGCGTGCGAGATTTACGACCCCGTCTATCCCGCCGACGTGAACAAGGAGGGCCATAAGTATGAGAATCTCACCGACAGCGTGAACCCGCTGCGCCGTCTCATTCAGTACACGATTCTGACCCGCTATGTGCCCGGCAGTGACAAGCTGACACCGCTCATTCTGAACTTCCCCGGCAAGAAGCTCGACGGCAAGACATTGGGCTACGACGAGGATTTGCTGAACCCCATCGACTGGTATGAGACCATGCTGCCTCACACCATGGCCAAGATCGAGATGCTGACCGTGCCCAAGTATGTGGGCAGCAGCAAGGCCCGTGAGCGTTACATCAACCGTCGTGTGGATGCCAAATATCCCGACGAGCAGGACTGGAACAAGGGTCAGCTGATTACCGAGAATGTTGAGTCTGAGTATGAGCAGGATGCCCTGAACGGCCACTACTTCTACGTCGACGATATCGTCTGCTTCAGCAAGGACGTGCAGGAGAAGATCCAGAACATGCGAATCCGCATGGACTTCGCTACCATCTTCCCTGAAATCATGACCAACGATATACGCCAAAAGGGTAATCCTACCGTTGACGACGCATCCGGCACCGCCGACGAGTCCGCAAGTCCTAAGAATGGTAAGAACTACTACTTCCCCGACGGCTATCTGGATCACATCAAGCTGAGAGGCAACTGCGCCTTCGTCTATCGTCGTCCGCACATCAACTTCTGGTCGTTCGAGGGCGATGAGTTCAACATCTTCGGCGACTATGACTTCATTCTCCGATTGCCGCCCGTGCCGTTTAGTGGCGAGTGGCAGGTGCGCTTGGGCTTCTGTGCCCTCCGTACCCGTGGCGTGGCCCAGATCTACTTTGGCGACGATCCCAACCACATGATTCCGCAGGGCATTCCTATGGATATGACCCGTTTCATCACCGACCCCGAAATGCTGGGACTCACCGAGCTGATGCCTGCTGAGGACGAAGGCCAGAACAACACCGCCTACAACAAGATCCGCAGCGACAACGAGCAGTTGGCCGAGAGCATGAAGGCCTTCCGTAACCTTGGTATCGTGCGTGGTCCTTACGGAACATTCCACACCAATGGTGACGACATGACCCGTTGGACGGGCAACTGGCGTACCTATCGCCGAATCCTGTCGCAGAACTACATGGATTGCAGCAAGCCCTATTACATCCGTATTCGCGTAGCCAGCGACGGTAAGCAGGGTAACAACAATGAGTTCATGCTCGACTATCTGGAACTTGTGCCGAAGAATGTCTACGACATCAGCGGTGCCGGCCAGATGGAGGACGACCTGTAAATAGAGAATTGAAAATGGAGAATTGAAAATTCAACAATCAACATTCAACATTGAAAGATATGACAAGTAAAAGCATAAAACAAATCCTAATGGCCATTACCGTGGGCTGCGGCACTGCCGCAGTCATCACGGCATGCTCCGACAAGTGGGACGACCACTATGAAGGGGTGGCTTCAGGCGCGAACATGAACCAAGGTTCACTGTGGGAAGCCATCAAGGGCAATTCCGAACTGAGCAATTTTGCCAGTGTTGTCGAGGCCACAGGCTATGACCGTTCGCTCAAGGGTAGTCAGGTGTTCACGGTCTTCGCTCCCACCAATGCCTCTTTCAGCGAGACAGAAGCCCAGTCGATGATTGCCCTCTACCAGCAGGAGAAAGCCAACTCTGTGCGCGAAGAGGACAATACCGTGGTGAAGGAGTTCGTGAAGAACCACATCTCGCTCTATAACTATTCGGTGGCCGAGGGCCGCACAGACACCCTCACCACCATGAACGGGAAGCACCACGCCCTCGACCATGCACAGTTCTCGGGCATAGACCTGGCTTCGAGCAATGCCCTCTATAGTAATGGTGTGCTCTTCACCTTGAACAAGGTGGTGCCTTACTATGCGAACGTGTTTGAGTACTTGAAGAAGGACGACGACCTGAAGAACATGAGCGAGTTCTTCTATAACTCCCGTCACTACCGACTGGAATTCGATGCCGAGCGAAGCGTGCCCGACAGCATCCGCGACGGTGAGACCGTCTATTCCGACTCGGTGATGGTGCAGGAGAACACGCTGTTCGACTATGACGCCCTCGATGCAGAGCTGAACTCAGAGGACAGTACCTACTGGATGGTGACACCGACCAACGAGGTCTGGGACGCACTGGTCGAGAAGTACACTCCTTACTTCAATTACGACAAGGCCATTGAAAAGGACCTCACCAAGGGCGATGTCGATTCGCTGACCTACACCAATATCCGTATGGCCATCATGAAGGGTACCGTCTTCAGCCGCACGCTGAACACCGACAAGATGCTGGCCGACTCAGCCATGTCAACCAATGCCGTGGAATACGAGATGCGTGAATACAAGTGGGGAGCCGACACGCTGGCCTACTATCAGTATCAGAAGCCTATGCAGGGCATCATGGCCGGCACCACCAATGTGCAGTGCAGCAACGGTCAGGTGATGAAGACCAGCAACTGGAAGTTCGAGCCGCAGCAGACCTTCATGCACGACATCATCGTGGAGGCTGAAAGCCCGAAGGCCATCAAGGAGCTTGTGAAGAAGACCGTGAAGAAGGATACCATTGAGACCGTGCTGGCAACGACGGTGAAGGTTGACTCGGACAACCCTTACTACAATAAGATTTCCGGCCACTCTTTCGTGGAGTTCACGCAGTTGGTCGACGGTGGTAACACCCAGCATGAGGTCATCTTCTGGATTCCCGAAGTGATGTCGAATGTCCCCTACGACATTTACGTAAGGACGGCTACCGGCCTTGCCGGCGATACGGCCGCCGTCGACATCGACCGTGCTCCCATCAAGCTCTTGTTCGAGTTGGGCTATCGTGGCAAGGACGGAAAGGCCAAGAAGGAGACGTTCTATACTCCCGTTGAGACCCAAAAGGACTCTGTCGATATGTTGCTGGTGAAAGCCGGACACAAGTTCGATGTCTGTTCCTATGGCGTGACGGAGAGCGATCCTCAGGCGACACTGAAGGTGAGCACCTACGTTACTGATGCCGAAGTGAATGCAGGAGCCTATCAGCGCACCATGCGCATTGACTGCATCATCCTGAAACCGCGTGAAGAGTAATTACTGTTTTGAAATTTGAATCATCATGAATATGAAACAATATATCTTATTCGGACTTTCACTGCTGCTGGCCTTTCCGTTGAATGTGGCCGCACAGGAGGAGACAGAGGAAGAGGACGACACCACCGTGCGCACTTTCGCTGTCAAAAAGAAGCAATATGAGACACGTGTCGTGAAGGGATGTGTGCTGGATGCCACCACAAAGCAGCCCATCAGCGGTGCCATTGTGCGTGCCGCCGAGCTGGATGGCTATAGCGTGTTGACCGACGACGACGGAAGCTACGAGCTGAAGGTGCCCTTGTTCACCAACGAAGTTGTTGCTTCCACTCCCGACCACAACATTGTGCGTATGGGCTTGCAGAAGGGCGAGCAGCAGAAGACCATTCTGCTCTATCCCTCGGTGTTCGCCACTGACTATCAGCTCAACACGAACATACGCAACGAGTACCAGGCCAAGAATTTCCAGTACACCAACGCCATCAACATCAAGGACGAGGTGCAGAAGCAGGTGGGTGCCCAAGTGCATACCATTGCCCGCAACGGCACGCCCGGCGTAGGTGCCGTGATGTTTGTGCAGGGTCTGAACTCGCTGAATCTGAATGCCCAGCCCCTCATCGTCATCGACGGTGTGATCATCGATCAGCAGTATTCGCGCGAATTGCTCCATGAGGGTTTCTACAATGACATCCTGTCGAACCTGAACCCTGCCGACATTGAGCGTGTCACTGTCCTCCGCAATGGTACGGCCCTCTACGGTGCCCGTGGCGGCAACGGTGTCATTCAGATCGAAACCCGCCGCAACAAGTCTATGGCCACCCGTATCACGGCCAGCCTCTCTGCCGGCGTGACCTTCGAGCCTAAGTATATCTCGATGATGAGTGCCGACCAGTATCGCGGCTATGCATCGGAAATGCTGAAGACCACCAACACCCGTCTGACCAATTTCCGCTTCCTTACCGAGGATCCCTCCAATTATTATTATGAGCAGTACCACCAGGACACCGACTGGAAGAAGCAGGTCTATCGCACCGCTTTCACCCAGAACTACGGTATCAATATTGAGGGTGGTGACGATGTGGCCAACTACAACCTGTCGGTAGGCTACACGTCGGCTAAGAGCACGCTGAAGCAGAACGACATGGATCGTCTGAACATCCGCTTCAACACCGATATCACCCTGACCAAGAACCTCGGTGTGCGTTTCGACGCTTCGTTTGCCAACCAGACGCGCAACCTGCGCAACGACGGTGCCCCCGAAGGCTACGACGAGGGAACACCCACGTCGCCTGCCTTCCTGGCCTACGTCAAGAACCCCTTCGTCAGCCCCTACACCTACGCCCGTGGCCGTTTGAGCAATGACCACTTGGATGTGGAGGACGAGAGCTACCTGAAAGAGGCCTTGGCCAGCTATACACGCTATAACTGGAAGTTGAGCAACCCGGCTGCCATCCTTGAATATGGTGACGGCGACATCAAGAACCGTTTTGAGAACTCGATGCTGAACCTGACCATCACGCCGAAGTATCAGTTCAACCCCAATCTTTCGTTGAGCGAGCATTTCAGCTATAACCTTGTGAACACGAGCGAGAAGTTCTACGTTCCTGTGAACGGTGTGCCCGATTACTTTGTGAGCAGTGTCAACGAGTTCGTGCAGAACGAAGTGCGTTCGCTTGCCTCAAAGCAGAACTCCGTGATGAGCGACACCCGTTTGGACTGGCATCAGCGTTACGACGCCCATTTCGTACACCTGTTTGGAGGTGCGCGCATCAATTGGGAAAGCTACTCCATGAACACCCAGTTAGGCTACAACACTGGTAATGACAAGACCCCGTTCATGAGTGCTGGTCTGAAGAATGCCTCCGACGAGGGTGTCAACGAGAACTGGAACATGATGGCCTGGTATGCACAGGCAGAGTATAACTATCTGGGCCGCTATTTCCTGCAGGCCAACCTGACGGCAGAGTCGTCGTCGCGCTTCGGTAAGGATGCCGGCGGCCTGAAGCTGGGTGGCGTCTCTTGGGGTGTCTTCCCCGGCGTGCAGGCTTCATGGGTGATGACCAACGAGCCTTGGATGGCTGGTGTGAAGGGTATCGACTACCTGCGTCTGACGGCTGGTTATGATGTCAGTGGTAACGACGACATCGACTTCTATGCCTCCCAGAGCTTCTTCCGTGCTTCGCAGTTCCTGCACACGGTGTCAGCCCTCGCTTTCGAAGGCATTGGCAGCAACAAGATCAAGTGGGAGACCACCCGCCGCTTTAATGTCGGCTTCGAGATGAAGGCCATCAACAACCGCCTCGGCATCAACTTCAACTTCTTCCGTTCCACCACGAGCGACCTGCTCATGAAACAGTCGTTGGGCTTCCTTTCCGGCATTCCCGACAGTTGGGTCAATGGCGGCAAGCTGGAGAACACTGGCTACGACGTGACCGCCACCATGAAGGTGCTGGCCCTCAAGGACTGGCAGTGGCAGGTGGGTGCCAGCGTGGGCCACTATCAGAACAAGATTACCGAACTGGTCGGAGGTGTCGACTATATCGACAACGAGGTCTATGGCGCTACCGTCCGCACACAGGTGGGCCAGGCTGCCAACCTCTTCTACGGCTACCGCACCGAGGGTGTCTTCTCTACCACAGCCGACGCATTGGCTGCCGGCAAGAATGGCGAAGCCCTCTACATGATGTCGGAGAACGGACGTGAGAAGAACTATTTCGGTGCCGGCGACATGCACTTCACCGACACGAACGGCGACGGCCAGATTTCTGAGGCCGACCGCGTGGTGATTGGCGATCCGAATCCCGACATCTATGGCAACATCTTTACCTCTGTGGCCTACAAGCGCTTCAAGCTCGACGTGAACTTCAACTATTCGCTTGGCAACGATGTCTATAACTACATGCGCTCACAGTTGGAGGGCGGCAGCCGCTTCATGAACCAGACTCAGGCCATGAACCGCCGCTGGCAGGCCGAAGGTCAGGTCACTGACATACCGCGCATATCCTTCCAGGATCCCATGCAGAATGCACGTTTCAGCGACCGCTGGATTGAGGATGGTTCTTACCTGCGACTGAAGACGGTGACCCTTTCTTACACGTTGCCGCTCAAGTCAGAGTACATTCAGGGCTTGCAGTTCTGGGTGCAGGGCAACAACCTGCTGACCTTCTCGAAGTATCTGGGCAGCGATCCCGAATTCTCCATGACGACCTCCATCATTGGTCAGGGCATCGATCTGGGCCAGCTTCCGCAGAGCCGTTCCATCGTGGCAGGTGTGAAGATTAACCTGTAATTGAATTGAAAATTGAAAATTGAAAATTGAAAATTATGATTACAAAGATAAATAACAAGGTGGTAGCAGGAGTATTCTCCCTCCTCTTTCCTCTCTCCACTTTTCTCTTCACTTCCTGTGAGGATTTCTTCGAGCAGGAGTCCGACCACGTCATCTATGCAGGCAGCGAGCATCTCAACAATGCTGTCGATACGCTCTATTCCGTGACGGGCATCTTGTCGAAGCTGCAGGCCTTGGGCGACCGCACCATCCTCTTTGGAGAGGTGCGCGGCGACCTGGTCGACGTGACCAATATCGCCGATGCCGACCTGAAGGACCTGTCGGTCTTCAATGTCGGCGACGACAACAAGTACAATGCCCCACGCGACTACTATGCCGTGATCAACAACTGTAACTATTACATCGCCCATGCCGATACGGCCCTGCGCAACAGCCGCAACGACTATATCTTCATGCGTGAGTATGGTGTGGTGAAGGGCATCCGTGCCTGGACCTATCTGCAGTTGGCACTCAACTATGGCAGCGTGCCTTTCGTCACCGAGCCGATCCTCAGTCAGGAGGATGCCGAGGGCGAACATCCCCGTTATACGCTTGAGGACATCTGCCGCTACTTCATCGACGATTTGCAGAAGCTTACGGGCACTTACGTCAGCGAGGCATTCGACATCACGACGGCCACCCCGATGTACGGTAAGATCCAGAGTCTCGACTCGCGTTTCTTCTTCTTCCCCATGAGCGTGCTGTTAGGCGACCTCCACCTTTGGTTGGCCAGCTCCACGCAGAGCGCGGAAGAGTATCGTCAGGCTGCCCTGTGGTACTACAACTACATCAGCCGCCGCAATGGTAGCGAAACAGCCTATCCCACGGGTACGGTCCGCAGTTACTGGCCCGTCGGAACCAGCAACTACCTCATGAACGTGAATACCTTCTCGTCGCAGTTCGCTTCCAGAAACGAAGAGACCTATGAGCGTGAGAGCGAGCTGATCACGGTGATTCCGGGTGACTCGCTGCCCTCCGACAAGAACTACAGTGCCTTGAGAGACTTGTTCAATTCCACATTGAACAATAGCTATCAGGTCAGTCTGGTTCCCTCGCAGGGATTGATCAACCTGTCGGCTGCCCAGAAGTATTGCAATATCAATCGCGATGCCACCATTGCCACCTACGCTCCCGAAGGTCTGAGCGATTATCGTTCGGGCGACCTGCGCCTGTCGTCGGTATGGCCTCAGTATGGCAACGTCTATGTGTCCTATGGCGACGGCGACACTCGCCGCATCGACAACTACCAGTACATCCTCAAGTATCAGAGCCGCAACATCCATGTCCTGCGCCGTCAGATGGTCTATCTGCGCATGGCCGAGGCCCTCAACATGGCCGGCTTCCCCCGTATGGCATTCCAGATTCTCGCCACGGGCCTGAACGACGAGGTGATGGAGAAGTATGTCTATCCCACCGTCAGCAAGGAAGACTCGCTGAAGATGGTCAACCTGAACATGAAGTTCCCTGCCAGCTATCGCCTGTTCACCGACAAGCACATGACCGGTACCGCCACCGATGCTGCCAATACGATGGGTATGCACTCGCGCGGTTCGGGCTACACCCCGATGAACGCCTACTATCAGCTCGTCGACTCGGTGCCTAACCCGGCTGACCCCACCAAGAATGTGGCCGTGCCCATTGCCGAGCAGCAGGCTTTCGTCGACAGTCTGATCCTGAACGAGAGCGCACTGGAGTTCGCTTTCGAGGGCACCCGTTTCTACGACCTGATGCGCTACGCCATGCGTCAGTCCAATCCCGGTGCCGCCATGGTGAAGCTCATCACCGCCCGTCGCGGCGAGGCCAAGCGTGCCGAGGTGCAGGGTGAGCTGAAAAAGGATCTGAGCGACCGCACTAACTGGTATCTCAACTGGAACGGAAAGATCGGTTTCTAAGCCCCTTTCCACCATTGATGTTCTTTTGTGCCGCCATTCAATATCAATGATCCCGTCATTGATATTGAATGGCGGCATCATTGATATTGAATGACAACATCATTCAAGCCCAACGACGACATCATTCAATATCGTTTGTCCGCTAAACACGAATTTTGCTGTTTCTGAACGCTATGGGAGTCATGCCGAAGTGGTCCTTTACATACTTGCCGAAGAACGATGGGTTGGGGAAGCCTAACTGGTTGCAAATTTGTTTGATGCTAAGGTCGGTCTGCTTCAGATAGTAGCGGATGTCCTCTAATACATGTTCCGTAATCCATTCGTTGGCCGTCTTACCTGAATTCTTCTTGCAGATAACGGTAAGATATTTAGGCGAGATGCAGAGTTCGTTGGCATAAGCTTCCACCGTGCGATGCTTGACTCCAGTAGAATGCAGCAGGTCAAGAAAACACTGGAAATGGCTTTTGCCGGTTGACTGTTGGGCGTTCGGAGTTGAAAGTTGGTTGTCCGTTGTCGACAGCATTTGTTGCATGGTGCCACATAGGCCAAGCACTGCCGACCGCAGCAACGACTGTACGATATCGGTATGTAGGGGATTGCCCTTTCCCTTAGCGATGGTCAGTGTCAGCATGTCGTAGAAGTGGGTATAGAATACGATTTCGTCTTCGGCCATCGTCACGATATGCTGGCGATGGATATACATCATGTCGTTCCAGATGCTGATTTTCTCACGCAGGAAACTACGTAGGATGCGGTTGGTAAGGAACAGGCCTTTCAGGTCGAAGTCGGGGCTGACCATCACATCGGTCACCGTCACGTTCTGGGGTACGATGGCCACCTGGTTCTTGTGCAGTTCCATTTGTATGCCATTCATCTGGGCCTGTACCTTGCCGTTGGTGCAGATGATGACAGCATTCATGGCCACGTGGGCGGTATTGACCTCGGTAAATTGCTGAATACTGTCAACGACCACAATGTCGTTATCGGAATAGCCAATCTGAATGTCCTCATTGTTGGCTAATGTCTGAAATGTTACTTCTTCATGCTGTTTCATGCTGCAAATTTACTGATAATTCCCCATATCCCATGTTTTATTTGGAGTCAATTTTGTTTGTTTTGCCGTCTCGATGCCGAATAGATAATATATAAAGTGAAATCAAACATGAATGATAGTCGATTATGGATTAATTTTGCAACCCAAAACAAGATGTTTAGTCATGAAAAAGGAATTATTGATACTGTTGTCAGTCATATTGCTGGGTTCTTGCCAAAAGCAAGCGGCAAAGCCGAGCGATGGAGACAAGAAGGAGCAGTACGTGACGGCTCCTACGAGAGTGAAAACACAGGTGGTGTCGCCTGGTATGGTGGATAATGCCCAGACGTATGTGGGCATTGTGGAAGAACGCGAGGCTACCGCAGTGAGTTTTACTGGCATGGGCGTGGTAAAAAGCGTGCTGGTGAACGAAGGCCAGGTCGTAAGCAAAGGCCAACTGATTGCGGAGATGGACGACATGCAGGCCCGCAACTTACTGAGCGGTGCCGAGGCGCAGATGACACAGGCCAACGATGCCTTGGAGCGATACAAGATGTTGCACGACAATGGGTCGTTGCCCGAGGTTCAGTGGGTGGAAATACAGAGCAAGGTGGCTCAGGCCAAGTCGCAATTGGAGGTGGCTCGAAAGAACCTGGCCGACTGTCGGCTGTTAGCTCCTGTCAGTGGTGTCATAGGCAAGAAACTGATTGGTGCAGGTGAGACAGCTTTACCGTCGCAGGCTGTTGTGAATATCCTTGACATCTCGACAGTAAAGGTGAAAGTGGCAGTTCCCGAGGCGGAGATCGGAGCTGTCAATGCCAGTACCCCAACGACTGTTCTGGTAGAGGCCATCAATGGCCGTTATCAGGGAGGCCGGATTGAGAAGGGGGTGCAGGCCGATGCCCTCACGCATACGTATGATATAAGAATTAATGTGGCAAACGGCGATCGTAAGCTGCTGCCGGGGATGGTGGCATCAGTTCAGTTTGTTGCGACACAGTCGCAACATACGGGACGACTCTTGGTTCCTGTGACTGCCGTACAGAAGACGACGGTGAGCACCAGTCGTCCGACGGTGAGTACCAGTCGTCCGACGGTGAGCAGCAGTCGTCCGACGGTGAGTACCAGTCGTCCGACGGTGAGCACCAGTCGTCCGGCTGACGGCAGTCTGTTTGTGTGGACTGTGGGCAAGGACAGCACGGCTCATCGCACAACTGTGACGATCGGTCAGACACAGGGCAATTATATTAACGTCATTGACGGTCTGACCATCGGTGACCGTATTGTCACAGAAGGTTATCAGAAACTGAGCGAAGGAACGAAGGTGATTTTCTAGTTCATAGTTCATAATTCATAGTTCATAGTTATGGGAAATAAAATGGGCTGGCTCCGATGGCCATTGGAGCATTACTCGATATCATTGCTCATTGTAGGCATCCTGTTTGTGATGGGCATCTATGGCATGTACATCATGCCGAAGGACGAATTTCCCCATGCCACTATCCGTCAGGGTGTGGTGGTGGCCGTTTATCCTGGTGCCACTACCGAGGAGGTGGAGCAGCAGGTGGCTCGTCCGTTGGAACGTTACCTCTTTACATACGGCGAGGTGAACCGTTTGAAGACCACTACGCAGTCGCAGAACGGTATGTGTATCGTGATGGTGAAGCTGAACGACGATGTGAACAACAAGGACGAGGTGTGGTCGAAGATCAAGCACGGTCTGAACGGCTTTAAGGCGCAGTTGCCGAATGGTGTGCTGGCCATCGTGGTGAACGATGACTTTGGTAATACCTCGGCGCTATTGATTGCCATCGAGAGCGACCTGCGCAGCTATCGCGAACTGAAGCAGTACAGCGACGACCTCTCAGACCGCTTGCGCCGCATCCCGTCGGTAGCGAATGTCAAGCTGTTCGGTGAGCAGAAAGAGCAGATATCGCTCTATATAGACCGTCAGCGCCTGCAGGCCTACGGCATTGGTCAGCAGATGCTCTTTTCACGCCTACAGGCACAAGGCATCACCACGATGAGTGGTTCCATCAGCGACGACGACCAGCAGATTCCTATCCACGTGGAGGCTCAGGAGAATAGCGAAGAGGAGATTGCCAACCAGATCATTTTCTCCGACCCTGTGACGGGTAAGGTGGCCCGTGTCCGCGATGTGGCCCGTGTGGTGCGGGAATATGAACCTCATTCGAGTCATATCGAGCAGAATGGCCACCCATGTATGTTGCTGTCGATGGAGATGACACCCGGCAATAACGTTATCCAGTACGGCAAGGAGGTGGAGCGGGTACTTGATGAGTTCCGTGCATCGGAATTGCCCGAGGATGTGAAAATCACCCGTATTGCCGATAAGCCCAAGGTGGTGAGCATGAGCATCAGCGATTTCCTGCGCGACTTGTTGATATCGATGCTGATCATCATTCTGGTGATGATGGTACTTTTCCCATTGCGCTCGGCCATTGTGGCGGCCATTACGATTCCACTGAGCACATTCGTCAGTGTGGCAGTGATGTATGTTATGGGTATCGAACTGAACATCGTGACATTGGCAGCACTCATTGTGGTGTTAGGAATGATTGTAGATAATTCGATTGTCGTGATTGACGGCTATCTGGAATATTTGGGTAAAGGCTTTAAGCCATACGATGCCGCCATTGAGTCGGCGCGCCAGTACTTCATGCCGATGCTGTTGGCCACCATCTGTATCTGTGCCATCTTTTATCCGTTCCTCATTACGATGAAGGGTGTGTTCCATGACTGTTTAGAGGATTTCCCTGTCACGATTACCATCAACCTCATGGTATCGTTAGTGCTGGCGGTGACGGTGATCCCGTTCCTCGAAACACGCATCATCAAACTTGGTCAGGTGAGCACAGATGGTAATAAAATTACCCAATGGGTGCAGAAAACCTACGACCGCGTTCTGGATTGGACATTTGCCCACCCATGGATGACCATCGGTGGCGGCATCGTTGTCATTCTGTTGTCGTGTCTGATAGCTCCCACGCTGAAGATTCGCCTGTTCCCATACGCTGACCGTGACCAGTTTGCTGTTGAGGTATTCCTGCCCGAGGGCAAGGGATTGGCAGAAACCACTGTGGTGGCTGATTCTGTCAGCCACATTCTCGAAAAGGACGAACGCATCACGAGTATCACAGGCTTTATTGGCTGTTCGTCGCCACGATTCATGGATGCCTACGCCCCCCAGATGGCTGGTGCCAACTATGCGCAGTTCATCGTCAATACCAAGAGCGACAAGGCCACGGTCGACCTATTGGCACAGTATCAGCCACAGTTGAGCGAGGCGTTCCCCAATGCCTACGTGAAGTTCAAACGTCTGGACTATTTGGAGGTGAACGAATTGGAATACCGTTTCTATGGCGACAACCTCGACTCGCTGCACGTGGTGGCCGAGCGGTTGATGGAGCGTATGCGCCAGATGCCGGAGTTGGAGTGGGTGCATACCGACTATTTCCTGCCTTATCCCATCATCAATGTCGAACTCGACCCTGTAACCTCAGCGCAGTTAGGTGTCACCCGTACCACTGCCCAGTTGGCCCTCAGTGCCACATCGGGCGACCTGCGTGTAGGACAGGTGTGGGAGGGTCATTACGAATTACCAATTGTAGTTAAGGACGATGCCGATATGACCTTCTCTGATGTCGCCAATCTTGGCATCGCATCGCCAGCGTCGATGGTATCGGGTGGCAACACCACTGTTCCACTGCGACAAATTGCAAAAGTACAGCCCAAGTGGAGCGAGAGCCGCATCATGCATCGTGGCGGCGAGCGCTGCATCACCGTGACGGCACAGTTTGCGCAGGGCGTGTTTACGGCCCCTGTTGAGAAAGAGATAGCACGTGTGATGCAGGAGGAGATAGAGCTGCCTCAGGGTGTTCGCACTGAGGTTGGCGGTGAGATAGAATACGGCAACGAGGCTTTGCCACAGATCTTTGGTGGAATAGCCATTGCGGAGTTCATTGTGTTTTTCTTCCTGTTGTTCAACTTCAAGAAGTATGGCGTTACCATCGTTTGTATGGTGGCACTTGCCCTGATGATTCCTGGTGCGCTGATTGGCCTCGGACTGATGGATCGTGCCTTGGGTCTGACCTCTATCTTCGGACTCATCACACTGATGGGAATGATTATGCGTAACGAGATCTTGATCTTCGAGCATGCCATCAATCTGATTAAGAAGCATGTGGAAGAGCATGGTGACTGGACGGTGGATCGCAATGCCTATAACAATGCCGTCCGTCAGGCCGCCTACGAGGCTGGCAAGCGCCGCATGGTGCCTATCTTCCTCACTACGGCCACGACAGCCGTGGGTGTGGTGCCGATGATCATCGCCCAGAGTTCGTTCTGGATGCCCGTCGGTGTCACCATCTTCGCCGGTGGTATCGGTTCGCTGATCATGGTAGTCTCCATGTTGCCAGTCATTTATTGGAAAGTAAGTACTAAATAATTATGAAGAAGATATTTGCAATCATAGCATGTTCAGTATGCTGCGACTTTGTCGCAGCACAAACATATACTCTGCAGCAGATCAAGGACTCGGCCCTCCACAATAACATCGCCATCCGTAGTGCCAAATACAACATCGAGGCCGCTCACCAGCAGCGCAAGGAGGCGTTTACCAAATATTTTCCCAATGTGAGTGGCACGGGACTGTGGTTTAATGCCAACAAAGGCATGGCGCAGACCACCATCAATCCTTCTGAGATGATTTCCTCTGAGTTGGGAACCAGTCTGGCACAGATGCTGCCTGTTGAAGCTCTTGCAGCCTTGGCCAACCCTATCAGCATCTCGATGATGAAGAATGGCACTATCGGCTCGCTCATGGCTGCCCAACCCGTCTTTGCTGGCGGTCAGATTGTCAACGGTAATAAACTTGCCAAGGTAGGTGAGGACGTGAGTCGCTTGCAGTTGCAGCTGTCGGAAAACGAGGTGGAGAAGACTGTCGAGCAATATTTCTGGTTGTTAGCCTCGTTGCAGGAGAAGATGAAGACCATCGAGGCTGTCGATACCCTGCTGGCCGACATCCACAAGGATGTAGATGTGGCTGTACGCGCTGGCTTGGCCATGCGCAACGACCTCCTTCAGGTGCAATTGCGTCAGAACGACATTGAGAGCCAGCGTCTGAAGTTGCAGAACGGCATTTCCATCGCCCGTCTGTTGCTGGGACAATATGCTGGCCTCACCCCCGATCCCAAGCCTCACCCCCTAACCCCCTCTCCAAAGGGCGAGGGGGAAGCCTACGGCGGAGAGGGGAATAGTTACTCCTTCGACATTGTGCTACCGGATATGAACCAGCAAGCCTATTCACTCCCCTCTCCCGTCGGGGATGGTTTGGGGGTGACACTTCTGCCTGAGTATCAGTTATTGGGTAAACAGGTCGAGGCTGCCACCCTCCAAAAGAAACTGGCCGTCGGTCAGAACCTGCCGTCCGTTGCCGTGGGTGCCGGTTACAACTATCATAATATGCTGGACAACAACACTACTTTTGGGATGGTGTTTGCCACCGTCAGTGTGCCTATTTCCGACTGGTGGGGAGGCTCTCACGTGATCAAGCGCCGCAAGATAGAGCATCGGAAAGCAGTTGAGCAGTTAGAGGATAATGCCCAACTTCTCAAAATCCGTATGCAGAATGCCTGGAATGGGGTAGAGGAGTCTTACCAGCAGTTGCAACTGGCCAAACGTAGTATCGAACAGGCCAGTGAGAACCTGCGCTTGAACCGTGACTACTATCGTGCCGGCACCTCAAAGATGAGTGATCTGCTCGAAGCCCAACTACTCTACCAGCAGTCGCTCGATAAGTATACCGATGCCTTCGCCGACTATCAGAACAAACTTCTGGAATACAAGCAAGCTACGGGTCAGTAAAAGTAGTTGTCGCTTACAAGCGGATGCCGATACAGCCCATGAACCAGCGGCCTTGCTGAGGAATGACGTTGGTGTTCATGCCGCTACGATAGTAGTGTGTGCCCAAGAGATTATGGACATTCAGGCCAAAGGTGACAGCACCCATCGTGTATTCACCACCGACGTTGAGGATGGCACGGGCAGGCATGTCCTTCTTCATAACAAGATGTTGCATTGCCTCCATAGCTTGGAGTCCATAGTTCGTGGCCTGTTCCATGTCGCCCTGATTATAATAGTCGGTAGCAATCTGGATGTTTTTGGTGGCCTGGATGAGTTTCACCAAATCAGTGTTGTAAGTCGACTGCTTGCTTTCAAACAAAAGATGACTATGCAGACGGAGGCCTTTGCTCACCTGCCATCCTAAAACAAGGTTCGACCTGACGGCAGGTGTGTTGTTGTTGGCATCGATGTCTGTTGAGTAGAAGTCTTTTAGTTCGCTGGGGAGCTCAACTCCCATGAGGTTCGATTTGAATGTGTGGGTCCAAGTCAGGTTCATGTCGGCGGTGAAACGGTGTTGACGGTATTTTGCAGTCACCTCTACGCCACAGGTCTGGTTCTTACTGACATTATTGTAATCGATAACGTGTGTCATGATCAGGTCGTTGGCACGGTTGTAGAAACCATTCACCTCAAAGTCGAGTCCGCGCACCCAGTTTGTCCCTGCGAAAGACAACTGAACAGAGTGGACTCGTTCTGGCGACAAGCTGGCAGCCGTTTCCGGATCGTCTCCAACCATCAGTGTAGACAGCAGATTGGCCTTGCGATAGATGTAGGGCGCATCGACGAACGATTTGGAGTAGCTTAACCTTGCACTCCACTTCGGGCGTAGGAGAATAAGGGCCACGCGAGGCGAGAATTCATTCACGCGCGAATTGTCGCATCGCTCTTTGTAGTCGTAGCGCAGGCCGGCATTCAGAATGACTGACCGCCATTGGTGCTTCAGTTGCAGGTAGGCATCGCCGCTGTTCTCACTGCCGATGCCCGCATTGCGCAGCAGCGGATCCTCGAAGAAAGCCTGTTCGAAGTCGTAGCCTATCTGGTAGCGGATGTCATCGAGCTGGAAGTGGTTGTATTCGGCTCCGAAGCCGATGTTACCCTTGTGGCTGTCGCCCAAGGTATAGCTGTAGTTGCCTTTCAACTGGAATCCGTAGTTCTGCTCCTGACCGTTGACATAGCGGGAAATGCCGCCGTATTGCGTAAACACCTGAGAAACATCGTCGGGCAGTCCGATAGCCACGCCTAATGTGGGCATGGCTTCGTCGTTGATGACCTGATAGCGGGTGATGTCCCCCTTGTCGTAGGTGGCGGCATATTTCAGGCTGAGGTTGCCTGTCTGGTGGCTGTAGCTCAGGTCGGCATGGCGCGAATAGACACCGAAGCTGGGGGACAGACCGTTGAAGGTACGGTAGCGGTCGTGGTCGTAGGAGAGGGCCAACGATGCCAAAGTGAAGGGGGCGACAACCTGTGAGAAATGGGTGTCGTACATGAACTGCAACCCCTTGAAGCCAAGTTGCAGGCCAAAGTCGTAGCTGGGGTAGGAACCTATGCGCCCAATGTAGACATGGTCGACAGGCATGCCGTAGGGACTCTCGTCAGTGCGCTCGTTGGTCACATCGTATTTTTCACCTTTGCTACGATAGGTACTGCCCCAAACGAGCACATCGATGTCGAAATAGCGTTTGCCGAAAAGGGCATCGGCCTTTATCTGCCCGTTGTTGCCGAGACCGCCTCTTGCCTGCAAGCCGTCCACGTCGAGTCCCTGCTTGGTGATGATGTTGACAACAGCTGTCAGAGCCACGCCGCCATAGAGTGACGAGGCCGGACCGCGAAGCACCTCAATCTGCTTCACCTTCTCCAAAGAGATGCTGAAATCGGGGGCGGCGGTATTGGTGGCATAGCTGTTCATGCGGTGGCCGTTGAGCATGACGAGTATCTTCTCCTGGGTATTGCTATAGATGCCGCGCATGGCAATATTGATGTCGTCGTTACAGTCGATGATATTCATGCCCGGCACGTAGGCAGCCAGCACTTCCTGCAAGTTGCGTGCTCCACAAGTCTGAATCATCTCGGCAGTGATGAGCGTGGTGGGGACAGGCACCTCGGCCAGGCTCTCGGCCTGGCTGGAGGCGGTGGTGATGGTGGCGGTCATGCCAGCCTTGATATTGTTGACGATGTCGGCAAACATTGCCGGATCACGAGACGACGGACTGTAATACGGATTCTCTTGGAGCATCAGCGAGATGTAATGTTCCGTCTGTTCGATGTCGAAGCGGGCCAGCCAGCTGAGGGCGATGAGCCGGAGCGCGTTCTGGCGCATACTGCCATGGAAGTCACCAAGATTCTTCAACAGCGCATCGCGGGCCTGGTCAATGCGGCCTATCTGGTAGTCGTTCTCGGCCTGGGCCAACACCTCGCGCACGCTGACGACACTGTTTTCCGAGCGATGGTCAGAGTACGTTTCATCCTGAGCGCGCACCACACCGATGCTGAGAACCCATAACAAGAGGTATATCAGTTTTCTCATTTCTTCATGGGAATTGTAAAGGTGAAAGTAGATCCCTTGCCCTCAGCCGAGGTAAAGGCCAGCTTGCCCCCGTGTTTGTTCTCGATGATGTCGCGCGTAATGCCCATGCCGAGACCTGTCCCTTGGCCAATCGGCTTGGTGGTGAAGAAGTTCTCGAAGAGTCGCTGTTTCACTTCGTCGGTCATGCCCTCTCCGTTGTCAGCAATGGTGATGACCACATCATTGCCCACAGCGGCAACACTGACACTGATTTCGGGCGAGTAGTCTGCGGTTGCCTTTTGGGAAAGGACCCATACCGCATAGCACGCATTGTTCACCACGTTCAGCACGGCACGGCTCAAATCCTGCGGAATCACCATTATCGGCGGCAGGTCTTCCTGATACTGTTCGCGTATGGTGACATTGAAGCCTGGATGATTTGCCCGCATGGCGTGATACGACAGGCGGACATACTCCTTCACAATGTGGCATACATCGGCAGGCACATACTCGTTCTCTTTTCCGCGCGAAACGAGCAAGATGCCCTGTATGATGCTGACAGCCCGCTCACCGCTCTCCATGATCTGCCCCATGTTCTCCTTCAGATCGGCCACAATGTCGCTGAGGTCTTCACGGTCAGCCTCCGGCAACCGGTCGGCATTGTCCTCCACGACAACGATCAGGTCGTCCAAAAGCTTGTTGGACATTTTCGAGAAGTTGATGACAAAGTTCAACGGGTTCTGTATCTCGTGGGCGATGCCGGCACTCAACATGCCAAGTGATGCCAACTTCTCCTGTTTCAGCAATCGTTGCCTTAATTGTTCAGTCTCAGTCATATCGTTTTTTTATTTGGTAACGTAATAGTAAACTCAGTGTACTCGTTTTTCACACTTGCAACACTGATTTCACCGCCATGATTCTGTATGATTTCCCGACTCAGATAGAGTCCTACGCCTGCTGCCTCGCCTGTGGTCTTGGTGGTGAAGAACGGGTCGAAGATTTTATCCAGGATCTTCTCTTCGATACCGATGCCGTTGTCACGGATTTTCAGGATATACGTTTCTCCAGATTCTCCTGCTGGGGAAATGTTGGCAGTGACAGTAATCTCAGGGGTATAGTCCGGTTTTCTTTCTGCCTTTTTAACCACTGCATAGACCGCATTGCCCAACAGACTCATGACGGTCTTGCTGAGTATGTCGGGATTACCGTGCAGAGGCATGGCCTTTTCAGGCATGGTGAATGTTGTTTGGATATGATACTGCTCTTTCTCCTTCGCAAAATAGTTACTGAGCATCTCCTCATTCTGGTGAAGCACAGGCAACAAGTCCATATCGACATAGCCTCCCGTGCGGTCTTTCAACATCTCTTCCATCGCCTTCAGGGTACGGGTGGTGTTCTGTCCGTACTGGTCTACATTCTGCAGGTTCTCTGTCAGCATGCCGAGCACATCTAAGGTGTCTTCGTAGTCGTCCTCGTTGATGCTGTCCTTGTTTCTGTCAATGTTCTCCTTCAGGTCCTTCAACAAATCGTTTGACATTTTGGAGAAGTTGATGATATAGTTCATGGGGTTCAGGATGCGGTCGATGAGGCCTTCGGTCAATTTACCTACCGTAGCCATCTTTTCCTGACGTATCAGTTCGCTTTGGGCGTTATTCAGGTCGCCAAGGGCTTTTTCCAGACTCCTTGACTTCTCCTCGATTTCGTCTTTCTGCCTGACAATCTCGTCTTTCTGTTTGACAACTTCCGAAGTGCGTTCTTCGACGATTCTCTCCAATTTGATCTTATCCTTCTGCAGCCGCTTCAGACGGTAGCGGAACAACTGATAGACAATGCAGGCACAGATGATGAGATAAAGCACCACCATATACCAGCGCATCATCAGCGGATAGGAAATGCGGAAGCCCACAGAGGCCACCTCCGACAGTTCACCGTTGGCCAACCGGGCCTGTACGCTGAGGGTGTACGAACCGTAAGGCAGGTTCAGGAACTCTATGTCCTGTTTCTCAGTCCAGGCACTCCATTGGCCATTTGTTCCCAAGATACTCGTGTCGTCCAGCTTGTAGCGATACAGGGTCTCTCCAGAGAGGGGCGCATAGTTGAGAGCGTAGAAGAAATGCAGATGGCCTTCGTCGCTGCCTAACGGCTTCAACTCCTTAGGCATATCGCCATAACCGCCCCACAACACACTGTCATTGCCCATAAGGATGGAACAGAAACGCACTTTGCCACTATCGGTGAGCGCGGTCAAGGCCTCTTTGTCGGTATCGATAACGGCAAGGATCTCGTCCCCACCAATCCACACTTGGCTACCATAGCGGAACTGGGCCTTCACCTCAATATCGCTGACAGGCTTGAGCAGATGGTCAGACAAGTCGGCAATCGGTTCACGGGGCTTGCCGGGATCTGTGCCTTTGGTCTCACCGTGAACGTTCATGAACCAAAGGTCACCCTGGGCCGACTGACGGATCTCTGTCACCATCGGGAGGTCGTTCACCTTCTGTACACGGCCAGCCTGATAGCAATAAACACCATCGGATTCTCCTGCATAGACCTTGTCACCGTCGACCAGCATCGCTGTGGTGGAGTTTGAGGTCAGCCGGCTGACACTGCCGCCATGCGCAATCTTATAGATGCCGCTGGAAGTGGCAGCAAACAGTGCGTCCCGGCCATGGCACAACATCCAACAGATATTGTTGATGTCGGCAATACGCTTGCACTGTTGGGGGGAGATGATGTAAAGGCCATTGGTATCGCCCACGTATATCTTGCCGTCAAAGACTGTGATATCATGCACCTCGCCCGTGAGGCCGTCCTTGGCCAGGAAATAACTGTAGACCGACGGCAGTTCAATGGAAAAAATGCCATGCAATGTGGCTCCCCAAAGCATGCCGTGACCGTCGTAGGCCACGAAGGCCACCTGATTAGAGCATAGGCCGTTAGCTTCAGTGATGGTATAGAGGTCGCGGCCCTTGTCGTCAGCAATAATCAGACCGCTGTTCTGCTTTACTTTGACTTGAAGTCCGCCGTCCAATTCCTCTGTCTGGATGATGCCACTTAGTAGGACATCCGTTTCACCCTCCATAAGGGCCTCCAACGATATGACATCGGCATCCACACCTGGACGGAAGTTGGCATTCGTATGCATCTTCAACGACACGGTGGTGCCTTGGACTTGATAAATATTATTGTCGCTGGCCACAAACTGCAGCAAGCCGTCCGTCTCAAAGATTTCAACTACCTCGCCTTTGAACTGGCTGTCTTGTCCCACCTGTTCCAAAAACAATTCGCCATTGGCCCGTTTCTGCAGACGGGCAAGATAGTTGTAGCCACCCGCCCAGATTGTGTCCTTGCTGTCGCGATAGACGACTGTGATGCGGCTGATGTCGGGTGTGTGGATGATGCGCCACCGGGCACGGTCGTAATAAAGCAATCCTTCAAAGTTGGCCACGAACACCGTGCCATCCGCGCCTATCTCAATGTCATAGTTACGGTTATGCCCGCCATATTCCTCCGCCGTATAGTTGCGGATCAGTGGAAAGCCTTGGGAAACAGCGGCCAAAGGCGAAATAGTGAAAAGGAAAAGGGACAAGAGACCCTTCACCCAACGAATCATCCAATGCTTGTTGTACTGCTTCATATTCCTGCTTGTTTGCCTTTTTACTGTTTCACGTTCCTATAGGGTATTCCCTTTCCCACGTAGTAGTTCCATTCCTCTTGCGTGAAATTGCGCTTCACATTCTGGCGCAGGCGCTGTGCAATCTTAGGGAGTGAAATGAGATATTCGGTAATGGTGCCATTGTATTCACCCGTCCAAATGTAGTTCTTGTCTGTGCTAAAGGTAAAGTTGGTGAGCCAACTGTTAGACTGGAACAGCGTGATGGGCTTAATCTGTGGGTCGCCAGTCATCCAAAAGAGCAGTTTGCCGTCGTAACTGGAAGAATAGAGTCGGTTCCCGTCAAATTGAAGCATCGTCACCTGCGAGAGATGATCCACAAGCTTATAGGTCTTGCCGTTTCCATCAGTCAGCCAAATAGTGCCGTCGACCATGCCGTAGGCTGTCAGTCGGTGATGATGGCTTACGGCAAAAGCTGAGACCTGACCAGCTACGGGAACTTTTTCATCCGTCATGTCGTCAAGGCTGTTGACGAGGTGCATGTGTCCAAGATTGTCGAAAAGCAAAGGCTTGTTGTCACGACTGCCAGTACTCACCACATGGAAGTCGAGTTGGCGTGTGCCAACGACCTTGTCAGTGGCAATATCAAACAAGGCTACACTGTTCTCGCCGACAATCAGCAATTGGTTGCCGTCGTGCATACTTTGAAGGGAGAAAGGACGGGCTGTTTTTTCCAAATAGATGACGCGCATCTTATTGTCGTCGGCAACGACCAAATGGCCGGTATGACTGATGGCGTAGTCTTTGCCGCTCTTGGAAGCGAAGCCGTCGCGAAAGCAATAGTGCGTGTCGTTCATCTGTTGCGTAGTTTGCATCTGGCCGTCCTGCATCCTGTGACTGAAAATCTCGCCGTAAGTGCTTACTGTCAGCAGATGGTTGTCCTTAGGCGAAATCTCCGTGCATGAGATGCTGCCGTTGTGGACGTTCCAGTTACGACGACCGCCTGCAGACTGTGTCAGTGCCTGAAACACCGCAGGGATAAAGAGGTCGCCGCCATAGTCATGGGTATAGAGGTAGGAGGCGTAGGCCAGCATGTTGCCCAGCTCTGTGTCGCCAGTCTGATAAATAGAATACGACTGCGAACCAAGCGTGCGCCCTAACGATATATAGTTCAGCGTGTCAGCCACTAACTTGGCATGCTCGGCTTCTATGCGTTGGCGCTCTGCCATCTGGTAGGCACTCAACGCTTCCTGGGCAGACATTTCCGCAATGCCTTGCGCCTCGATGGCCTTCTGACGTTCCGTCTCAGAGCGGAGTGTCATCTCCTGAGCAATCTCTGACTGTCGGATTGCCTCGCGACTGCGCTCCTCGGAAAGAATCTGCTGTCCGTAGGCAATCTCCTCCATCTGTTTGCTCACGCGACGATCCACAGCCGACTGTTTCTCCTGCTCGCGCAGTTCGCCAAGTTGCGACTCCAACTCACTGATGCGCTCATCATTGCTATGACGCATGTAATAGCCTGACACGACCAATGACAAGAGCAGGACAACCAAGCACGCTATGATAATATTGTGTCTCTTCACCTTTTATTTTCTCTTGAGTACCAGCATTGTAATGTCGTCACTCTGTTCGGCTCCGTTTGCGAAGTCCTTGATAGCGGCCATGACGGTGCCAATGACCTGTTGGCAACTCTTGTCGGCCATTCCCTTAATGGCGTTGTCCAACCGCTCTTTGCCGAACTCCTGTTCTTCCGGGTTCATGGCCTCGGTCACGCCGTCTGTAAACATCACCAACGAGTCACCACGCTCTAATTGCAGGGTGTCCTCCTTGTAGTCTATGCCTTCGAAAGCCCCTATGATGGTGTTCTTCGGATAGGGCAGTTCTTCGACGGTGCCGTCAGCGCGTAAGATGTGTGGCGGGTTGTGGCCGGCGTTACAGAAGGACACAAAGCCCGTCTTCGTGTTGTAGATGGCATAGAATACCGTCACAAACATATTGTCTACCGAATAGGCGGCCAGCAGACGGTTCGATTCGGTCAGACACTCTCCGGCACTGCTGCACTGCATGCCTTTCGCGTGGATTGTGGTGCGGCTGACAGCCATAAACAAGGCAGCCGGGATGCCCTTGCCGCAAACATCGGCAATGACCAGGGCAATGCGGTCGTCATCGATGCGGAAGAAATCGTAGAAGTCGCCGCCAATATCCTTGGCCGCCTCCATCAGGGCATAGATGTCCAGTTTGTCGTTGTCTTCCGGGAAAGGCGGAAACACCTGTGGCAGAATATACTGCTGAATATCCCTCGCCGTATTCAGGTCCCTTTTCAGTGACTCCAACTGCGTGTGCTCCTTCTGCGACTCGTGTACGAATTTTATCTGCTCAATGGCCTTCTCGATGGTCAGACTCAGATCCTCCATGTCAATGGGCTTCGTGGCGAAGTCGAAGGCCCCGTTGTTCATGGCCTGGCGGATGTTCTTCATGTCGCCGTAGGCACTCACCATGATGACGCGCAGCGCGGGATTGCGCATCTCGTTCACCTTGGCCAACAGGGTGAGTCCGTCCATCTCAGGCATGTTGATGTCGGAGAGGATAATCTCGATGTCGGGGTTGTTATAGAGGATGGCAAGAGCCTCCAAGCCGTTATGCGCGAAGAAGAACTCATACTCGCCGTTGCGAATCTTGCGTCTGAAGTACTGTCTCATCAACAACTCTAAAGGAGCCTCGTCGTCAACGCTTAAAATCTTTATTGCAGCCATAATATTATTTGTTTTGTTATGTTACTTGGTTTAAATCCCATCTGTTTGTCAGTTTTAACGCCCAAAAGTATGAATAATCTCTGAAATAGACAAGAAAAAGTCTGACAAATCGAAAGAAAGCATAAAACAAAGGCTTGTTTAGGTGAGTCTTGCCGACAGTTTCTCCAGCATGTCGCGGGTCATGGCAGGCAGGTTGTACTCATGCTTCCAGCCCCATTCCCTACGGGCACAGCTGTCGTCCATCATATTGGGCCACGACTCGGCAATCGACTGTTTCAGGGGGTCGATGTCGTAGACCATCTTGAAGTCGGGCTTGTGCTTGCAGATCGCCGTATAGATCATGTCGGGGTCGAAACTCATGGCCGCCACGTTGAAACCGTTGCGATGGACAAGCCGGTCGGGATTGGCCTCCATCAGCTCGATGGCGGCACGCAGCGCATCGGGCATGTACATCATGTCCATGCGTGTGCCGGCCTTGATGGGACAGGTGAACAGTTCGCCGCGTACGGCATAGTAATAGATGTCGACGGCATAGTCGGTGGTGCCGCCGCCTGGAGGGGTGATGTAGCTGATGATGCCGGGAAAGCGCACAGAACGGGTGTCGACCCCATACTTGTGATGGAACCAGTCGGAGAGCAGTTCGGTAGTGACCTTCGACACGCCATAGATGGTGCGCGGTCGCTGTATGGTGTCCTGCGGGGTCATGTCGTGGGGGGTCTCCACCCCGAACGAGCCGATGGAACTGGGCGTGAAGACGGCACACTTGTTTTCGCGAGCCACCTCAAGCACATTCCACAGTCCGTCGATGCCCACCTGCCAGGCCAACCGTGGCTTCGACTCGGCCACCACGGAGAGCAGGGCAGCCAGATTATAGATGGTGTCAATATGATACTGGCGCACGGAGGCGGCAATATCCTCGCCGCGTGTCACGTCGGCAACGGCCATCGGCCCGCTCTCAGCCAATTCGCCTTTCGGTTCACAACCTGCAATATAACCAGCCACCACGTGGTCGTTGCCATAACGCCGGCGTAGTTCCATGGTGAGTTCGGAGCCAATCTGGCCAGTAGACCCTATCACGAGTATATTTTTCATACAGATTTAATGTTTTAGGTTTCTGACTGCAAATTAACAAAAAAAACTTGATAATAAAGAATCATTTCTGAATAAAAAATTAGCCATTCTGGCATTCAAATGAAATGAGTTTACAAAGTCGTCGACTTTGTGAGACAAACTCGTCGACTTTGTAACACAAACTCGACGACTTTGTAAAACGATTCAAAATGAACTACCGGCACATTCCGTTTAAATCGCGACATCATTCATAAAATAACATTAATTATCCCAATACTTCCGCGCTTTTCGGATATTTTTTGCTACTTTTGCAATCTCAACAATCTTAATATAGCATTCAATAAACTCTTTTATACATTATCATTTAAAAACAGACTATGGGATTAATTGATCAAATCATTGCGCGTGCTAAGAGCAACAAGCAGCGCATCGTGCTCCCCGAGGCTGAAGAGGAGCGCACCCTGTGTGCAGCCGACCGCGTGCTGGCTGACGACATTGCCGACCTGATTCTTATCGGTAACCCCGAGAAGGTGCATGCACTGGCCAAAGAGAAGGGACTGACCCACATCGACAAGGCCACGCTCATCGACCCGCTGAACTGTGAGAAGAGCGAGGAGTATGCCCAGCTGCTGACAAAGCTGCGCGAGAAGAAGGGCATGACCATCGAGAAGGCTCGCGAGTTAGTGAAAGACCCACTCTACTTGGGCTGCATGATCATCAAGACCGAAGGTGCCGACGGACAGATTTCGGGTGCCTTGAGCACCACGGGCGAGACCTTGCGTCCTGCCCTGCAAATCATCAAGTGCGCCCCTGGCATCACCTGCGTGAGCGGTGCCATGCTGATGATTACCGACAAGCCCGAATATGGTGAGAACGGTGTGCTCGTCGTGGGCGACGTGGCTGTAACGCCGATGCCCGATGCCGCCCAGCTCTCGCAGATTGCCGTCTGCACGGCGCAGACTGCCAAGTCGGTGGCCGGTTTCGAGGATCCCCGTGTGGCCATGCTGAGCTTCTCGACGAAGGGAAGTGCCTCTCACGAGGTGGTCGACAAGGTGGTGGAAGCCACTCGCCTTGCCAAAGAACTGGATCCCACGCTGAAGATCGATGGTGAGTTGCAGGCCGATGCCGCCTTAGTACCCTCTGTCGGCAAGAAGAAGGCTCCCGGCTCTGAAATCGCCGGCAACGCCAACGTATTGGTATTCCCCTGCCTCGAAGTGGGCAACATTGCCTATAAGTTAGTGCAGCGCCTCGCCGGTGCCACGGCCATTGGCCCCATCCTGCAAGGCATCGCCCGTCCGGTGAACGACCTCTCACGCGGCTGCTCCGTCGAGGACATCTACTACCTCGTCGCCATCACCGCCTGCCAGGCCATGGACGCGAAGAAGTGAAAATTAGCCCCCTAAGTTAGGGGGTTGGGGGTCTGAACAGACGACGCCCCCCGAAGAATAGGGTCCTGAACAAGCGCAGCACCCTTGAAGAATAAATTTAAACCCCAGTCTGGGTCTGGTTCGCTTGTTCAGACCCCCAACCCCCTAACTTAGGGGGCAAAAAAATAGATATGAAAATCTTAGTTCTTAACTGTGGCAGCAGTTCGATTAAATATGCATTATACAACATGGACGACAAGTCTGTGATGACGAGTGGCGGCGCAGAGCGCGTAGGTCTCGACGGCGCCTTTGTGAAGGTGAAGCTCGCCAATGGCGAGAAAAAGCAGATCATGCACGACATTCCCGAGCATACCGAGGGCGTGAAGTTCATCTTCTCCCTGCTCACCGACCCTGAGATCGGTGTCATCAAGAGTCTCGACGAGATCGATGCCGTAGGCCACCGCATGGTGCATGGCGGCGAGAAGTTCAACAAGTCGGTGCTGCTCACCGATGAGGTGCTACAGGCCTTCGAGGCCGTGAGCGACCTGGCTCCGCTGCACAACCCTGCCAACCTGAAGGGCGTGAACGCCGTGAAGGAGCTGATGCCCGGCCTGCCCCAGGTGGGCGTGTTCGATACCGCCTTCCACCAGACCATGCCTGCCAAGGCATATATGTATGCCATCCCCTATGAGCTGTATGAGAAATATGCCGTGCGCCGCTATGGTTTCCATGGCACCTCGCACCGCTACGTCTCGGCCCGCGCACTGGAGTTCCTTGGAATGGAAGCCAAAGGCACACGAGTGATTACTTGCCATATCGGTAATGGCGGATCGATTGCTGCCGTGGTCGATGGCAAGTGTGTGGACACTTCGATGGGCCTCACTCCGTTGGAGGGCCTGATGATGGGTACCCGTTCGGGCGACATCGACGGCGGTGCCGTGACGTTCTTGGAGAAGAAACTGGGTCTTGATGCCGACGGCATGAGCAACCTGCTCAACAAGAAGAGCGGCGTGGCAGGCATCACGGGCGGCTCTTCCGACATGCGCGACGTGGAGAATGCCGCCAAGGCTGGCGACCAGCGCGCCCAACTGGCTCAGGACATGTACGCCTACCGCATCAAGAAGTACATCGGTGCCTACGCTGCCGCTATGGGCGGTGTCGATGTCATCGTGTTCACCGCCGGAGTGGGCGAGAACCAGATTGGCATGCGCTCGGCTGTCTGCGAGGGCATGGAGTTCCTCGGCGTGAAGTTCGACGATGCGAAGAACCAGACACGCGGCGAAGAGGCTGTCATCTCTGCCGACGACTCGAAGGTGAAGGTTGTCGTCATCCCCACCGACGAAGAGCTGATGATTGCCACCGACACCATGGCCCTGGTGAAGTAATCTTCCGTCAGATGGAAAGACTAAAAAAGATGCGCCCCGTATTGGGGAGCGCATCTTTTTTGATATGATGTAACTCGCGCGGATGCTCGCGTATTCTAATAATGTATAAACTATTGTAGGTGACGGGGGGGTAATCAATAATCACTCAAGACAAACTTAGAGGGGGTACTCCTCGAAGGCATACAGGACGGTGGAGAGATAACGCTCGCCCGTGTCGGGCAGTAATACCACCACTTTCTTGCCCTTGTTTTCCGGGCGTTTGGCCACCTGAATGGCGGCATAAAGGGCGGCACCTGCACTGATACCTACCAGCAGGCCCTCCTGTTGGGCAATCTCACGGCCCGTGCGGATGGCATCGTCGTTCTCCACATCGAAGACCTCGTCGATGACCTCGGCGTTGTAGGTCTTGGGCACGAAGCCTGCACCGATGCCCTGAATCTTGTGGGGACCGCTCTGACCGCCGTTCAGCACAGGGCTCGACTTCGGCTCTACGGCAATGACCTTCACGTTGGGGTTCTGCTCCTTCAGATATTTGCCCGTGCCACTGATGGTACCGCCAGTACCCACACCACCGATGAAGATGTCGACCTGTCCGTCGGTGTCGCGCCAGATCTCAGGACCCGTCGTGGCATAGTGCTTGGCGGGGTTGGCGGCGTTCTCGAACTGCTGCAGGATGACACTGCCGGGAATCTCGTTGCGCAGTTCCTCGGCAGCGCGGATAGCTCCGGGCATGCCGTCCTTTCCAGAGGTGAGACGCACCTCGGCACCGTAGGCCTTTACAAGGTTCCTACGCTCCACGCTCATGGTTTCGGGCATGGTGAGAATCAGGTGGTAGCCTTTCACAGCACTGACGAGTGCCAGACCCACGCCAGTGTTGCCGCTGGTGGGCTCGATGATGGTGGCTCCAGGCTTCAGGATACCCTTGGCCTCTGCATCCTCAATCATCGCCAGTGCGATACGGTCCTTCACGCTACCGCCAGGATTAAAGAACTCTACTTTGGCAATAACAGGAGTCTCCAGCCCCTTTGCCGTTGAATACTTGTTGAGCTCCAGAAGTGGGGTGTTGCCGACGAGCTCAGTCAGCTGCTTTGCAATCTTTGCCATAACCTTGTATTTTTAGCCCCCTAAGTTCTTGGACGAGCCAAGCGGCTAAGCCGAGCGAGGGGGTTGGGGGTCTGAACGACCACCCGTTATTAATAATATTGTTAATAATCACTTTTTCTTTTGGGCCTGTTCAGACCCCCATCCCCCTCGCTCGGCTTAGCCGCTTGGCTCGTCCAAGAACTTAGGGGGCTAATTGATGGTGCAAAGGTACGGCAGTTTTCCCATACCCACAATACCTTTAGCATGTTATTTGCATACCATAAACATGGTATTTCGCGTTTTTCTGTCGGTTTTTTTCTTACGAAAAAGAATCAAAGACCCGTTAATCTGTTCTCCTATTTAAACTTTTTGACCTATAATTTTTCTGAGCCATTTCACTTTTCATCCGTTCTATAGTCACCTTAATCTTTTTAGTAATTTATAATACTATGTAAATTAAATAACTTTTTAATGTTTTGTTTGCAATATATTAGAAATTATATTATCTTTGCGAACAAAAACAGAAACGATATGTGGACAGAATTAAGTGACCCAACTATCCTGCAGAAGATAGGACGCAGAATGCGTGATTATCGCATAAGGATGGAAATGACCCAGAGCGAACTGGCTAAAAAGTCGGGCGTAAGTATGGGAACAATCGTAAGAGTGGAACAGGGTAATCCTATTTCTACCTTATTATTTATAAGCATATTAAGAACAATGGGGCTACTCGAAAATCTGGAAGTCCTACTGCCCGAACTCAGTATCAGTCCGCTACAAATGCGGAAGATGCAAGGTAAAAAGGTACAGAGAATACGACATAAAAAAGAAAATTAAACGACGATGGACGACTTAATTGTTGACGTTAAACTATGGGGACAAATGGTAGGCTCGCTAGTATGGGACAATGCTACGGGGATGGCTGTTTTCGAATATGATAATAGTTTTAGGCGTAATGGCATCGAACCAGCTCCGCTCACAATGCCTTTATCTTTGGGAAATCGTCCTTTTTCCTTTCCAGCCAATCGAACAGACTGTTTTAAGGGCCTGCCAGGATTAATAGCCGACGCGCTACCCGATAAATTTGGTAATCAGATTATTACAGAGTGGTTTACTCGTCAGGGATTGCCTATAGGCGAGATAACACCATTAGAACGATTGTGCTATGTTGGACAGCGAGGTATGGGAGCCTTGGAGTTTGAGCCAAGCAAGGCCGCTGACGCGCTGAATGAGTCGACCGAGATTTATATCGATGAGTTAACACGATTGGCCGAGGACATTTTTACAAAGCGAGAAGCCTTTCAGGAGCGTATGTTCCAGCAAGACAAAACTATACTTGATATTCTGCGCGTTGGTACATCGGCTGGTGGTGCCAAACCAAAAGCCATCATAGCCTACAACGAGAAGACAAACGAAGTGCGCTCAGGACAGGTGAAGGCTCCTGAAGGTTTTGGCTATTGGCTGCTAAAGTTTGATGGTGTTACCTATTCTGAACATGGATCGATCATGGAAAATCCTCAGGGGATTGGAAATGTAGAGTATGCTTATTCTCAAATGGCTAAAGCTTGCGGTATAAACATGGCCGAATGCAGATTACTTAGCGAAGGTGATAATCATCATTTTATGACTCGCCGCTTTGATCGTACAAACGATGGCGAAAAGATTCACATGCAGACGGTTGCCGGTCTGGCCCATCTCGACAGAGACCAACGCCATTCGTACGAGGAGATTTTCGGCATTATCCGTAAGATGAATCTTAATATGGATGCCACGCTGCAACTGTATCGCAGAATGGTATTTAATGTCGTAGCCAGAAACAACGACGACCATACAAAGAACTTCTCGTTCCTGATGGATCGTCAGGGCAAATGGGAGTTAGCTCCCGCTTACGATCTGTGTTACTCATACAAGCCAGGGGGAAGATGGGTTGGACAACATCAGTTATCGCTGAATGGTAAGCAAGACGATTTTATGCGGCAGGATCTGCTTACTGTTGGTGAAAAGATGGGAATCCGTCGCAGTTCAGAGATTATCGACGAGATTGTCGATGCAGTCAGCCATTGGCGCACCATCGCTCAAGACTGCGGTGTAAAGGATAACCATATCGCAGAGATAGAAAACAATCTCCAGCTATTAGCATAACATCACCGCCATCTTTAGCTTCACGTTGGCAGGCTTGGCCATAATCTTTTATCTCCGTTTCAAACATCGCCTACAAAATTAAGAATTAGTCAGTATATATCCAAACAATATCAACCAACAGGTCTCCTTTCTATCAGAGTGTAAAAAGAGAAGGAGTCGTATTATGAAAGAATATGCATACAGAGATGCAAGTAGTGTCGCTTATCTTTTGCGATGCTGTAGAATCTCATGCATTAAATAGAAACCTAAGAATCAATGGGGACGGGACTGAATGATCATTTTTCTGTCCAAACATTTGGCAGAAGCATAATAATTGTGTACTTTTGTAGTCGTATATAGTTAATGTAATGGCACGACAGGCACGAAGACAAGATGGGACGGGCATCTATCATGTGATGCTCCGCGGCATCAATCGTCAGAACATCTTCGAGGATGAAGAGGATTATCTACGGTTGCTGGGCTGTCTGCATGCACTATGTATAAGACATGACGACAATGGCATGCCTCTACCTGGACTTTGCACCATCTATGCCTATTGTCTGATGAGCAACCATGTTCACCTGCTTATACAGGAGAAAGATGAGAGCATCGGTGAGACCATCAAGCGTTTAGGCGTTTCCTATGCCCGTTATTACAACAAGAAATATGACCGTAACGGCCACCTCTTTCAAGACCGTTTCAAAAGTGAGCCAGTCAACGAGATGTCCTACTTCTTGATATTTATGAGGTATATCCACCAAAATCCAGTCAAGGCAGGACTCGTCAATAATATACGGGACTATCCCTGGAGTAGCTGGAAGGAGTACGAACGACATACAACAGTGACCAACGGCCTATGCAAGATCGGCTCTGTCATCAAACATATTCCATTCGCCGAACTGAAGGCGTTTGTTGAGACGCCTGTTGACGAAAGCCTATATATTCTTGACATTGAAAACGATGGACGTTTCTCTGTTAGCGATGAAAATCTACGAACCATCCTAAAGGAATCTTATGGGATGAGGAACCCTCACGAGCTGCAATCCTTGGAAAAGGAGCAGCGTAATGTTGTCTTGGCTGACCTGTGTTTGGCAGGCGGAGACATTCGTCAGATTGCCCGTATCACAGGCATCAGCTTTGGTGTAGTTCAAAAAATAAAAAGGAAAACAGATGAGAGAAAAATGTGATCATTCAGAACCGTCCCCAGCGATCATCAGCAATTGCCAGATGCTGTGCAAGACACATAATAGGGCAAAAGGAAATAGATAAAAACAAGATTAAATCAAGACCAATATGAAAAAACTATTATTGTTATTAGCTTTTGTGGCTCTGCATTCAAGTGCACAAGATGTGATTGTAAAAAAGGATGGCAGCACTATTCTTTCGAAGGTGATTGAAATCAATACGGCAGATATCAAGTACAAGAAGTTCTCGAATCAGAATGGACCGACCTATACTGTCAATAGATCTGAAGTAATGTTTATTAATTATGAGAATGGAGAGAAAGACGACTTTACTAATGATAGCTCAACAAGCAATGGAAGTGAACCAGGCGACAGTCGTCAGTTGTTAAATACTGCCGTTGGTGAGAATAATGCAGAACTCATTGCTATGTACAACAATTATGATAATCATTACACTCAAAAGAAGCAATCTAAAGAAGCACATTTTCAAATTCTTATTAATCACGTTGGTAAGGAGTCTGTTCTTAACAATACTGATTTAGAAATGAATTTTATTCCTTCTGGCGAGAAATGGTATGGCTTGTATTATAATTATTGGATTAAAATTATGCTTACGAACCTTACTGATAAAACAATTTACATAGATAAAGGGAATTCTTTTTGTGTCTATAGAACAAACCAGACAAGCCATACTGATAAAACGTTCATAATGGATCCTAAGTTCTCGCTTTATAAATACATTCCCGATGGCATGTGCCATACATATTACGATAATACGGTAACTGCATCTACTCATGGTAGCAGTACAAGTGTAGGATTAAACCTAGGGGGAGTTGCAAGAGCGTCAGGTGTTGGTGGTCCTACAGGTGCATTGGCGAGTGGGATTACTGTTGGCAAGTCAGACATGAATTCGACAACCACAGTAACATACAAGGAACGTATTATTTCCATTCCTCCTCATGCTAACTGTATTATTGTTGAAGAATCCTTTGGAGGCCCTCAGACCCACGACATTACGGTAGGTGAAGAAACTGTGTACACAGAAGAAAACACTCCATTAAAAAAAGATATCATCTTTACATATTCAAAAGATCCTAAGTTCGAATCATACGGAACAATAAAAGCAACCCTTTTTCTTGCTAAACGAATTGGAGCGCAAAAGATAACAGACAAAGATGAGGCAGATAAAATCTTATCGAACCAAAATCCATATACTTTGTGGAGTTGTGAGCGGATGATAGAGAAAAAATTCCTTAAAAATCCCAACTTCGGGAATTGAGAGACAATTCTAAAGGCTTGGAAAAATAATTTTCAAAAAGTGTTAAACACATTTTTGAGTGACAAAAGACACCTGGACAAGTCAACGCCTCGCAAGAAACAAAGGGGGTAACGTTTTGTTGTTACTCCCTTCTCAAATGTCGTTGACGAGGTTCTTAGACAAGCAATGTAGCCATAGGCCGAGCGCTAAATGGTCATTTTTCATCTGAACATTTGGTGAATTCAGAATAATTGTGTACTTTTGTAGCATCAACTTCGGGAGCGCTTCAAATAGTAGATCTTGATAGACAGACCAAAACTGAAAACTATTAACGAGCCTTTTGTAGGATTCAATCTATAATCTCTAAGATTGCAGACCTGCCGATTTGGAGTGGATATATTTAGTATTAACTTAATGCATTAACAATTATGAAAGCAAGACTATTTCTAATCTTTATTGGTATCTGCTTTGCAAGTGGAATGAAAGCTCAGCTCTTTAGTGGACAATACACACAAAAGGGAAAAGGTCAAAGTACTTATACTGGACAATATATGGATGCAAAGGAAATGTTATTTGATATAGAGATTTATAATAACTATATCGTCGTTAATGGAACAAGAGTTGATTATTTTTGTGATATAAAAACAGGAAAGACTACTTTGACTCCAGGGTGTATAAGAAAAAGTTATAAAATGAAAATGTCTGAAGAGTTTTATGTAGTGTATATGTTTGACTCAAATTACAATATGGAAATATCATATATATATTACAATCCAAGAACAGACAGAATTACTGACATGTATTTATTCCCAGTGACAAAAGGAAACACTCTGTCATCAAACAGTACTGGTGGATATAGTGGCGGATATAGTGGTAGCGGTTTTTCTTCTGGAACTACAGGAACAACTACTACACCTTCTGGAACTACAGGAACAACTACTATTCCTCGTACCAAGTGTCCTAATTGTAAGAATGGAAGACGTGTATATGAAAGCACTGTCCCATATAGTGGAACACAAATCAGGTATTCCACCTGCCCAGAATGTGGGCTTAGATACCAAAGTTCTTCTAGAACTCACCGACACGATCGTTGTAATACTTGTCACGGAACAGGCTATTTAGACTAAAAGCCAGATAGGTAGAATCTCCTTCTATGTTATAGACCAATTATTTGGTTTCCAACATAGAAGGAGAACCGATCAGTTAATCATAGTTCCCACAATAGTAGATGAAACGAGAACAGCAGTCTAACAACGCAAACGAGGACAGCAAGAAGAAAAGAATTCTTTGTTGTACGGTTATTGAGAAAAACGGCCTGTTTGGATTGATTGATTCAAAAGGAGAGGTGGTTCAGCCTTGCAGGTATCTGAATATATACCAGTTTTCAGATGATCAGGATTATGATGTTATCGTGCTGGAAGACAACACGTATGAATATTGGCTGGCAGACAAAAACGGTCGTATTGTAACCACGCATGGTTGTAGCAGTATTGCTCGTTCACAATATGTTAGTAGTAGTAACTATTGGAGAGCAGCGGGTAAATCATGGAACGGATGCATCGAACTGTATAATGAAGGAAAAAGTGGGCTGTTTGACCTTGTGAATGTGAGAGAGATTGTACCGGCCATCTATAGTCCTGGCGTTCCTGATATTGAAGATATCGATGGTATCTACTCCCCAGGTATTCCTGTCATTCACGAGGAAAACGGTCGTCGTATGGCCAAACTGGTTGATCCCAGTGGTAAAGAGCTTATACCTTTCGAAAGTGGTTTCAGTTGGATTGGTCGTGTACCTATTGATCCCCAAGATTATCTGATAGCCGCCCGCAAAGATGGGAAATATGGGTATATAAACATTCATGGAACGGAGAAGATTCCTTTTAGGTATGATATTGCAGGTGATTTCAAAGATGGGTATGCTGTAGTTGGCTTTATAAGTTCTCAGGATGGAGTCACCCATTCCTTGGGTGTCATAGACCATCACAATAGAATGGTGATTCCGTTTAAGTTTGCCTATATAGATAAGTTCGCAGTTATAGAGGGGCGCGTGTTTGCACAAGGGCGAATAGGTTGGGAAATGGGAAAGCCCTATTCAATTGTATGTGAAGACGGTAACAACTATGAGTTGGAAGAAGGCGACCTTTCATGGCCTAATATGCTTTGCATTTTGGGGAACAAGATTGTTAAAAAGCATCAGTAAAGAGGGTGTGTCATTTTGACACACCCCCTTTTTACGTTCACTCATTTGAAGGTCCTTTCGTGTTTCCCTAAAAGAAGACCAGAGGTAACACGCTTTTCTTTTTCTGAGCCATTTCACTTTTCATCCGTTCTATAGCTGACTTGAAAAAGAACGAGATCAGGAACTCGTCCGTTCCCTCTGTACGTATCTGTGTCAGGGCAGAGATATAAGATGCCCGGTCTTCCAATTTTACAATCAACAGTGGATGCCCTGCACGAAGGAGTATGAAGTTTGAAAGCAAGCGCCCTGTTCTGCCATTACCATCGCGGAAAGGATGCAGGTACTCGTAGTACCCATGCCACTTTGCCGCCACCACCATCGGATGCTGCCCTTCGGCCAATGCCCTCTCTGTCGATTCCATTAGCTTTGGCACACGTGCAATCAGTATTTCATGGTCACCAAAGACGGTGTCGCCTGCCGCCATATCCTCTGTAGTATATTCTCCCGCTACAGCGCCAGGTGCCCTATAGGCCAATGTATGCTCTGTCGCCAATCGGTTGATCTCTTTTAGCAAAGCCTCGTCGAACGGTGCATCCAAGTGACTCACCATGTAATCAAACGCACGGAAATGATCAGCCATCTCCGTACACTCCAACAGTGAGCGTCCTACAGGAATCATCGCCATGCCCTGCTCTCGCAAGATCCTCGTATCATCAACCGTGAACGAGTTTCCTTCGATGGCACAAGAATGCGCAGAGAACAGAATCTCGTTGTATTCCATCCACTGTTTACGTCCCATTTTCTCAGCCACTTTCTGCTGATATTCCTTTCGGACGCTTTCGTATTCCTCTATCTCCGTTTCAAACATCGCCTGCAAAATTACGAATTAGTCAGTATATATCCAAACAATATAAGTTTTTTTTCATTCACCAGACTGATGATTGCCAATTCGGTGGAATTGCAAGTAAACACAAAGTTTTTGTGAAATTGTTTTGTGTTTTCCGAAACGGACAGAAAGCTTTGCGTAAATAATAATCAGATATAAAATTCAGAGGCATCTATCAGTCCCGCACGCAGCGCATATTTCACTACTTCGTGAGCCGTATTGACACCTAACTTGCGGAAGATGTTCTTGCGATGGGTCGTCACCGTGTGGATGCTCGAGAAACGCTCACTGGCTATCTCCTTCGTGGTCTTGCCCTGGGCGATGGCCTTCACAATCTCTGTCTCTGTATTTGTCAGCACACTGGGTTGATCATCTTCCTCCTGCTGTTGGCTGATGATCATCTCCAGCGCACGCTGACTAATATATCTGTTATGACGACTGGCGGCCTGCAAAGCTTCGCGCACTTCCTGTAAGGGGCCATCCTTAAACACAATGCTGAACTGATGTGACGAGTAAACCACACGGCGTAGAAAACGGGAGGTCAGTTCTTCACTGAGAAGTACCCACTGCGAAAGTGCAAAACGCTCAGCGACAATCAGGAGCTGGTCTTCGTCAGCAAAGTCGAACAGGGTGTAGTCGAGAATAACAATGGCACTCTCATGTTTTCTGAGCAAGTCCACCAGTCCAGCCCTGTCGAATGCACGATACACTACTGCTGTTTCGTTCTGCTGAAGAATGCTCTCCAGTGCGAAGCGCGTCAGTTCCTGATTGTCTGCTAAGATATAGTTTCCCATCGCTTATGAATTATGCATTATATTTTGTCGAGCGCCTGCGACAAATCTTCGATGATATCGTCGATATGCTCAGTACCGATGGAGAGGCGGATAGTCGACGGGGTGATGTGCTGCTCGGCCAGTTCCTCGGGCGAGAGTTGCGAGTGGGTCGTGGTGTAGGGATGAATCACCAGACTCTTCACGTCGGCTACATTGGCTAACAAAGAGAAGATCTGTAGGGCATCGATGAACTTCCATGCCTCTTCCTGTCCACCCTTGATCTCGAAGGTGAAGATGGAGCCGCCGCCCTGTGGGAAATACTTTTGGTAGAGGGCATGGTCGGGATGGCTTTCGAGGGCCGGGTGGTTGACTTTGGCTACCTTCGGGTGGTTAGCGAGGAAATCGACAACTTTCAAGGCATTCTCCACATGCCGCTCCACGCGCAGACTCAACGTCTCTACGCCCTGTAAGAGGATGAAGGCATTGAAGGGCGAGATGGCAGCGCCAGTGTCACGCAGAATGACGGCACGGATGCGAGTTACATAGGCCGCTGCACCGACGGCATCGGCAAAGACAATACCATGATAGGAGGGATCGGGCTTGGACAGTGTGGGGAACTTGTCGGGATTGGCCTTCCAATCGAACTTGCCACCGTCGACGATGACACCACCTAACGAAGTGCCATGACCGCCAAGGAACTTCGTGGCCGAATGAACCACAATATCAGCACCGTGCTCCAACGGACGAATCAGATAAGGCGTGCCGAAGGTGTTGTCCACGATGAAGGGGATGCCGTGCTTGTGGGCTACGGCAGCCACACCTTCAAGGTCGAGCACATCAGAGTTGGGGTTGCCGAAAGTCTCGGCATATATTACTTTTGTGTTGGGCTGGATGGCGGCTTCGAGGGCGGCGAGGTCGTTCACGTTGATGATGGTGTTCGTGATGCCCTGCGTGGCGAGTGTATGGGTAATGAGGTTGTAGGAACCGCCGTAGAGGTTGTCGGCCGCCACAATATGGTCGCCTGCCTGCACAATGTTCTGCAAAGCGTAGGTGATGGCGGCGGCACCAGAGGCAACGGCCAGTCCGGCCACACCTCCTTCGAGGGCGGCGACACGGTCTTCAAACACGCCTTGTGTCGAGTTGGTCAACCGGCCATAGATATTACCGGCATCGCGAAGGCCGAAGCGGTCGGCGGCGTGTTGTGAGTTACGGAACACATACGAAGTTGTCTGGTAAATGGGCACGGCACGTGCATCGGTAGTGGGGTCGGCCTGCTCTTGTCCAACATGCAGTTGAAGGGTCTCGAAACGATAATTTTTCTTACTCATAATTAATTTCTTTTTAGGGTTCTTATCACGGTGCAAAGTTACAAGATTTGGAGTTATCAACCAAATTTATGCTAATATTCAGAAGATACGCCTATAGAACGCGATTTTAATGTGTGATTATTCTGTTTTCGTTTCGTAAAGAGCCTTCAAAAAGAAAGATTCTCCAAATAGTCGGATGTACAAATAAAAAAACGCTAAAACGATACCTGTTTTTTTGAGATTCTTCGTATATTTGCAAGCGAAATCATGGGTTGATTCTAATTATAATATAATAAGGTATAAGGACATGAAAGAAAAGATTGTTTTAGTGACAGGTGCCAACAAGGGCATCGGATTCGGAATCGCCAAGCACCTTGGACTGAGCGGTTGGCAAGTGCTGATTGGTGCCCGTGACGGACAGCGGGCTGAGAAAGCCATTAAAGAACTGAAGTCGGCTGGTGTTGACGTGCTTGGATGGGTACACATTGAACTGCGCGACCTCGCCAGTCTGGAGCAGGCAGCAAAGACGGTTTGTGGGCAGTATCCGGGGCTTTCACTGTTGGTGAACAATGCCGGTATTCCTGGCGACATGAGCATGGACAGTCAGCATACGGAACTCAACGACATCAAGGAAACGCTCGACGTAAACTTCATCGGCACCTTCGCCCTCACGAAGGCACTGATGCCACAACTCACTGAGAATCAGGGAAGAATCGTCAACGTCACGGTTCCTTCGGAAATCAGTCCCTACTGGCATCCATTGGCCTACGTGGCCAGTAAGGCCGCCCAGAACGCCATGATGGGCGTGATGGCTATCGAGTTTCAGCAGGCAGGTACGCCATTGGAGATTTTCTCCGTACATCCGGGACCCACCACTACCGACCTGAACGGTAACATGAGTCTGCCGGGCTTCCACGACATCGAGACAGTAGGACAGAAAATGGCTGAACTCATCAACGACGGACAAAGCCATCAGGGTGAGTTTATTGAACTTTATCCTATTGTCAAGGAAGATTAATTTTTATATGATGAGACGTATGGAAACACTCGACGAGATTGACCTGCAAATACTCCGCACGCTGCAGAGAAACGCGAAACTGACCACGAAGGAACTGGCCGATGCGGTACACCTGACCCCAACTCCTGTGTTTGAACGGCAGAAACGGTTGGAGAAGAAGGGCTATATCAAAAAGTATGTGGCCGTGCTCGACCCTGACAAACTGAACCAAGGGCTGTTGGTGTTCTGCAAAGTGAAACTGAAGCAGATCAACCACGAAATTGCCAATGCCTTCACCCACCGCATCATGCGCATCCCTGAAGTGACGGAGTGCTACAACACCTCTGGTTCCTACGACTATCTGCTGAAAGTGCGCGCCGCTGACATGAAGCATTATCAAGAGTTCGTGCTCAATAAGCTCGGCGACATAGAAACCGTCGGTTCCATCGAGAGCACCTTTGTCATGAGCGAGGTGAAACAGAACTACGGTATCAATCTCTAACCAAAGTGTTTCTTGTTCCATACAAAGTGCCCCAAGAGTTTTGATCCGACTCTTGGGGCACTTTGCGTTGGTAAATTATTTTGTTTTTTAAGCGTCGATGTTAGCGTAGGTGGCGTTCTTCTCGATGAACTCGCGGCGCGGCTCCACGTCGTCGCCCATCAGCATGGAGAAGATTTCGTCGGCCTCGGCGGCATTCTCAATCGTTACCTGCTTCAACAGGCGGTTTTCGGGATTCATGGTCGTCTCCCAAAGCTGCTCAGGGTTCATCTCACCCAGACCTTTGTAGCGCTGGGTATGCACATTGCGCTCGTCGCCCTCGGCATACTTGTCGATGAACATCTGCCGCTGCTGGTCGGTATAGCAGTATTCGGAATTCTTCTTGTACGTACACTTGTAAAGCGGCGGCGTGGCAATGTAGAGGTGGCCACCCTGAATGACCTGGGGCATGAAGCGGTAGAAGAGGGTCATGATAAGTGTGTCGATGTGCGAGCCATCGACATCGGCATCGGTCATGATGATGATCTTGTCGTAGCGCAGCTTGTCGATGTTAGCCTCGCGGTCGCCCTCGCCGTCCACGCCGAAGCGCACGCCGATGCTCTGAATGATGTTCATCACCGACTCGGCCTCGAACACGCGGTGCCATTGCACCTTCTCCACGTTCAGAATCTTACCGCGCAACGGCAGAATGGCCTGGAAATGACGGTCGCGCCCCTGCTTGGCAGAGCCGCCGGCGGAGTCACCCTCGACGAGGAAAATCTCGCAGGTCTTCGGGTCGCGGTTCGAGCAGTCGGCCAGTTTGCCGGGCAGTCCGCCGCCTGTCATGGGGTTCTTGCGCTGCACGCTCTCGCGGGCCTTACGGGCGGCGATACGGGCGGTAGCGGCGAGCACTACCTTGTCACAGATGAGCTTGGCCTCCTTGGGGTGCTCTTCCAAATAGTTGGTCAGAGCTTCGCCCACAGCCTGGTTGACAGCACCTGTCACCTCGCTATTGCCCAGCTTGGTCTTCGTCTGACCTTCAAACTGGGGCTCGGCCACCTTGATGCTGATAACGGCAGTAAGGCCCTCGCGGAAGTCCTCGCCGGCAATCTCAATCTTTGCCTTTTCTATCTGTTTCGAGATTTGGGGGTCATCGTCAGCATATTTTTTCAACGTGCGGGTCAATGCCATGCGGAAACCCTGCAGATGGGTGCCACCCTCAATGGTGTTGATATTGTTGACGTAGGAATGGATGTTCTCCGAATAGTCGGTATTGTACATCACGGCCACTTCGATGGGTGTTCCCTGCTTCTCGGTCTTCAGGTAGATGACATCGTCGAAGAGGTGGGTGCGATGGCGATCCACATAGCGCACGAACTCTTTCAGACCTTCCTTGGCGTGGAACACCTCGGGTTCACGCAAGTTGCCTTCCTCGTCAGGACGCATGTCAGTGAGTGTGATGGTAATGCCGGCATTCAGATAGGCCAGTTCGCGCATTCGCTTGGCAATGATGTCGTACTTGTAAACGGTAGTGGTGAAGATGGTGCTGTCGGGCCAAAACTGCTGGCGCGTACCCGTCTTGTCGGTGTCGCCCACAATCTTCACGTCGTAAAGGGGTTTTCCCTTTTCGTATTCCTGTTGGTAAATATGGCCATTGCGGAATACCTGAGAGAGCATGTGCGTGGAAAGGGCATTCACACAGCTCACGCCCACACCGTGCAGACCGCCGGACACTTTGTAGCTCCCTTTGTCGAACTTACCGCCGGCATGCAGCACGGTCATCACCACTTCGAGGGCTGATTTGTGCATCTTCTCATGCTCGTCAACGGGAATACCGCGGCCATTGTCCTGTACGGTGATGCTGTTATCCTCATTAATCGTCACCTCAATGTGCGTGCAATAGCCAGCCATGGCTTCGTCGATAGAGTTGTCAACGGTCTCGTTCACAAGGTGATGGAGTCCCTTTTCACTTATATCGCCGATATACATAGCAGGACGCTTGCGCACGGCTTCCAGTCCCTCGAGCACCTGAATATTACTCGCGGAATAATTTTCTACTTGGTTCAGTTCTTCTGCCATTTTTCGTATAGTCATAAATAGGGTGCAAAGATACTAAAAAAAAGCGATATGAACGAATGAAATCAGCATTAATTTGCTGTTAAATCATCAACATCGCTGTTTGTATTGGATTGTATCGTTGTTTATATCAAATCACGCCGTTGTTGATATGGAATGGTGTGGTCATTCTTATTCAATCGGGGGATCAAACAATATCAATATTATTTCCTGTTTTTTGTAGTACAAAGATACAGCTTTTATTTAATTTAGGCAAGCAGAATGACGAAAAAAGAGAAAACCTGCTCCATCTGCCACCATCTCACACTAAGGTAACTTACTGAAAGTCAAGGTAGTGACAGATGGAGCAGATGGAGCAGATGCTTTGAAAACTTTTCTGATAAGATTACTGCGTCATGTCTCGATGCAGTCATTCAGACTCACTCTCGTTCGGATAGTATATCAAGAGGAAGTACTACCATTAAAAAGCAAGAGGTACTACGAAAGCAGAACCATCCCTAAGTGTAAATCTCGCATACCTGTTTCCATTAGAGTCCACAACAGTAGAGACCGACTCAAAAAATGAATCACCATCTTTTCCATCACGTCCTTTAGATATTTATAAATATTATTTTTTCAGGTCAATTTACAGTGACAAAGAAATTCAGCAAAGAACAATTACACTAATAATTTCAATTCGTCGAGCGACATTCCCCAAGTCTTGGCAATGGCCTCCAAAGAAACGCCTGACTTCAAAAGCATCTGAACGGAAGATCGCAACAATTCATTCTTCTGCTCCAACTGGGCTTTCTGTTCGGAGAGTTGGGCTTTCTGTTCGGAGAGTTGGGCTTTCTGTTCGGAGAGTTGGGCTTTCTGTTCGGAGAGTTGGGCTTTCTGCTCGGTGAGCTGGACATTTTGCTCGGCCAGTTTCCTGTCGCGCATTAGGATTTCGGTGTCACGCTTCTCGATGACGGAGAAATACTCGTCTTCCACATTCATGTCCTGACGCATGTCGGCATCGGTGGCCGCCATCAGCAAGCGGTGCAGAATATGCTGCATGTCGGCATCGTCCTGATAGAGGCTGTCGTCCAGATTGATTACCTGTCCGTTCCCCATGTCCTTGTGTGTCTGGTCGAAGATGCTCAGCACCTTGTCGAGACGGTTGTTGATCTGGCCGTGCAGACGGGGGATCTGCACGATGATGCTGTCGTGGGTCAGGCTGTCGACAAACGGATTGGGAAGCCCCTTCGTCACCAAGTTGTCGTTATAGTCGTAGGAATGGTGGCGCACATAAAGCACAGGCTCCTCAATGTCGCCCACCTTGTGTCCTAAAAGATAGACGGCCACCATCGGCAGGGCATGACGGTCATTGCTCTTGTCCACGATGTTCTTGGGATTCTGGTACTGCACGCCCAGATACTGGCGGAAACGCAGCGTTTCCGTCTCCAGCCACGTCTTCTGCAACTCAATGAGTATCAGCTGTTCGCTGCCGTCGGCCTTCAGCACGGTGGCACCAAAGTCAATACGGAACACCGATAGCGAGTCGCGCTTGTCGTTGGCATACTCATGCGGACGCACTTCCACCTTCGTGATGTTCTCCTTCAGCAATGCCGAAAGGATGGTACGGGCTATCCGCTCGTCCTCCATCAAGTACTTGAACACAATGTCGTAAATAGGATTCGCTACTGTTACCATATTATTTCCTGTTTTTTATGGTGCAAAGATACAGCTTTTATTTAATTCAAGCAAGCAGAACAAAGAAAATTCTAAAGGGTCTGTCGCTGGCGGACGGCCTCGAAGAGCAGAATGGCGGCGGAGACAGAGACATTGAGCGAATCGAGACGGCCCAGCATGGGGATGCGGATATGGGCATCGGCGGCCCGCCGCCATTGGTCGGTGAGACCTGTCGACTCGGTTCCCATGACGATGGCCGTTCCTTGCGTCATCGGCGTATCATAGTAAAGGCGGGAATCTTGCAACTGCGCCGTGAGAATCCGGATATGGCGTTCCTTGAAGAAGGCGATGCGCTCTTCGTTGGTGCTGGTTAGACCGGTAAATGAGAGTCTTTATACTAAAGATAATATATGTACGAGTATCATGGGTTAATGTTAATTCGACAGACAAGTATTCAATAGCTTCAAGCGTCTTATAAGAAGGTTTCGTGAGTCCGCTTATCAACTTCAAAATAGAGGTCTTTCCTGTGCCATTAATACCGACCAACAAGGTAATACGCCCCCGCATCTTGAAAGAGTGCCGTTCCAAACAAAACGACACCCATTTTCGGACATTAATAATCGTTAGCAGAAGCGTGCTTGGCCAGCACCATATATTACCCTTTCAAAAAATTTATGGTTTTATTTGTCAATTTCTTCATATTTGGTTATCTTTGCAGTGCAATGACAACATGAACATCTTTGAGTTCAATTTTGAGAAAAATGAAACAATAACTAAATACGATACGAATATGAAAAAAATCTATTGTTACTCGTGATGATGACGCTACCTGTGGTGGCGAGTGCTCATGACATTGAAGTAAAAAATGCTGACGGCGTTACCATTTATTACAATTATGTGAATAATGGCACGGAATTGGCAGTCACCTATCGTGGTACTTATTATGATAGTTATTCCGATGAATATTCTGGAAATGTAGTCATACCAGAAGAAGTAACCTACATGAATCGGACACGAAAGGTGACGAGCATTGGAGATCGGGCGTTCTATAGCTGTAGAGGATTAACTTCTGTCACTATTCCTAATAGTGTGACGAGCATTGGAGAATCTGCGTTCTATTACTGTATTGGATTAACTTCTGTCACTATTCCGAATAGCGTGACGAGCATTGGAAATGCTGCGTTCTAGGAGTGTAGTGGATTAACTTCTATCACTATTGGAAATAGCGTGACGAGCATAGGAGATTATGCGTTCGAGGGCTGTAGTGGATTAACTTCTGTCACTATTGGAAATAGTGTGACGAGCATTGGAGTTGCTGCGTTCAATAGCTGTCGTGGATTAACTTCTGTCACTATTCCTAATAGTGTGACGAGCATTGGAGATTATGCGTTCCTTGGCTGTAGTGGATTAACTTCTGTCACTATTGGAAATAGTGTGACGAGCATTGGAAAAGGGGCTTTCGTTCAAGCAGATATCCCAACTGTAATTTCTCTTATAGAGAATCCGTTTAATATATTTGGTAAATTTTCGTTCGAAAGGACTTTTACCGAAAACACATTTTATAACGCTACATTGTATGTGCCAAAGGGTACTATTGACAAGTACAAGGCAACAGACGGGTGGAAAGACTTTGTGTTTATTGAAGAAGGCACAGGTGGTGGAGAAACACCAACACCACAACAATGCGAGAAACCTACTATCAGCTATCTGAACGGCAAACTAATGTTTGCCTGTGCAACGGAAGGAGCTACCTGCCAATACTCCATAACAGACACAGACATCAAAGCTGGCAGTGGCAACGAGGTACAACTCACAGCCACCTACAACATAAGCGTCTATGCCGCAAAAACTGGTTACTATAATTCAGAAACGGCTACTGCAACCCTCTGCTGGATAGACCAACAGCCCGAGACGGAAGGTCTCTCCAATGGTGTGGCTGACATCCCTGCCAATGCCGTGCTGATACAGAGCGAGGGAGGCACAATCAAGGTGCATGGCTGCAACGATGGCGAGCAAGTCAGCGTATATAGCATCAATGGCACCAAGGCAGGCTCTGCCGTCAGTGAGAATGGCTCTGCATCCATCAACACCACCCTGCAAACAGGCAACGTGGCGATCGTAAAGATTGGTGAGAAGAGTGTGAAGATAATAATGAAATAACTCAAGCAAACAGAACACAAAGAAAATTCTAATGGGTCTGTCGCTGGCGGACGGCCTCGAAGAGCAGAATGGCGGCGGAGACAGAGACATTGAGCGAATCGAGACGGCCCAGCATGGGGATGCGGATATGGGCATCGGCGGCCCGCCGCCATTGGTCGGTGAGACCTGTCGACTCGGTTCCCATGACGATGGCCGTTCCTTGCGTCATCGGCGTATCATAGTAAAGGCGGGAATCTTGCAACTGCGCCGTGAGAATCCGGATATGGCGTTCCTTGAAGAAGGCGATGCACTCTTCGGAGGTGCAGGCCACGGTGGGAACGGTGAAGATGGCACCTATCGATGAGCGGATAAGGTTGGGATTATAGAGATCGGTGAGCGGATCACAGACAATGACGGCATCGGCCTGCGCGGCATCAGCCGAACGGAGCACAGCCCCCAAATTGCCAGGCTTCTCCACACTCTCCAAGACCACGATGAGCGGATTCTCGCGTAGCTGCAGGCCTTCCAAACGATGCTGCTTCGCCTTCACAATAGCGATCACCCCTTCCGTACTGCCACGATAGGCGACCTTCTCGTAAAGTGAAGGGTGAAGAGTGAAGAGTGAAGACGTGTTGTTGAGCGAAAGCGAGAAATCTTCACTCTTCACTCTTAATTCTTCACTTACAAAGATGCTTTCCACCTCGTAACCGGCCTCAAGACAGTGTTCCAGCTCGCGGCGGCCTTCCACCACGAACAGTCCCGTCTTGCGGCGTTCTTGCGACTTCTGCTGCAAGGCCAGCAGTCGCTTTATCTTGGGATTCTGTGCCGAACTGAGCACTTCCATTGAGGGGCGCAGTCCTCCAGTTGGGTTGAATGATTCATTCATAGTTTCTATTCTTGGAACAAAGGTATCACTTATTTCTGAAACGACCATGGAAAATACAGGAAAATCACAGTCTGCACGATTCCGCGCAGAGCCAGATAGACGAGCAGAGCCAGCCAAAGGGCATGATTCCCCATCGAACTGCCCCCCGTTGCCCACACGATGAAGAACATGACAGCAGCCACAAAGCACGAAAGGAGCATGCCCCGCGTAGCCATCAGTCCGATGAAAACGCCATCCCACACGAAGGCTGCCACCCCACAAAGAGGAATGAACACCGCCCACGGCAAATAGGTTCTGGAAGCCTCGACTACCGTATGGTCGTTGGTGAGCAACGAAAGAAAAGTCTCACCTCCCAGTCCGTAAAGACCCGTGAACAGCACGACCATCACGGCTCCCCATCCGAACAACAGGCGCACTGCCCGACGGAACGACTTCCTGTCATTGGCTCCATAGAAACGACCCACCAAAGCCTCACCTGCATTGGCAAAGCCATCCATGAAATAGCTGAAGATGGTGAACAACTGCATCAGCAACGTGTTGACAGCCAACATCAGCGCACCCTGTTGGGCACCAACCGACGTGAAATAGAAGTTGACACACACCAAGCAGAGCGTGCGAAGGAAGAGGGGAAAGAGCGAAGACTGAAGAGTGAAAAATGTAGAGATCTGCGGAGCGGTAGCAGATTTTTCGCTTTCGCTCAACAGCACGTCTTCACACTTCGCTTTCAGTTTTTCACTCCTCAGGATGGCCCATATAAAGCCTGTCCATTGCGCCACTACGGTGCCCAAGGCCACGCCCTCCACCTGCATGTGGAGTACAAAAACGAAGATGAGCGAAGCAAGGATATTGATGATGTTCTGTCCGATGGCAATCATCATAGGGACACGAGTGTTCTGCATGCCCACAAACCAACCCATCAGACTGTAGAGACCCAGCACGGCGGGAGCACCCCACACACAAATATTAAAATAAGGCAATACCAGCTCTTCCACATCGGGGGTGGCTCCCATCATCCGAAAAGCCAACAGACGCAACGGCCACTGAAGCAAGACAATCAGCAGTCCCGACACCAAGGCAACGGTCAGGCTCTGACGGAGAATCAGGCAGGCCCCACCTTTCCCTCTCCCGAACGCCTGAGCCGTCAGTCCGCTTGTCCCCATCCGCAAGAAGACAAACAGCCAGTAGACGACATTGAAAATCATCGACCCCACAGCAATGGCACCGATATAACGGGCATCACCGATATGTCCCATGATGGCCACATCAACGATTCCCAACAGCGGGACGGTGATATTCGAGACAATGCTCGGCAGGGCCAGTCGCAAAATTTCCTTGTTCAGATTCACGTGTGCAAAATTAGATAAAAAAAAGGAGTTTATTTCGTTTTCTCACAGATTGTTTTTACCTTTGCACCGCAATTCTATAAGAAAAGCCCGAAACGACGGGACACACTCTAACATTTTTAATTACCAAATAGAGAAAGAACTTAAAAAATGGACTTAATGGGACTGCCCCTTTGGGCATGGATTGTTTTCTACATCTTAGTATTCGTTATGCTCATTGCCGACCTGAAGATGTTCGGCAAGAAGGGCGAACATGAGGTAAACGTGAAAGAAGCCCTACAGATGACGGGCGTATGGATTGGTGTATCACTGTTGTTCTGCGGAGCCATCGAACTCTGGTATCCCGGTGACTCCCACGAGAAAGCCATAGAATTCCTGGCCGGCTACCTGATAGAAAAATCGCTGTCGATGGACAACCTCTTCGTATTCTTGATGCTTTTCTCTTTCTTCGGGGTAGAACGGAAATACCAACACGAAGTGCTTTTCTGGGGCATCTTCGGTGCGCTCGTCCTACGCAGCATCTTCATTTTTGCCGGTGCAGCCATGGTGGAGCGTTTCGAATGGGTATTAGGATTGTTCGGCCTCTTTCTGCTCTACACGGGCGGCAAGATGTTCAGCCACAACGACGAGCAGGCTTCCGATCCCTCGAAAAATATCATTGTACGATGGTTCAAGAAACTCTTCCCCGTCACCGATAAGATGCACGAGGAAAAGTTCTTCATCAAGGATACTACAGGCAAAGGGCGTTGGGTGGCCACACCATTGTTTGTAACACTGTTGGTCATCGAAACCACTGACGTTGCTTTTGCCGTTGACAGCATTCCCGCCGTCTTCTCAGTCAGCCGCGATCCCTTCATCGTACTTACTTCCAATATCTTTGCCATTCTCGGCCTGCGTGCCCTCTATTTCGCCTTAGCTGCCGTGGCCAAGTACTTCAAGTACCTGAAGTACGGACTGGGCGTAATCCTTATTTTTGTAGGAATCAAGATGCTGTTAGCCATGGACGAATATATCAACGGGTTGGGACAGATAGTTGGCCTAAACATCAACATGCCGCACATCGAAGTGCCCACTTCGCTCAGTCTTCTGATTATTTTCGGCGTATTGGTGATCTCCATGCTTTTATCGGTTGCCGTCACCAGAATCGAGAACAAGAAATGACCATTTAGACTACCGCATGAATACCCGTTTTGACTGGATCGCTTTCGATGCCGACGACACACTTTGGGACTGCCAAGGTCACTTTGAGCGAGTGATGCAGGAACTCTACACACTGCTCGAACCGTGGGTTGACCGCGACACGGCGGCCAAAGAACTTTATGCCACCGAACATAAGAACATGCCTCTTTTGGGCTATGGCACCAAGGCCTTTTCCCTGTCGATGATAGAGACAGCTCTGCGTGTCTCGAACTACGAGATGCCTGGCGAAAAATTGGCTTGGCTCCAGCAAGAGTGCTACACGTTGCAAGAGCTGCCTGCCACGCCGCTTCCCGAAGTCAGGGAGACCCTTGAAGCCCTCTTCCAACAGGAATTCCACATGGCCGTGTTCACTAAAGGCGAACTGCTCGACCAGGAACACAAGCTGAAACGGTCGGGACTGAGTCCCTTCTTCGAGCATGTGGAGATTACAAGCGACAAGACGGAGCGCGAGTTCCTGCAGCTCTGTCGCCATCTGTTCACGCAGCCTGAACGGTTGCTCATGGTGGGCAACTCGATGAAGAGCGACATCGCGCCGGCATTGGCCGTCGGTTGCGAAACGGTGTATATTCCTTTCCATGTGACATGGCAACTGGAACACGCTGAAAAAGTCAGTCACCCGAAACTGAAGGAAATCAGCCATTTCGGCGAACTGCTTGACATCTTATCCGTTTGATGATTCGGAATGGGCCTTTCCTTTATCCAGAACAATCCGCTCCTGCCTGTTGCCATCAGCCTTATGCTTGGCATCATGGCAGGTTTTTCTTTCCCCATTCTCCACTGGCCGCTTTATGTTCCGCTTGTCCTCTTCTTCCTTTTTGTCCTTGCAGCCCTCTTCGCCAAAAAGTATCCCATTCTTCAGACAAGCTTCATCCTAATGAGCATTGCGGTGGCAGGACTGTTCCTCTCCCTCAGACAGCAGCAATCCCTGCTTCGCCACCGCTATGACCACCATCCCAGAATCATCAAAGCAGTTGTGGCATCAGAGCCGGCGGAGAAAGAAAAAACGGTGGGCTTGGACATCATACTGACACCGAACGGACGGAAGGTGAAATGCTACGTGGAGAAAGACGAACGAAGCCGGCGGCTGAAGCCTGGCGACGGACTGTTGATGAAGACGCGCATCAACCCTTGTGCCGAAAAGCTCGGCAAGAGTTTCAACTATCGGCAATACATGGAGCGGAACGGCTTTTCAGGTCAATGCTATGTGAAGGCTGGCCATTGGCAGAAAAAGAAGGCGTTGACGAAGGAGCTCCCTGCCATGGTTCGCACTCGTATCGCCTGCCTGAAGATTCGGCACTCGTTGTTGGAGGAATACCGGCTGTTGGGAGCTGATGAAGACCGCTATGCAGTACTGGCAGCCATGACCTTAGGCGACAAGTCGGCCCTCAGTCCCACTATCCGCGACATCTATGCCGTCACGGGAGCCTCCCACATTTTGGCACTCAGCGGTATGCATCTGGGTATTCTCTATATGCTGTTGTCATTGCTCACCTTCAGTCGGGGGCGACATCGCATTTTGACGCAAGCCATCCTGATTACCGCCGTCTGGGCATTTGCCCTGCTGACTGGCCTGTCGGTCAGTGTGGTTCGTTCTGCCCTGATGATCAGCATCTTCGCCGTCTTTGCTGTTGGCTTCCGCTTCAACGCCTCGCTGAATCTGCTTTCCCTGTCGGCCATCATCATTTTGGCAGTGAACCCTTACGCCCTCTTCGATGTGGGATTCCAACTGTCGTTCATGGCGGTACTGGGCATCCTTCTCTTCGTACCCCTCATGGGCGGAAGGAACCACTACCGAATCGTGAACATCCTGACCGACTGCCTGCGCGTATCGGCAGCCGCCCAATTGGGAGTCGCTCCCCTGTTGGCCTTCTATTTCGGACGGTTCTCCACCTATTTTTTGCTCACGAACCTCATCGTGCTGCCTGCCGCCTATCTCATTCTCTACGGCAGTCTGCTCATGTTGCTGGTACCTTGGCCACCGTTAGCCGCAGCGGTCATCGGAGTGGTAGACCTTATGAATCGCATTCTGGCACAAATGAACCGATGGCCGCTGGCCAGTATTGAAGGCCTGCACCCATCGGTTCTACAAGTTTTGTTCTGTTATTTGGCAATCGCTTGCCTGTTGGGAATCCTCATCGTCTGGTCGGGCAAGCGCCCGAAGAACACCATCCGTTGGGATAACTGACTGCTACAAGATGCCCAATCCCCTTAGAATGTCGTTCAGGTTGGCTATTACCATCAATGCAATAATAAGGGCAAAGCCTACGTATTCCGCACGGATCATGAACTGCTCGGATGGCTTGCGGCGTGTGATCATCTCATAGAGCAAGAAGAGCACATGACCGCCATCGAGTGCGGGAATAGGCAGAATGTTCATGAAGGCAAGGATGATGCTCAAGAAAGCCGTCATCTTCCAGAAAACATACCAGTCCCACATAGGTGGGAACAGGCTGCCAATGGTTCCGAATCCTCCTATCGACTTGGCACCATCGGCGGTGAAGACATACCTCAAATCGCTCACATAGCCCTTCAGTACGTTCCAGCCATACTCAATGCCGGCAGGGAAACTCTCGAAGAAGCCGTATTTAATGTCCGTAACCTTGTAAAGGGTATAGAGACTCTGGGAAGTAAAGCCGAGCTTCAGATCGGAAGACAGTACTACTTGCAGCGTGTCGGTCATTTCCTCTCGAACATAGACAATAGAGGTGGTGCGAATCCGCAGACTGTCTTCATGTGTAATGGCCGAAGCCATCATGTCGCTCAGACGGCCCATCTCGTTCATGAACTCATTGTAGCTGTCAACCTCATGTCCGTTAATGGCCACGATACGGTCGTTCTTCTGCAAACCGGCCAAGGCTGCGGGCGACTCGGCTATCACACTGTCGAGAACCGACGGGATGAATGGACTCACAAACTTCGGATCGTTCTTCAGCATATCCAACAGGTTCAAGTCGCCGGGCATGCTGATGCTCACCGTCTGCCCATTGCGTTTTACGCTCACCTCATGGGCATCGGCCAAAGCACGATAGAGGTCGGCATTGAAATCCCTGAAGTCGACACCGTCGTGGCTCAGCAGAATGTCGCCATCCTGAAAGCCAAGGGCCTTGGCCTCCTCGTTGAACTTCATACCCATCGTCATGTCCTGCACGGAAATGTATTTCTCGCCCCACGTGAACATGATCATGGAATAGATGAAAAGGGCCAGCAGGAAGTTCACCAGCACGCCGCCAATCATGATGAGCAGGCGCTGCCAAGCCGGCTTCGAACGGAACTCCCAGGGCTTCACCTCAGCCGAAAGCTTCTGGTTGGTCTCGTCGATCATGCCGTCGATGGCGCAATAGCCGCCCAAGGGCAGCCATCCGATGCCATACTCCGTACCCACGTATTCCTTGACGACTTTTCCGTCCTCTTCTTTCTTGGTGGGTACAATCTCGGGCTTCAGCTTCAGAAGGTGGCGCACCCATTTGTCGTAGGTGCTGACAATGTGGAATTTCGGATTAAAAAAGAGGTAGAACCTCGACACTCTGACCTTGAAAAGCTTGGCAAAGGTAAAGTGTCCCAGCTCATGCAACAGTACCAGCAGTGCCAAAGCCAATACCAGTTGAAGAATTTGAATGAATACTGTCATTGATGTATGATTACGATTTTAGTAATTCACTTGCGATGCGACGAGCCTCTGCATCGGTCTGCATGTAGTCGTCTAATGTTGGTGTCTTGATGAAGGTGGCCTTGGCCATGGTCTCAGCAATCACGTCACCCATTTGCAGGAAACGGCAACGGTCTTCGAGGAAAGCACGGTTCACAATTTCGTTGGCCGCATTCACGATGCAGGGCATGTTGCCACCCTGTGCCAGTGCCTCGTAAGCCATGGCTAAACAGCGGAACTTCTTCAGGTCGGGCTCGAAGAACTCCAACTTTTGCGCAGCAAAGAGATCCAGTCTGTTGCCACTCAGTGTCAACCTCTTGGGGAAGGAGAAGGCGTACTGTATGGGCAGCCTCATATCGGGCACGCCCAACTGTGCCTTCACACTGCCGTCCATGAACTGAACGGCCGAATGGACGATTGACTGCGGATGCACCAGCACCTGGATCTGCCCGGCATCGACCCCGAAGAGCCATTTCGCCTCAATCACCTCAAAGCCTTTGTTCATCATCGAAGCCGAGTCGATGGTGATTTTGGCTCCCATGTCCCATGTGGGATGGCGCAGGGCATCGGCCTTGGTCACGTGGGCAATCTCTTCCATGGTCTTCGTGCGGAACGGGCCGCCCGAAGCTGTGAGCAGAATCTTGTCGATGGGGTTCTGGTCCTCGCCCACCAAGCTCTGGAAGATGGCCGAATGCTCGCTGTCAACGGGCAGGATGGAGGCATGGTTCTCCATGGCCAGCTTGCAGATCAGTTCGCCGGCCACCACAAGGGTCTCCTTGTTAGCCAGGCAGATGGTCTTATGCGCCTTGATGGCATGGATGGTAGGTGTCAGTCCGGCAAAGCCCACCATGGCGGTGAGCACCATATCAATAGGACCAGCCTCGACAATCTCGTCGAGCGCACGCGCTCCGGCATACACCTTCACGTCGGGCATGTCGCTCATCAGGCTCTTCAGCTCGTCGTAACGCTGTTCGTTGGCTATGACGATGGCGGCAGGTTTAAAGCGGTGCGCCTGCTTAGCCAGCAGCTCCACTTTGTTGTTCGCCGTCAGACAATACACCTCATAGAGGTCAGCATGTTCCTCAATCACTTCGAGCGCCTGGGTACCAATACTACCCGTAGAGCCCAGTATTGCAATTTGTCTTTTCATATACTGCTTTTGCGAAAACCGGGTGCAAAAGTACTAAAAAGTGCCGAAACAATCCCCGTTTTCTCATTTATTAACCTAAAAGTGCTCCGAATCACCTTCCCGAATATTGACGATAGTTATATGGGCAAGGTCATGACAAAACGTGAGCCACCGATGTAGGCTGTGTCGAGCATGATGTCGCCCCCAATTCGGCGTGCCAGCGATCGGGCTACCGTGAGTCCGATGCCCGTACCGTTGTAATACTCATCTAACTGCACGAACTCCTCGAAAATCCGCTCAGCCTCCTTATGTGGAATGCCGATGCCGGTGTCCTCGACAGAGAAAAAGACACGGGCCGACGAAACAGTAATGCGCAGTACTGCCTTCTGCAGACGTTCTACCGGTTTTTCTGATTGTCGTTCCTGTGCAGGAGCAGTAAACTTGCGTGAATTGTCGAGCAACAGCGACAAGGCCCGAACTGTTGCTTTCAGATTGGTCTTCAGGGTGATGTCCGCGACATCAGGTGTCACAATCATGTTGAACGTAAGATGCTTAGCCTGAGCAATTTCTGAGACTTCAACAGCTTCAGAGGCTATCTGCATGACAGAGACCTGATCGTTGCGATTGATAACCGTCATATTCTTGGCTTCAGAGAGTTCAAGCATCTTATTGACCAAACTGGTGATGCGGTCGGTATTCTCAGTTATCTGTTGCTTTATCTCGTTAAGCGTGGCTTCGTCATACTTCATATTGGGCGAAGTGAGCAATTGGGTGTAGCCCGAAAGGATGTTGAGAGGCGTACGTATCTCATGAGAAATCTGATGGATGAAGTCGCTCTTCATGCGCGACGATTCCTCAGCCCGCTCATTGGCGCGCTCCAGCTCTTTATAGGCGGCTGCCAGTTTTGTCGCTGCACGATGGCGGGAATAGAGAAATAGGCAGCAGGCCAGTATGATAAGAACCGATGTTAAAAGTGTCATAATCTCAATTTTGCCTGCAAAGTTACGAATTTATTGCCAAGAACGATTATTTTTCAAAAATAAGTGTAATTTTGCCCTCGATTTAATATTATAGATTATGATTGAAACAAATAGTTACTATTGGTATGGGGTGACGATGGCAGTCTATCTTGTCACTTGCTGGATGTTTTCTGCTGTCAGGGCATTCCATCACTGCGGCACTCCGAAAGAGCGCCGAGACTATATCTGGCCCGACCGCAAGATGCAGGTTGGCATTTATCTTACCAGCGTTGTGCTATTGCTGGACCCCCACCTGAAACTTGAGCAGGTAGTGGAGCGTTGCAGCTTCAGCCGCATCTACGTCTCACGGGTGCTCACCGAACGCTTCGGAAGTTTCTTCAACTACGTCAACGGTCTGCGTCTCGACTACTACGACCACTACATGGCCCAGCATCCCAACTCAACGAAAGAGGCAGCGGCAGAGGCCAGCGGATTCACTTCCTACAAGGCCTACACCAATGTCAGGGAACGTCTGCCAAGATAGAAAGCCCATTAGGTGACAAAGTTATGTTTCTATTCTTGTAACTGATCGTCTTCCGACGATACTTGATACAACGAAAAACGCCGAGGCACCGTAGAGATGTCTCGGCAGATAATTTACGCTTCATAACGATGCCGTTTGCACCTTTTTGAGATTTTCCGCAAGTCTTTCGGCAAAAAAGATAGACCTATAGCTTATTTAATGCTATCGTTGAAGGGAAAGAACGAGTTTTACCTGTATAGTAAATCTTTGTCGGCTCTTCTTTCAAGAAGTATTCCTCGTAGTCCTTCTTTACCGTTTTTTCATCATTTAGTATTATTACTTCAATAATTGCAATACAATTTCAGGTGACACCTGCATCTTGGTGACTGCACACATGCCGACACCCATATCCTTCACGCTGGCACCAAGCAAATAGGCATCGTCGTCGATAATCAAGAACCTATCGTGATTCTTATGGGGCAGTTGCACGAACTGGATTTCACGATACTGTTCATTGTGCTTCTTCAAGTCTGTTTGGAACGACTCGTGGTAACGACTGTGAATCGTAGCTTCCACATTATCAGCCCTTTTATCCAGGAGCGACAACACTCGGTCGTCCACGAAGTTGTCAATCAGCACAATCCGCTGCTTGGCACTTCTTACTAAGTCTGACACGTAAGTCCATGCATCCCATACACAGCCCGTGGCAAAAATCTGCTCTGGCAAAAGTTTGGGCGATTGTTTGTCCATCCTGTCGAGAAGCATGTCCATCTTCTGGTCTGTTTCTATCTGGTGTTTCTCCAGATGGGCAATTCGCATCAGAATGCCAGCATTCTGAACCATAAACCGTCGCATAGCCACGAAAGCATTCATAATCATAATGCTCCTTTCTATCGCAATTTTGCTATGCACAACGGTTGAAAGTTGTCCTATACCCTGCTCCGTGTAAGCATACGGCAAGGATGGATAGAACTTTAAGGATCGGAGGTTATCACAATTTGCAACAACCTCGTCACGTTCTTCCTTTGTCAATTGAAAGCGGAAAGACTCTGGGAACCTTGCAATATTACGTTTGGCCTGCTGATTTAGGCGGCTTGTTGTAACTCCGTAAATCCTTGCAATGTCTTGGTCTATAAGCACTTGCTCGCCTCGGACTGTAACTATCAGCTTCTCTATGTCATATTGACTGAGAAAGGTTTCTTGTGGGTTCTCGCCGCTCGACCTCTGGTCGCTTTCAAGGAAAGAATTTGCGATAACCTCTTCAGGGTGGTCACAATTTGCAACCACCTCGTTAGGGTTGTCGCATTTTGCGACCACCTTTTTTGTTTCGTCCTCTTTCTTCTTGCTTTTCTTTGCCATATATTGTTATTGTATTTGTTCTTGAATAATATCTTTCAGCCTCTGTTCTATCATCCGCCAGTTCTGGTTCAAGTTCACCGTACTGACACGAATAACGTGGTTCGTGGCCTTATAGACATACGAAACATCCAACTCAGTATCAATCGTCCGGCAGCAGCCTGTATGCCTCTTGCAGTTCGGCATACAGACTGTCCGCACTCTCCGGCTGATAGACCTTCTCATCCCTCATGGCATCGTCGTTTCTTCTTCTTGATCGTTTTTGAGGGGCAAATTTACATAAAAATCCCGACTAACGAACAGAGAGGTCTCTGTTTTATTGTCCCCTTTTTTCTTTGTTCGTAACTTTCCACCTCTTTATATAATTTGCTTCCAATAAATCTGTGTACATTTTTGGGCCATTATTTCTCATTTTTGCTGATTTTTAGCAAAGATGCCGGGAGTCAAAATAATATTCGTATTTTCGCAGTAAATCAGTTGAGTTTTTTCCAAAATTGCCAAATTTTAAAAGTTTTGGAAAAAACTCGCACGTTTTATCAATGTAGATAATAATTGAAAAGTATACCACCATAATAATCAAAAGTATACCATCCAATCAGGGCTCTCCGTTATAAAACAGTTGCTTGTATGTGTGCTGTTTAACGTACAGAGAGTTTAACAATGATTGAGATGGATCAGAAAGAACAATAATTTCTGAAAGTTCCAAGAAAACGAATAATTTCCCACCGAAGGGGTCCATCATGATAAGGTGATGAGCAGTTACAGATGCTGCATTCTATAAAAATTCAACAAAAAGATTTGGTCATTTATATAGAAACAAGTAATTTTGCAGATGATTCGGGGAGAAATCCCGGATTTTAGATGCATAAGCTTATTATTTCGCACTTAACCGAAGGGACGTAGGAAATCTGTTTTGGAATAGTTCGAGATAAGAAGTAAAGGGAAAGACGACGAGAAGTCAATCCTCATCTGACAAAGAAGCTGTGCTCCACGCTTGGCGTGGTAGCATTCTTATATATCAGAGAGGGGTTCCAGATTTCCTACGTCCACCCCTCAGGTTAAGTGCATAAGAATGGCCACGCCATTCTCTTTGTCCCCAATCTGGCATTGTCTTTACTATAAACCTATTAATAATAAGCGAAATGAAAAGAAAGAATTGTCTTATGAGTTTGCTGGCCATGACCATGACAGCAATGCTTAGTATGGGATTCATTGCCTGTGGCAGTGGTGACGACGATGAGGATACTGGTCCTAACAATCCTAATGAACAGAATAATCCAGAACGGCCTTTCCATGTAGAGTTCTACAATTTCCAAAACGGATTGGGAGCAACCATTCGCAACATATCCAGCGGTCTGGAAGCGGAAAGCACGGGCGAAGCCTGTCGATACAGGGTGACAAATGCCGATGCTACAGTGTATAAATCGATTGAATATGAAGAATATCCTTCGACTGGACAGGCCGCACAAGGAATCAAGGAGATTACAGTGGTGCTAGCAGACAACTATCCGGCAACGGTCGAGCAGATTGTAGGGTACTACCAATATTTAAACATGTTTTCGTCGGAGAATGGCATTTGGAAGTTCTGCGACTCGGAAGAGCCCAACAAGGCAAACTTTGAAATCGTGTATACAGCAGCCGCTCGGAAACTGGTCTACACTCTGCTGAACGAACCTCTCTTCCTCGACTTCAGCAGCTATTTGGGCAAGGACATTCAAAGCGTAGGATGGGGAAAAGTTGACGATACGGGTAACTATTTGACTTACGAGCCTCGTGGTCTGCGTGACGGGATGGTATGGTCTGTTAACATGTTTGCCGACTGGGCATACAATAAAGCCGGGCAGCGCCAAGAATGGAAGGCCGTGAATCTCATCATAGTGGAATTCGTCAAGGGATGGGATCGGGAAACACTAACTAAAGTGTTTGACTATCTCAATCGTACATACATATATGTTGGTTCCGAATCAGTTGGAAATTATCCCAATACCAAGAGTCTCACCTATTATTACAACAAAGATAAGACCATGAATATTGCATTCATGAGCGAGAGAAAGAGTACGGATTTGGAAGATATTGTTTATAGTATATCATACGAACCATATAAGAAAATTAACTTATAAAAACAATGTGTCATTATGAAAAAGCAGTATTTTTATTTGCTCACAGCACTGCTGGTAGCAGTGATGAGTGTGGGATTCATTGCCTGTGGCAGTGATGATGACGACAATGATGGTGTGGGTACTACGGGTGACAACCAGACATTGCTGGTAGGAACATGGAACCGAAAGGTGACGGGCAGTTGTGCCGGAACAGAGGGCTGGACTTTCAACAAGAACGGCACTGGGTCATTCTTCATGGACACAAGCTGCAACAAGGCTACATCCCCATTCACCTACAGCATTATCACCTATGCTCCTACTTCGCGTATCGGCTTTGTGCGTATCATCTATACGCAGGAAAACCGCAAGCAGGACATGGACTTCACCCTCAACGGAAGTAGCATCTACATTGCCGGAGCCACCTATACCAAATAGTAAATGTCAAAGACTGGGACAGAAAACATGAAGAGAGAGCACTTCAAAAAAACGGCGCTCTCTCTTTCTTTTAATGACTTCAGAGAAGCTACAGGTTGAGCAACCCTTCAGGGAGGTTCATAAGGATTTGCCGACGATTTTGGTCTATATGGTCAATGAGGTCGTCGTTGGCTGGAATGAGGTTGCCGTCTTTAAGTTCGAAGAGGACGTTTGCCGTTGAGTCGTCGATGGTGGCAATCCGGCCAATGGTTTTGCCTGTCCTGGCTTCAACAATATCGAAGCCTATGAGGATTGCTAATGAGAGGGGGGCATCTTCGTCGTCGGGTACGAGCGACAAGGGGAAGTAGACATCGCAACCCGTCAGTTCGCGAGCGCGCTCCTGGGTGTCGATGTCGCAGAACTTCACGATGGCGGTGCTGTCGGTCTTGAAACGGTATTCCTCCATGAAGAACGGCACAAGGATGCTGTCGACATCCAAGACGAGATAGTCGGCATCCACACGGTCGAAGATATCGTCGTCGAACTGAAACGACACCTCGCCGCGCACGCCATGGGTCTTGCCGATGCGGCCAATGCGATAGACCTCCTCTTGCCTGATCATCCTAAATCCTTTCTATATGGGCACCTAATGCGTTCAGTCGTTCTTCAATATTCTCGTAGCCACGGTCAATCTGCTCGATGTTGTCGATGCGGCTGGTGCCACGGGCACTCATGGCAGCAATGAGCAGGGCAATGCCGGCGCGGATGTCGGGACTCGACATGCGACCGCCGCGCAACTGAATCTTACGGTCGTGGCCAATGACGACGGCGCGGTGGGGGTCACAGAGAATGATCTGTGCGCCCATGTCGATGAGCTTGTCGACGAAGAACAGGCGGCTTTCAAACATCTTCTGATGGAAGAGCACCGAGCCGCGGGCCTGTGTGGCCACGGTAATCAATACCGACAAGAGGTCGGGCGTGAGTCCGGGCCAAGGGGCATCGGCCAGTGTCATAATGGTGCCATCGATGAACGACTGAATCTCATAATGGTCCTGACGGGGCACCACGATGTCATCGCCCTCGGTATTCACTGTGATGCCCATGCGGCGGAAGGCATCGGGGATGAACCCCAGATTCTTCACCGAAGCGTTCTTGATGCGGATGCCGTCGCCCACCAAGGCGGCCATGCCGATAAACGACCCCACCTCGATCATGTCGGGAAGGATGGTATGCTCCGTACCATGCAGTTTCTTGACACCCTCGATGGTCAGCAGGTTCGAGGCAATGCCCGAAATCCGGGCACCCATGCTGTTGAGCATTTTGCAGAGCTGTTGCAGATAGGGCTCGCAGGCCGCATTATAAATAGTGGTGGTGCCCTGGGCAAAGACGGCTGCCATCACGATATTGGCCGTACCCGTCACCGAAGCCTCATCGAGCAGCATGTAGGTGCCTTTTAAGGTGGAGAGGGGAGAGACGGAAATCTCATAGACATTGCGGCCTTTTACCTGCTGGAACTTTGCGCCGAGTTTCTCGAATCCGAGAAAGTGGGTGTCTAACCGGCGACGGCCAATCTTGTCGCCACCGGGCTTGGCAATCACGGTGCGGCCAAAGCGGGCCAGCAACGGACCAATCATCATGACCGAACCGCGCAGTTGGGCGCATTTCTGCACAAACTCGTCGCTCTGCAGATAATCCAGATTCAAATCGTCGGCCTGAAAGGTATAGGAATCTGAGCCATGAACCACCTTTACCCCTATATCCTTGAGCAGCTGAATGAGGTTGTTGACATCGCGGATATTGGGAATATTGCGGATGGTGACCTTCTCACTGGTGAGCAGTGTGGCACAGAGCACCTCTAAGGCCTCGTTCTTTGCGCCCTGCGGCTCAATGGTTCCAGTGAGCGGATGACCGCCTTCTATGATAAAAGCCGACATGCTTACTTACGTTTCTTGTTGTTTTTCTTTGGTCCAGGAGCCATCACCTGTGTGGGGGAGGCAAAACGGAACACATTCAGGTTGAGCTGGATGGCACCATCGGTGAGACGGGCCATGTCGTCGGCTACTTTCTCGTCATCGATAGACCCGTGTCCCCACTGTATCAGGTCACGCTTCATCTGGTTGGCCGTCAGCCGGATCAGTTCGTCACGCTGCGGACCGTCAGCCATATCCTTCAACTTATCCAGCATCTCCTCCACCAGTCGGCCATAGTGGCGCAGGCGAATATCGCTCTGCGGCAGCTTCATCGGTTCGGGCTTGGCGCTCATGCGCTCCACATTGCTCAGGTCGTTGGGCCAGTCGATGTCGAGCTGCTTGTGGCTCATCAAATAGAGATGGTCCCAGAGGGTCTGCTTATAGTTGGCATTCTCACGTATCTGCGGCACCTTGTTCTCCATCTGCTTGATGATGGCCTCGGCACAACGCATGCGCTCTTCCTTCGTAGGCAGCTGGATGGCATGGTCTACCATCTTCTGAATCTCACGGCCATACTCTGGCATGACAAGTGCCTGGCGCTGCGTGTTGTAGTCTAATCCTTGTATGTTCATATTCATTAAATAAGCTTTTTCGGCATTTTTGCCACATAGTCCTTCAGATAGAAAGGCTCAAAATAGGCCACATCCTCCGTCTGTCCTTGCATAAGCCGTTTCTCGGCCAGCGGCTGCATCCAGCGGGCCAGTGGCTCTATGCCGTCGATATAGTGGGCATTGGGGTGATTGATGGTCTCCATACACTTCTTCGCGCCATTGCCAAAGAAGTAGACGGGGCGCTCGTCGAGCCACTGGCGGTAGGTTTCCGGACCTACAATGTCGGCCTGTATAGGACGGACTGCGCGCAAGGCACGGTCGTAGACACCGGCATATACCTCCATGCGGCGGGCATCGATCATCGGGCAGAGAAGGGCATCCTCCTCTTCCGCTGCCTCTCTTAACAAGACTGGCACGCAGAGCAGTTCGAGCGTAGGCACGGCAATGAGCTTCAGGTCGCGGCCAAAGCAAACACCTTTGGCCATCGACACGCCGATGCGCAGACCGGTATAGCTGCCCGGCCCGCAACTGACGGCCACGGCATCGAACGGAATGGCGTGACTGTCGGTGAACGACAGAGCCTCATCGACCATCGTGCCTAATTTCTCGGCGGCGCTGCCTTTGTGTTCCTGAGTGCCGTCTTCGAGGCTGCCGGGCAGTCCCTCCTCCTCATGGTAGATAATCTGGGAGTCTTCGCTGACAGCCACCGAGCACACCTGCGTACTCGTTTCAATATGTAGAATGCATGACATTTTTTACCGCTCCTTCTATTTTTATTAAGGTGCAAAGGTACAAATAAGCGATTAAAAAGCCAAATATAATTTGAGCTTTTTCAATTCAAATGAAATGAGTTTACAAAGTCGTCGAGTTTGTAACACAAAGTCGACGAGTTTGTCTCACAAAGTCGACGACTTTGTAAAACGGTTGAAAAACGTTCCTGATTAGCCCTTTAATGTTTCAGGGGAATGATAAAGCCATTTACGCTTTTGAAACATTCTGTATCTGACCTATAAACGACAAAGATTTGTGCATGAAACTTGGTAAATTGCGTATTTTGTCGTACTTTTGCAGAAATATATATAAATGAGAACATCATGATACAATCAATGACGGGCTACGGCAAGGCTGTCGTGGCCTACAAAGACAAGAAAATCAATGTAGAAATCAAGTCGCTCAACTCGAAGCAGTTGGACCTTCAGACCCGCATTGCTCCGCTCTATCGCGAAAAAGAGATGGAAATCAGGCAGATGGTTGCCACGGCGGTGGAGCGCGGCAAGGTGGACTTCTCGCTCTGGATAGAGAAAGAGCAGGGCGTAGACGCCACCCCTGTGAATACAGCACTGATGAAGAACTACTACTCGCAGTTGAAAACGGTGGCCGAAAGCATGGGGATTCCCGAACCTGCTGACTGGATGTTCACCCTGACACGCATGCCCGACGTGCTGACGAAGACCGAGGTGGAGGTGCTCACCGACGAGGAGTGGAACGAAGGCCGCAAGGCTGTTGTACAGGCCATCGAGGCATTGGTGAGCTTCCGCAAGCAGGAGGGTGCCGCCTTGGAGAAGAAATTCAACGAGAAGATCAACAACATCGAACGCCTGCTGGCCGAGATTGAGCCATACGAGAAGAGCCGTGTAGAGAAGATACGCCAGCGCATCACCGAGGGTCTGCAACAGATTCCCGGTGTGGAGTACGACAAGAACCGACTGGAACAGGAACTGATCTACTACATCGAGAAGTTGGACATCAGCGAGGAGAAGCAGCGCCTGACCAACCACTTGAAATACTTCCGCGAGACAATGGCCGACGGCCACGGGCAGGGCAAAAAGCTCGGTTTCATCGCTCAGGAGATGGGCCGCGAAATCAACACCACTGGCTCAAAGTCGAACCAAGCTGAAATGCAGAACATCGTCGTCCAAATGAAAGACGAACTGGAACAGATCAAAGAGCAGGTTCTTAACGCATTATAATCATGACAAAAGGAAAACTGTTAGTCGTCAGTGCGCCTTCGGGGAGCGGCAAGTCAACGATTGTGAATTGGCTGATGGGGGAGCACCCCGAGCTGAAGCTGGCTTTCTCCATCTCGTGTACCTCGCGCCAGCCTCGCGGCACAGAACAGCATGGTGTGGAATATTTCTTCCTCTCGCCGGAGGAGTTCAGGGCCAAGATACAGAACAACGAGTTCCTGGAGTATGAGGAGGTGTACACAGACCGCTTCTACGGCACACTGAAACAGCAGGTGGAAGACCAACGCACGAAGGGGCAGAACGTGGTCTTCGATGTCGACGTGAAAGGCGGATGCAACATCAAGAAGTACTACGGCACCCAGGCCATGAGCCTCTTCATCCAGCCGCCATCGGTAGACGAGCTGAGGCGGAGATTAGAGGGTAGGGCCACCGACACGCCCGAAGCCATCGCAGAACGCCTGGCCAAGGCTGAATATGAACTGACCTTCGCCTCACGGTTCGACCACATCATCGTGAACGACGACCTGGAAAAGGCGAAACAGGAAACACTGCGACTGGTAAAGACGTTCTTGGAAGTATGAGAATCGGACTCTTCGGGGGGTCGTTCAACCCTATTCACACAGGGCATTTGACTTTGGCCCGACAGCTTCGCGAACTGGCCCGGCTCGATGAGGTGTGGCTGATGGTGTCGCCACAGAACCCGTTGAAGCAATCGGACGACCTGCTCGACGACCGATTGCGCTTTGAGATGGCACGACAAGCCTTGGAAGGCGAAACGGACATCAAGGCATGCGACTACGAGCTGCATCTGCCCAAGCCCTCCTATACCTGGAACACCTTGCAGCACCTGAAGGAGGACTACCCACAACACGCCTTTGTATTATTGATAGGCGGCGACAACTGGCAACGTTTCCCACAATGGTACAGAGCCGACGACATTCTACACAACTACACCATTGTGGTCTATCCCCGACGGGGCTTTGAAACAGACTGCAACCAATTTCCCCAAAACGTCATGGTGGCAGACACCGAACTGCTTGACATCTCAAGCACCGAAATCCGTCAACGAATCCGACAAGGCGAAAGCATCAGTGGCATGGTGCCAGACAACATCGAAGAATTGGTACGCCAAAACTATCGGTCAGAAAGGTAATGCTGGAAAGGCCGCCAAACCAACAGGCGTACCTTATCCAACAGAATGGATCCGACAAAGACCACTGCGATGAGCGCCACCACATGCAAAAGGAACGAGGGCAATGCGAGCTGACCGCACCAAAGGCGGATGGTTCCATCATAATAGTGGCACAGATAGCTGTTGCTGTGGGTGAGATAGATGGCCAGTGCCGATATGGCAACCCAGTTGACAATCCGACTCTGCAAATGCAATTTGCTGAAAAACAGCAACAGGTAAGCGGCTGCCAAGATTGCCGTAGGAGAATTGTAGTAGTATAGCACCCCACCCAGATTGAAATACCGTTTCAACAGGAAAATGGAAACGGTCATGAAAGCACAAGTGACAATATAGATGGATATGTCGGTTTGCCGTCCGAACTTCGTGAAGCGCGGACGATGAATGTTCATGTAGCGCGCCAACAGATAGAGGCAGACAAACGATGGCAACGAATAGCCACCAACGAGCCAAGTTGTGGCATTGAAAATCCACCCAAAGACCCATTGGAAGGCAAACAAGGTGAGCAGCGTGGTCTCCATCTGCCGGCGTGAGGCATGCTCAACGAAGGCGTTGAGTACGGGCGACAGCAGATAGAGGGCCAAATAGGTCTTGACAAACCAGTAGTCGCCCTCGCCCAGCATCAAGACACACTTGGCAATGCCGGTGGGCAAAGAACCCGTCGCTATATAGGCAATGCCCACACAGACCAGACCGAAGAACAGCACCTGGAAGAGCAGCTCAGCCAGTCGCGACCAGCGCAGACGGATGCCATACCAGCCCGACAACATGACGAACACATTGACGGCCATAATGGAGAAACTCTCCGTCAGCAGTCGTAGGAAACCCGATTGTGGATCCTCAACGAGCATTTCCTGCGTGGGGAGGCCAAGTGCGCGGTAGCTGGCATGAACAATCATGACAAGCAGCATGGCAACGATGCGCAGCAGTTCCATGTTGCTGTCGCGGGTCTTTTTCTTTGTCATTCAATTTTCTTTTGGGTGATGAACAAAACGGTTTCCCTGAATATGGTGGAGCCCAACAGCCACAAGGCGGCACAATAAGTGCTGGCCACAAAGATGATCTTGGCTGCCAGGGAAAGGTAGATGTTGCCCATCCCACTTGTGAGGTGGTAGGCACATGCCACGACACTTACAGAAAGAACCACGTAGGGCGAGACATCGCGGAGCACTTCACTGAAACGCAGGTCAATCTCCTTGCGGGAAAACCAGAACCAGACGAAAGCCCATAGGATGTTGATGGCGGAAAAAGCCATTACCATCCGCCCGATGCCGTAAGGCACACTGAGCAGCATGCCTAACAACTGTGAGGCACAGAGGCCGATGGAACACCACATGTAGATGTCGGAGCGTCCGCGACTGATGAGCAGGTTGGAGAAAAGGAAGCTGACAGGCATCACGGCTCCTGCTATGCAGAGCCATCGCAGCAGATGGGCGCTACTGAGCCATTTTTCCGTAATCAGTATCGTAATAAACTCTTCGCTGACAAGGGCCAGGGTGAGCATGGCCGGGAAGGACACAAAGGCCGTGAAGCGCAGCAATTTACGGAATATGTGCTTCTGACGGGCTTTGTCGCCATCGGCTTTGGCCAGCACTGGCTGGGCGATATTGTAGAGCGAGCTGGTGATGAGCGAATGGCCCATTGTGTTCCATTTGTTTGCCTGGGTGAAATTGCCCACCTCTGCTGCCGTATAGTAACGTCCCAGCAAAACGGAGAGCAGATTGCTGTTGACAGCATTGACAATACTGGTGAAGACCAACTTGCTGCTGAAGCCAATCAGCTCGCGGATGGGGCGCAGATTGATACTCCATGACGGACGCCAGCCGGAATACCAGAAGTTGAGCACGCTCACTGTCAGCGTGAAGACGATGTTCTGTGTGGCCAATCCCCAATAGGCATAGCCTTGATAAGCCATGACAATGCCCACGATGCCTGACAGTGCCAACGATGCCAGACTGATGATGCTGCTCTCGCGCACCATCATCTTACGGAAGATATAGGCACGGGGAGCAATGCTGAAACTGACGAACAGGAAACTGAGGAAACTGTAGCGGGCCAGCGACGTGAGACGTGGCTCGTCGTAGAAGCGGGCTATCAGGGGAGCCGAGAAAAAGAAGACGAGATAGAAGCATACGCTAATCATCAGGCTCATCCAGAACACGGCGTTATAGTCGGCATGCGTGACGTTCTTCTTCCTGTTCAACGCTGCGATGAATCCGCCTTCCTGCATGCATGAGGCTATGGCCGAGAAGATGGCCAGCATACCGATGATGCCATAGTCGGTCTGGCTGAGCTGACGGGCCAGCACAATGCCGAACAGCAGGTTCAGCACTTGCTGAATGCCGTTGCTCAGTCCGCTCCACAGCAGGCCTTTGGCTGTCTTCTCTTTGATAGTCTCACTCTTAGCCGTCATAGCGATGTTGTTGCGAATGGGAGTTTTATCTGATGAAGATGTCTTTCAGCTTTTGCATAAAGTCCCTGCACCGCTTCCACATCGTTATCTTGGGCACACCGCAATAGCGCGAGGCATTTTCCCAAAACAGTCTCTCGTCCGTGATATGGTAATGGCTGCGGACAAGGTCATTGTACAGATAGTGCAGGCCGCGGCGCTTTTCGTATGGCAGATGCCAGATAGCGAGCTGACGGTCTTCCGGCTGGCAGTTGTTAAAGTCGGGGCTGGTCCAAATGCGCTTGATATAAGCGTTGCCTATGCTGTTGCGTATCTGCAAGTGCTCGGCCAGTACGCTGAACATCAGGGCTTCCTGATTCAGTTTGGGTTTGTTGTCCTGATACAGTTTCAAGTTATAGTCCCACAACGGGCCATAAGCCTGATTCACTTCCCTGACCTTATCGCCCCGAAGGGAAATGAACTCACCGCCATAGTAATAGAGCCGTTCTCTTGGCTCCTTCTTATAGAAAGCACAGTATATCTCCGTGGCCTGTGCCTGGTTGAGGTCGCTCGATGTCCATCCGTCGGCAGTTTCGTTGGCGTAAAGGCCGCTTCCGGTATTGACAACCTGTTCAAAGAAGGTCATCAGAGGGTGCTGGCAAATGCAGTCGGCATCGATGACGGTGAAAGTGTCCCTGTCGCCCATTCGCTGCTCCATGTATTGAAGGATGTCATAGAGATAGAACTGGTTGGCCCAGGAATGATACCAACCTTTGGGTGGCGCACACTTGTAAGGCAGCGTGACCACTTCGACCTCCAGCTGTTGGAACAGTTCGGAAAGGAATCGTGGCAACGACTCCAGATTGGTGAAGAACAACAGCCGGGCTTCCGGATTGTAGTGCCTGAATGTGACGAAGAACGGCACCTGGATCTGCATGTAGACGGAATGCGCCAAGGGCGAATCGCCCCGTCGGCCCATCTGTGGATAATAACTTGCCTCATCAGAGGATTCGTAATAGAACCAACTGGCAATGTAGTGAACGCTACTCATAGTTTCTAAGTGTTTTTATGATCGTCTCAGCGACTTCGTAATATCGTCAACGATGTTCTGTGCCACGGTCTTGCCTCCTGGCGGCAGCAGATAGTCGCTGAAAAACTGTTCGCGCTGAGGCCGCATGGGGTCGTTTCCGCGAAGCACCACCTCGTCAATGAAACGGCGGATGTCGCCAGCCTCACTGCCTATGTAGGCCTGCTTGTAGGCTTGCAGTCCGAACTCGCTCTGAGTGGCAAGAATGGATTGAAGATTGTTGGAAACAAACATCACGGGGCGGTTGGCGTAGAGATATTCCACGACAAACGAACCGCTGTCGTGAATCATGGCATCGCTGGTCATGAAGAGGTCGACATATCCACCTGTCTCCAACTGGGTGTTCTCCATTTGCTGCCATCGGGCATAGTAGTCGTCGGCACGTTCTTTTCCCCAATCAGGGTGCTGATAGAGCTGTGTGATCAACGAGGGATGTGGCTTGAAGGCTATCTGGATACGGTCTTTGTACACTTGTGCCAATTCAAGCATCAGTTCTGCCATCCACAGGAAGCAGGCCCGTGCAGGGAGGTAAGAACTCTTGGCTGTGATGGAGAAGTGGGGAGCCCAAATGATTCGCTTCCGACAGTGGCCGTCGGCTATCTCCCGCCATGGACTGCGATGATGGCCGGACAGGAATTCATCGGCATTGGCATAGCCCGTCACCCTGACATTACGTCCATGGTTGTCGGCCACCCGTTGCGCCTCCTGTAGGTGCAACTGCGTAGAGTAATAGAGTCGCCACGCCTGATTGTGGAAATGGAGATTGTAGCTGCCTTTTCCCGTGGAAGTCCAAAAGCCGTATGGCATATAGCACACCAACCGGTCATAGAAATGACGAGGGTCGTGTTCGTTGCAGAGCTGATACTCGTAGGGCTGGGTATAGAAAATAAGGTCGGGCTGCAGTTGTCTGCGAATGTCAACGGGTGGCTGAGTGAAATCGTAGTCGACAAAAGATGTGCCACGGTCTCGGAAATAGTCGCGCAGCCGCTGCATGTCGGCCTCTGGATTTAACCGTTCCTTGCAAGGTGAGAGCACGATGGTGGGCAAGAAGCGACTGTCGGCAGCCATCTGTTCGTAGATGCCCTGATAATGCCAGTATGCCAAGTCAATGGCCATGAACACCACGCGCAGCGGTCGCTGCTCACGACTCAACTGTTCAACCAGTCGCCGGTGCTGGCGTTCCACGGCACGGTATTTCCATCCATGCAGCCACAAGTAGTTCAATGTCTTTGTCAGAATATTCATTGCAGACTTTTATTGATTCCCCAACTGCATATCCGGTCGATAGTGGGGGTGCTGACATTCTTTTCATGCGCCAATCGCTGTACGATGGCCAGGCCGTATGGAAAATCCTCGGTAAAATAGCGACTCGTGAAGTCGGGCACATAGCTGTCTCCTACCGCTTTCATCGGGGCCTTGATGCCCTTGAAAGCCTCTATCGACCGTAACTTTGCGGCCAACGAAGCGGCATCGCTGCTCTCATAATAGTCAAGAACCGTGGGTATGCTTCCTTTCTTCACAGGCAGTTCGAGTAACAAACGCTGTAGTTCGGCATCCATGTCAATATACATCTGGGCGGCCTCTTCGGTCCATTCTTCATAGAACAAAGGGACATGGGGATAGACAATTCCCTCATGCCAATCCTTCCAAAGGTCGTAAAGACGGGCTGGATGTAACAGGGGATTGCTATTTGACAGGCTGGCTTCATAATAATTCTCCAGCAAGAAGGTTGGTGTCTTGAACAGTGCTTCCAACTGACGACGCAACTGTTCAGCATCGGCACACTGCTCGATGGCCACGCTAAGACTCTCCTTATAGCCCATCAGCCGCGCCCGTTGGCCGTATTCAACAATACGGGAAATGAAAGGCACACGCTGGAATCCGAACAATGGTGTCTGCAAAGGCAATGTATTCATCGCCTCCAAGAAAAAGCCTGTACTGCTGATAACGCTTCCTACCGCTGTTCCAGGCTTCAGGTATTCACGAATCTGCAACAACACATCGTGAATGGAGAAGCCTGGCAGGCAGAGCAATACCATTTCTGCATTGGAGATAACCTGCTTGGCATCGGTACTGACGGCCGCGAGGGTTCCTGTCAGCAGTTCATCATTAGGCGTTTCGATGGTCAGCCGTTGTGCCCACCTTTCTGGCTGTCGGGTCAGGACACTTACCTCATGCCCGTTTTGCGCAGCGATGAATCCGGCTACGACATGCCCCAAATTGCCTCCTCCGCAGACACAGATCCTCATAAGCGCCCCAACTCCTTAAAGGCCGTGAAAAGACGGTCGTTGTCTTCCTGATTCCGAATGGAGATGCGAATATAGTTCTTGCCTTCCAGAGTGTTCTTGGAATTGCAGTCCTTGATCATGATCTCATAATCGGCTAACAACCGCTTGGTCAGTTCCTCGGCAGTGAACTTGTCGATGACCTCTATGCAGAAATAGTTTGCCTGAGTAGGGATGACACGAAGATAGGGTATCTGACGCAGCAGAGCCTCGAAACGGTTGCGTTCAGCAATGAATTTATGACAAGCCCGACGGTAGTCCTCCTCATATTTCCCGAAAATCTGAAGATAATACTCGGCGAACGAATTGATGTTCCAGATGGCAATATCGTGCTTCACACGCTGGATGAGCTCTGTATTGGCGGTAGCCATCACACCCAAGCGAAGTCCGGGAACTCCATACGACTTTGAGATGCTTTTCATGACAACCAGTTGCGGATACTGTTCCAGAATCCCGTTCGTAATCATGGAATTATTTTCAAAGTCATCGCTGAAATCCACAAACGACTCGTCGATGATCAGGCGGATGCCTTTCTGCCTGCTCCACTCACAGAGTTGCAGCAGTCCGCTTTTGGGAATGAAATTGCCCGAAGGGTTGTCTGGGTTGATCAGTAACAAGGTGTTGATGTCCTTTTCATGAAAGTAGTCCATCAATTCCTGTGCTGTATATCGCAGTTCGTTGTTGTCAGGAAAATAGGAAATAATCTGTTCTTTTTTCAGTCGGTGGGGATACTCCTCGAAGGTGGGATAGACCACACCAATATTCCCTTCTTCACCTTCCATCAGACTCTTGATCAGTTCGGCTGCACCATTGCCCACCACAGTATAGTCGGCCTTGACACCGAAATATTTCCCTGCCAACAACTGCATCACCATCATACCCGAAGGATATTCGGTGAGCAGCGTGTCGAAATTGGCACGCAGCTCATCCTTCATGCGTTTCGTGGGGAAGTATGGGTTCACCAAATAGCAGTAGTCCAGCATTTTGGGGAACCGCCAGTGACCGCCATAACGATAGTTGAACCGATTCAACATCTCGTCACCCTCGGCAAAAATGGTCTCGGCAATGTCTAAATCCTGCACATCGTCAATCTCATACCATTTCTCGTTGCCAATGGGAAGGGCTTTCAAATCAACCGAATCAATAAGAGTGATGACACGAAGCACCTGCTCATAGTACTCGTTATTGCCCATGGCACGCGAGTAGGCATCGAGGAAGGGAACATACTTCTGACGAGAGAATTCTTTCGAGAACTTATAGATATTGACAGTCTTATAATAATGGTCGACACTCTCGTACTTGAAGGCTCTCTTCGGTACGAAGCTCACGATGTTATAGTCACGGTCGATGGTGACCATGGTGCCGTCCATCCAGCTCTCATACTTGGCTACCAGTGCCACATTGGGATAAGGACTCTCAAGAATCATGGGGAAGAGACGGTCACTGAAAATCAGGTCGCTCTCAATGAGCAGCGTGTCGTCTTCCTGTAGTTTCTCCTTTGCCAAAGCCAGCGAATAGATGTTGTTGGTTTTGTCGTAGATGGGATTTTCCACGTATTCTATCTTGAGCTGATGGTCATAGCGACGACCAATGTACTCACGGAGTTCCTTTCCCTTATAGCCCACGACAATGACTACACGGCTCAATTGCTGCTTCGACAACTGTCCCAGCAAACGGTCAATGATCCGTTCGCCATTGACAGGAACCATACATTTCGTATTGTCCCTGGTATAGTCTCCTAATCTGCGGCCCATACCAGCCGCCAAGATGATTGCCTGCATAAACTACGAACGATGCACTTTGAACTATCCTACCTGTGAACCAGCCTTCACATCCTTCGTGGTGGTCACCACACTTAGGCTTTCGTCGAAGTCGACGGCAGAAAGAATCATGCCCTGGCTCTCGATGCCCATCATGTTGCGAGGGGCAAAGTTTGCCACAAACAGGATGCGCTTGCCAATGAGTTCTTCAGGCTTTTCGTAGAAAGCGGCAATGCCCGAGCAAATGGTGCGGTCGGTACCAGTACCGTCGTCAATGGTGAACTGGAGAAGCTTCTTCGACTTCTTCACTTTCTGACAGTCCTTTACCAAGCCCACGCGAATGTCGAGCTTCTCGAAATCATCAAAGCTCACGGTGTCCTTGATAGGTGCAGCCTTATAGGCGGCAGCCTCGTTCTGCTTCTTCGCAGCCTCCAATTTGTCGAGCTGTTTCCGAATGGCTTCATCCTCGATTTTCTCGAAGAGCAACTGCGGTTCGTTCAGCTGATGACCGGCTGGCAGCAGGTCGATATTGCCCAACTGCTCCCAGTCAAGGTCGTTGGTATTGATAAGTGAGCGCAGACGGTTGCTGCTGAACGGCAGGAACGGGCCAAAGGCAATGCTGAGGTTGGCAACAATCTGCAGACAGATATTCAAGATGGTCTCACAACGCTTCGGTTCGGTCTTCCATACTTTCCACGGCTCACACTCGGTGATGTAACGATTACCAATACGGGCAAGGTTCATGGCTTCAAACTGTGCATCACGGAACTTGAACTGCTCCAACAGCGACTCCACCTTCTCCTTCACGTCCTTGAACTCGGCGATGGCGGCTTTGTCGACATCGAGCAGTTCGCCACGCTGGGGCACCACGCCCTCCCAGTATTTCCACGTAAGCTGCAAGGCACGGTTCACGAAGTTGCCATAGACAGCCACAAGTTCGTTATTGTTGCGGTCTTGAAAGTCTTTCCACGTGAAGTTGTTGTCCTTGGTCTCAGGGGCGTTGGCTGTCAGCACATAACGCAGCACGTCCTGCTTGCCGGGGAAGTCCACCAGATATTCGTGCAGCCAGACGGCCCAGTTGCGTGAAGTGGAGATTTTGTCGTTCTCCAAGTTCAGGAACTCGTTGGCCGGCACATTGTCGGGCATGATATAGCCACCATGGGCTTTCATCATCACAGGGAAGATGATGCAGTGGAACACAATGTTGTCCTTGCCGATGAAGTGAATGAGACGGGTGTCTTCATCCTGCCACCATTTTTCCCAATTGCCCCAACGCTGTGGGTCACGCTCGCACAGTTCCTTGGTGTTCGACACATAACCAATGGGCGCATCGAACCACACATAGAGCACTTTTCCTTCTGCACCTTCCACGGGTACGGGAATGCCCCAATCGAGGTCGCGAGTCATTGCCCGGGGCTGTAAATCCATGTCAAGCCACGACTTGCACTGCCCGTAGACATTGCTGCGCCACTCCTTGTGATCTTCCAAGATCCACTGCTTCAGCCACTCCTGATACTCATTCAGGGGCAGATACCAGTTCTTTGTCTCTTTCAGCACAGGCGTAGAACCGCTGATGGTCGACTTAGGATTAATCAGTTCGGTGGGTGAGAGATCACGACCGCACTTCTCGCACTGGTCACCGTATGCACCCTGGTTGTGGCAGTGTGGACATTCGCCCGTCACGTAGCGGTCGGCCAGAAACTGCTTGGCTTCCTCGTCGTAAAGCTGCGTGGTCGTCTCTTCTGTCAGCTTACCTTCGTCGTAGAGCTTGCGGAACCATTCGGCGGCAAACTGGTGGTGCGTCTTGCTTGTGGTACGGCTGTACACATCGAACGAAATGCCAAAATCCTCAAACGAGTTGCGGATCATCTCGTGGTATCGGTTCACCACATCCTGTGGTGTGATCCCTTCTTTACGTGCGCGAATAGTAATAGGTACGCCATGCTCGTCGCTACCGCCAATAAACATCACCTCGCGCTTCTTCAGACGAAGGTAGCGCACATAGATATCGGCAGGCACGTAGACACCGGCTAAGTGGCCGATATGTACGCCTCCATTGGCGTATGGCAGCGCCGATGTCACTGTGTAACGCTTGTAGTTTTTCTGTTCCATGATTGTCGTAAATACGTATTTAAGATTATTTTGGCTGCAAAAATAGTAAAAATATATGAGATTCCTCGGAAAAGTCACGCATTTTCACATATTATAATATAAGAAAAGAGTGCGGTATGAATCGCTCACCCCGCACTCCTTCTAACGGATATTGGTGAATCTTAGTGTGATAACACTCAGAATGGTCACTACTGTAACCGACACCAACATGGCCGTAGTCTGAAAATCTAATAACATAATCTTTACCTTAAATCTTTTAAACTACTAACCTAATGAATAATATATGAGCAATCTCTTATAACACACGATTGCGCTGCAAAGGTACACCTTTTTGGCTTTATAGGCAAAAAGAAATGGCGAATCGTATACGAATCGCCACTCTTTATTTGATACAAATCAAAAAAACTCAGTTCATGAGACTCCTAATCTCATCCTCTTCTTCTTATGACTTTACAATGTACTTTAGAGCTTCGGACCTGCAGCGACCAGAGCCTTACCGGCCTCGTTGCCCTCGTACTTCTTGAAGTTCTTGATGAAGCGGGCAGCCAGATCCTTGGCCTTCTCCTCCCACTCATCGCGGTTCTGATAGGTGTCGCGAGGATCGAGAATGCCCCAAGCCACGCCGTTGAGCTGTGTGGGAACCTCGAAGTCGAAGTAAGGAATCTTCTTGGTAGGAGCGTTCAGGATGTCACCACCCAGGATAGCGTCGATGATACCACGTGTATCCTTGATAGAGATACGCTTGCCAGTACCGTTCCAACCTGTGTTCACGAGGTAAGCCTTGGCACCGCTCTTCTCCATCTTCTTCACCAGTTCCTCAGCATACTTTGTGGGGTGCAGCTCGAGGAATGCCTGGCCGAAGCA